>CAYUOL010000046.1:20589-28828 GCA_964446345.1 uncultured Iamiaceae bacterium | reverse complement strand
CAGAAGCCGAGCTCGAGGCCGAAGACGCCTCCCGAGGTGCCCACGTCGATGTAGTGGATCCCCTTCGGCTTCAGCTGCGCGGCGCGGTCGATGTCGTCGCGGTAGTACGAGTTGCCGCCGTCGATGATGATGTCGCCCTCGCTCATGAGGTTCCCGAGCTCGATCACGGTCGAACCCGTGTACGCCGCGGGCACCATGACCCACGCCGCGCGGGGCCCGGTCAGCTTCGCGACGAAGTCCTCGAGCGAGTCCGCACCGGTGATCGCGTCGCTCTCTGCCGCCAGTGCGGCGGTGACGTCCGCACTCACGTCGAACACCACGCACTCGTGCCCGTCGCGCACCAGTCGGCGCACCAGGTTGGCCCCCATCCGCCCCAAGCCGATCATTCCAAGCTGCATCGCTCATCCCTCTCAGCGACCTGTGGGTCGACAGGCCGTCGTTCGCGCAGGCGGGCAGGCCGCCTGTCCCGTGAAACCGAACCCGCATCATGGCGCGCGCGGGCGCCCCTTTGTCGGGACCTGCCGTCGGGGCGGGCCGGATCCCGCCCGACATGACCATCCGACGTCTGCGATCATCGTCGGTCCATGAGCCAACTCGAGACGACCCCACCGGATCCCCGATCGGCGGGCTTCGGCGACCCGCTCCCGCCCCCGGCGCCGCTCGATCCCCCACCGCCGGGCTCCGGGCCGTCGTCGCTGCTCGACACCGACCAGACGCAGGTCGTGCGCCGGCTGGTCGACCAGGTGGGCGGCGTCATCGTCGGCGACCCCACGCCGATCCGCCTGGCCGTGGCTGCCTTCCTCGCGAGCGGCCACGTCCTGCTCGAGGACATCCCCGGCGTCGGCAAGACGGTGCTGGCCAAGGCGCTCGCCCGCTCGCTCGGCGGCACCTTCGGCCGGGTGCAGGGCACCGCCGACCTCCTCCCGTCGGACCTGACGGGCGTCAGCGTGTACGACGACGAGACGAAGCAGTGGACGTTCCGGCCGGGCCCCGTCTTCCACAGCGTGGTGCTGGTCGACGAGCTCAACCGGGCGACGCCGCGCACGCAGTCGTCGCTGCTCGAGGCGATGGCCGAGCGCCAGGTCACCGTCGACGGCACCACGCACCCCCTGCCCGACCCGTTCTTCGTCATCGCGACGCAGAACCCACAGGGCGATCTCGGCACCTTCCCCCTGGTCGCCGGCCAGCGCGACCGCTTCTCCGTGTCGTTGTCACTGGGGCTCCCCGGCCGGGCCGCGGAGATGGCGCTGCTCGGGGGCACCGGGGGCGAGCCGGCGTTGCACCAGTTGCAGCCGATCGGCACGCCCGAGACGTGGCTGGCGCTGCGGCGGCGCGTCGACGACGTGTACGTGCACGAGCTGGTCGCCGGGTACGCGCTCGACCTGATGGACGCGATCCGGGCGCGCGCGGGGCAGGCGCAGCCGCTGAGCACGCGGGCATCGCTCATGCTGCTGCGGGTCGCCCGCGCCTACGCGATGGTCGACGGCCGCGACCACGTGGCTCCCGACGACATCCAGGTCGTGGCGCCGGCCGCGCTGGCGCATCGCATCCTCGACTCGACCAACGGCGACCTGCCGACCGCGCGCCGCTGGATCTACGACTTCATCGCCCAGGTCCAGGTGCCGCCGACACCCGGGCGGTGATCCCGCGATGAGCGCAGCACCCGAACCCGACGTCAGCCGGCGCAGCCTCGAGCCGCAGCCGGTGATGTGGGCGCTCATCGCGGTGGCGCTGCTCTCGCTGCTGATCTGGCTGTTCACGAAGAGCCCGCCGCAGCTGATGATCCCGATCGCGATCGTCATCGCCGGCGTGATGGATGCGGTGTCGGCCCACCTCTCGCTCGCCGATCTCCGCCTCTCCCTCCAGGCCCCCAACGAGGCGATCGCCGGCCAGGACTGCACCTACTACGTACGGCCGTCGGGGCTGCGTCGCCCCGTCGAGCTGAGCCGCCCCGGCAACTGGTTCGTCCTGCGCACGCCGCCGGTGCTCGTCGACCGCGAGGCCCCCGGTGCGCTCACGCTCGAAGCCCCGCCGCGCGGCGTGATCCGGTACCTCGTGTTCGACCTCGTGGGCACCGGGCCCCTGGGGCTGTTCCACTGCGCACGGCGGCTGCGGGTCTGGCTGCCCCAGCCCATGCACATCGGGCCCCCGCCGGTCGCCCACGTGGTGCAGTGGCCTCGCCAACGATCGATCCGCTTCGGCGAGCACGAGATCGCGACGGTCGGTCACGACCTGTTCCGGGGAACCCGGCCGTACGTACGTGGCGACGCGCCGCGGGCGGTCCACTGGCCGGCCACGGCGCACCACGGCTCGCTCATGGTGAAGGAGACCGACGGGCTCGGGATCATCGCGTTCCGCATCGTCGTGCACCTCCCCGAACCCGGGGCGGCCAGCGAGGTGACCGCCGCCCGGGCCGCGTGGCTGGCCGACGAGGCCGCTCGCCTCGGATGGCTCGTGCAGCTCGTGACCGTCGAGCCGGTGGCGGCGACGCCGCTGCCGCCACCGCTCGTGGCCGCCAAGGGCCCCTTGCCCCTGACCCCGCTGGCGCCGGTGGGCGTCCGCACCGTGAGCACACGCGTGCGGTCGCGGGCCGACGTCACGCGCCAGCTCGCGGCTGCCGGCTTCGGGATGCCCGAGATGGACACGTGGCAAGGCATCACGCGCGTGGTGTCGCCCTGGGGGGACGAGTGGGCATGAGCGACACCGCGTCCCGCCCCTTCGCTCCCCCGGAAGGACCCGAACCGCCCCCGGCCGACGGGGCCGGCACCGGCGGGGCAACCCCACCGGGCCCGTTCCAGGCCGCCGGGCCCTACGGCTTCACGCCAGGGGGCGGCCCCTACGGCGGGCCCGGGCCCTGGGGGTTCGGCGCGCCGGCGGCGGCGCGCAAGCACGACGCCAGCGCCCTGACCCAGGTCATCGTGTTCCTGCTGTGCGGGTTGGCCATGGGTGCGCTCGCGTACGTGGTCCGGTCCTCGGACGTCGCGACGTTCGGCGGCGTCGCGCTCGCCGTCGGCGTCGCCCTGAGCATGGGGCTCGACCTCACCCGGTTCTTCAGGGCCCTGCCCGGCGCGCTCGTCGCGCTGATCGCGGAGGCCGGGCTCTTCTTCCTGTGGGCGATCGTCGAGGGCCGCAGCTCGACCGGTCTGTCCAACCCCGCCCCGCTGCTGCTCGTGGGCGTCGTGATCGTCGGGATGGACTGGCGGTGGGTCGAGCGGCTCCGACCGCTCATCGCCCTGACCGGCCTGCTTGTGATACCGCTCGTCGGGGCCGAGGACGCCGTCGCCCTCCCGATCGCGCTCGCCTGGTTCGGCCTCGCCCTCACCGCCTACTGGTCGTGCTCACGCGACCTCGTGCGCTCGAACCCGCGCATCGTCCCGGTCACCGGTGACGCCACCGTCCGACCGGTCAACACGTCGCTCGACCTCGTCCGCATCGCGGGCGGGGCGGCGGCGATCGGCCTCGCGCTCTCGCTGCTGGTGGCCGCCGTGCTCGCGAGCACCTCGCGACCACCGGACGACGCCAACGGGCGCGGCACGCGCGGAGGCGTCAGCAGCAGCTCAGGCGGCGCCGGCTCGGGGGCCGGCGGATCGGGTTCGGGCCGGGCGGGAAGCGGGGGCGGTGGCGCAGGAGGCAGCCAGGGCGGGGATCCGGGTGACTTCGACGGCAGTGGTGGCGACGGCGGCGACGGCCAGCTCCCGGGCGCCTCGGGATCCGGCTCCGGGTCCGATGCGGGGTCCGGCTCGCGGTCCGGCTCGGGCTCCGGTTCCGGCTCCGGCTCCGGGTCGGGCTCAGGATCGGGCTCCCGTTCGGGCTCGGGCTCGGGCTCCGGATCCGGATCCGGGGCGACGAGCAACGATCCCTTCGGCACCCAGGGCTCGTCGAGCACGGACCGGGCCACCAGCACGCGGCCGGTCGACTGGACCCTCGTCGGTCTCGTGCTGCTGGGGCTGCTCGTCATCGTCGTGATCGTCGCCGCCCTGTGGCCGGTGATCGCCCGGTGGCTGCGGGAGCCGGTGCAAGCGGCACAGCGATCGTGGGCGGAGTCGTTCGTGCGCCGCGTCGAGCACGAAGGACGACGCCGCGGGCGCCCGCGCCGCCGGGGCGAGACGATCCAGGAGTACTGCACGCGCCTCAGCGAGGAGGAGCTGCCCGACCCGCGCCTCGCGGAGGCCGGCACGATCGCATCGACCGCCATGTTCGGGCGCCACGAACCGTCGGCCGACGCCCGGACGTGGGCGGACGACGTGCTGCAGACGGTCGCCGATGCGCACGAACCGCCGTCGCGCCGCTCGCGCCGCAAGCCGGCGACCGCCGCCGCCCGCTGAAGACAGCCCGGAGACGCCCGGAGACGCCCAGCGCGACGAAACACGGGTTGGCGTCCTCGATTTCTGTAGCTATGCTAATGAATTAGATAGCAACGCTACATATCCGAGGAGCAAGGATGGCCCGAACGAAGCGAACGGTGGCGCCGGAACCACGTGCGGTGTCGCTCCTCACCCCGGACGACGTGAGCCGCCTGCGGCTGGTGCTCCTGCGGGTCGCGCGACGGCTCCGCCAGCACGCGGCCGGCATGACGCAGTCACAGCTCTCGGCGCTGGCCAGCGTCGAGCGCGACGGGCCTCTCACCATCGGCGAGCTGGCCGGCATCGAGAACGTGCAGCCCCCGTCGATCAGCCGCATCGTCGGCACGCTCGAGGGCGAGGGGTGGATCGAGCGCGTGGCCAGCCCCCACGACGCCCGCGTCGCACTCGTCCAGGTCACCCCCAAGGGGTCCGCCGCCATCGAGCGCCTGCGCGCCGACCGCGATGCGTGGCTCGCGCGACGTCTCGTCACCCTGACGCCGAGCGAGCAGAAGAAGGTCGTCGCCGCGCTGCCGGCCCTGGAGAAGCTGCTCGAGTCCGACGTCCTCGTCTCCCCCAAGCCAGAAAGCCCGTGATCATGCGATGAGAGCTCGAACCCTCCGAGCCGCCCGACGCGCCTACCCCGCGCTCGGCGTGCACAACTACCGCCTCTACTTCGTCGGCCACATCATCTCCGTCAGCGGCACGTGGATGCAGAACATCGCCTTGACCTGGCTCGTGATCGAGCTCACGGACAGCGGCTTCGTGCTCGGGCTGACCGCCGCGCTGCAGTACCTGCCGCTGCTGCTCCTGGGCCCCCTCGCCGGCGTCCTCGTGGATCGGACGGACAAGCGGCGGCTGCTCTTCGCGACGCAGAGCGCCGCCGCGGCCCTCGCGATGGCACTGGCGGCGCTGACCCTGACCGGGGCCGTCCAGATCTGGATGGTCATCGTCTTCGCCCTCGCGCTCGGGTTCGTGAACGCCCTCGACGTGCCGACCCGGCAGACCTTCGCCTACGAGCTGGTCGGGCCGGGCCCGCTGCCCAACGCCATCACCCTGAACAGCGTGATCATGAACGCCGGACGCGTGGTCGGCCCGGCGCTGGCGGGCGTCGCCATCGCCACGGTCGGTCTCGGTGCCTGCTTCCTGCTGAACGCCCTCAGCTACCTGACCCTCATCATCGGGCTGCTGCTGATGCGCCGCGGTGACCTGTTCACCGCGGCTCCCGTCCCCCGGGAGAAGGGCCAGCTGCGCGAGGGCCTGCGCTACGTGTGGGCGACGCCGGCCGTGCGGGCTCCCCTCGTGGTCATGGCGCTCATCGGCACCTTCACCTACGAGTTCCAGGTGATGCTGCCGCTGCTGGCCCGGTTCACGTTCGGCAGCGACGCCGGCGGGTTCAGCTTCCTGATGGCGGCCATGGGTGTGGGCTCGGTCCTCTCCGGGCTGCTCGTCGCGACGCGCCTGCGGCCCTCCGCCCGGCGGCTGGGCCGTGCGGGTCTGGTGCTGGGGGCGCTCGTCGTGCTGGCCGGCTCGATGCCGACGCTCACCGCGACGGCGGTCGTGCTGTTCGCGGTCGGCGGCGCCAGCATCGCCTTCCTCACCCTGGCGAACGCCACGTTGCAGCTCACCGCGTCCCCGGCGATGCGGGGACGGGTCGTGGCGCTCTACGCCGTCGCGTTCCTCGGCAGCATCCCCATCGGTGGGCCGGTGATGGGCTTCGTGGGGGGCACCTTCGGGGCCCGCACGGCGCTGATCGCCGCCGGCACGGTGGCGCTCGTGACGACGGCGTTGTCCTGGCGGGCGCTCGCGGCCACGTCGACCGAGCTCCACGCGGTCGTCCCGCCGGCGGCCGGGCCCGCCCCCGAGCTCGGTCCCGAGCCCGAGAGCGACTTCGAGCCGGCTCTCGAGCCGGTGCTCGGCACCACGGACGGGCGCCGACCGCGCCGTGACCAGCGGGAGCTGACGCGCGCCGCGTGACCGATGTCGGGTCAATGCCCACCGCCGGGCACCCGATGCTCTCGTGCCCGCTTCGCCGCCGACCTGACCGGCCTCGCCCCGCCCGGAGATCCGCCATGACCACCGTCACCCGCTCGGCGCCCGCGGGGCCCGCGCTCCGCACCGATCCGGCCCCGCCGGCGATCGCGAGCGGCGGTCGGGCCGGTGCACCCGAACCGGTCCCCGGGCGCGGGACGACGCCACCCCTCGTCGTGATCGAGGCCCGCCGCGCCCGACGGCGCGCCGCGCTCGCGGCGATCGCCACGACGCCCGATGCTCTGGACGCGAACCGACTCATCACCCGGGCGCACCACGAGCTCGGGACGTTGCTCGGCGCGGCGCTCGGCCGCGACCCGGGCCCGAACTTCCACACGTGGGCGGTGTGGGGCTCGCGGGAGGCCGGGCGCACGATCGGCCGGCAGGACGTGAAGGGCCTGACCGCGATCGTGGCGGCGGTGGGCGCGCTGCTCGGCGCGGCGCTCGGGTGGTGGGCCCGCACGGCGCCCCTGCTGGTCGCGGTGCTCCTGGCGATCCCGCTCGCGGGGATCACCCGACTGCACCTCGCACGCGCCAGCGCGCACATCGCCCACGGCAACCGCATCGTCATCGAGGAGATCGGGGCCGCCACCATCGACTTCCTGGCCGCCGTCGAGCGCGAGCGCGCCGGAGACCGCCACGCGGTGAACCGGTTCCTGTCCACCCTCGCCGCGGGACCGACCGAACGCGGCGGCCAGCAGCTGCTGCGGCGCGCGTTCGCCGCGTACGCCGACGCCGGTGACGAGCCCGACCGAGCGCGACGCCACCAGCTGGTGTTCGCGGCGAACTGCTTCGCCGTGCGGCACGAGCACATCCGACTGCAGCACGACATCCGCCGATCGATGCCCGCCGGGCTGGCGAGGCTGATCACGAAGCACCTGCTCGACTTCTGGGTGGGCGACGAGCACCTGCACGTCGCTCGCGACCTGACCATCGCCGAACCCTCCTCCGGGACCTCCCCGTACCCCGTCACGCTCCAGGTGCTCACGGTTCCTGCCGCCCGTGCCGCCGTGGTCGAGCTCCGCGACCCGACGCGCCCGGTCGATGCACTCGCGCGCAGCGGCGCGGCGGACTGGACGGTCCTCGAGCAGCGCATGGACTACGTGGTCGAGCTGTTCCGCACCCGCCACCTCGCGCCGGGGGTCTTCGCCGCCCCCTACCCCGGCGTCACCCGGCCCCTGTTCGCCGGCTGAGGCGCGCCGATCGCGCGGCCGGCTCACGCCGGCTTCGTCGCGACCCCCGTGTACAGGAAGCTCATGGTCTTCGGCCCGGAGATGGTGAAGGTCTTCAGGCGGTCCAGGTCGAAGCCGGCCTCGGCGACGAGGGCGCCGATGTCCCGATCGAGGTGGCACCCGCCGGCGATCTTGCGCTGGATCGGTGTGAAGCGACGCTGCCGCGCCGCGATCCGGGGGTCTGTGGCGAGCCCGTGCTCGAGGAAGAAGAGCTGGCCGCCCGGAGGGAGCACGCGACGCACCTCGGCCAGCGCCACCTCGACGTCGGGGATGGTGCACAGGGTCCACGTGCTCAGCGCGCAGTCGACCGACGCATCGTCGATCGGCAGGGACGAACCGTCCAGACCCACGAACTCGACGGGGATCGGCGACTCGCGGATCCGCCGTTCGGCCAGCCGGCGCCCGACGACCGCGGGATCGACGGCGAGCACCTTCGTGACCGCGTCGGGGTAGAGCGGCACGTTGGGGCCGGAGCCGAAACCGATCTCGAGAACCACGCCGTGCAGGCCCTGCAACGACGGGCGCCGCACCTCGGCCATGGCGTCGTTGCCGAGCACCTTGTCGATCACGCGCGGCAGCACCTGCGCCTCGTAGAACCCCACGGGAGCAGTGTACGGCCGACCGCTCGGCGGCAGG
>CAYUOL010000046.1:0-20489 GCA_964446345.1 uncultured Iamiaceae bacterium | reverse complement strand
GAGGGCCCCCTCGGCACGCCGGAGGGCGACGCGATCGTCGTGCGCGACGAGCAGGGCGGCGAGCAGGCGTTCCTCTGCGTGGTGCGTCCGGGTGCGCTCGATGGCGCGTGGGCGGACGACGAGAACGAGCACCGCGTGCGGGGATCCGGAGTCGGCTGACGCCCGCGGACGCCACTACGCTCGCTGCGGCGCGTTCGTTCACGGTCCTCATGAACGGAGGCCTTCGACCCGATGGGAACGGGCGGAGCTGCACATGACCCCGTACGAGATCCTCGGCGTGACGCCGACCACATCGCTGACCGAGATCGAAGCGCGCTACCGGCTGCTGCTGCGCGAGTACCACCCCGATCTGCACCAGGACGAGGGCCCCGAGGCGATCGCGTACTGCGAGGCCATGACCCGTTCGATCAACTCGGCGATGGCCCGCGTGCGCCTCGTGAGCGAAGCGGGGCCCGGTCGCACCACCTGGAGCGACCGCAGCCAGCCCGGGACGCAGGAGGCCGGGCGCGAGGGTGACGGCGAGGCGCGGTGGCACGAGCAGCCCAGCTACAGCCAGTGGTTCGGGGACAACCCCTTCTACCGCCCCCCCGGCGAGCGCGACCGCCGCGCCGAGGAGCCGTTCGTGCGGGGGTGGTTCGGTGAGCCCATCGAGCACCCGGACGACGAGCCGGTCCCGTGCCCGCTGTGCGGGCAGCCCTTCGACCAGCTCGCGGCGTACGAGTGGCACCTGCGCCGCGACCACAAGTTCAAGGAGGCCGCGGCCGCCCCGCCCAAGCCCCGCTCGCCCTACTCCCCGTTGCGGATCATCGGTGCCCTGCGCTTCATCCCCGCCTGGTTCGTCGCCCTCTGCGCGTTCGCCCTCTGGGGCACCGTCGGCTTCCCCGCCTTCGTCGGCGCCATGGTCTTCCTCTGCCTGGTCATGTGGACGCAGCAGAGCTCGCTCTTCAAGCGCCGCTGATCCCGACCCTGCGCCCGCGTCGACCCCGCGCCAACGCCCACGAATGCCTCCCGCCGGGCCATCCTGGTGGCCGCGACCTCGGGGGATCCGGGAGCACCGGGCCGCGACCCGGGGGGGGCGTCCGGTGCGCGTCCGCCCCGCGCTCGGTACGGTTCCGGGCGGGGATCGAGGCGGTCCCGGGTGCCGACTGGCAGGAGGCGAACGATGCCGACCGACGACGAACGCCGCGAGGCGGCGATCCGACGGCTGAAGGCGAAGCGGGGGTTCGTGCAGAACCTCGGCGTCTACGTCATCGTGAACGCCTTCCTCGTGGTGATCTGGGCCGTCAGCGGCCGCGGGTACTTCTGGCCGATCTGGGTCATGGCCGGGTGGGGCATCGCCGTGGCGTTCCACGCGTGGGCGATCTACGGCCGCTCCGGGATCACCGAGGCCGACGTCCAACGGGAGATGCAGAGGGATCCCGACTCCATCGAGTGAGCCGTTCACGAACGTTCGGAGAGACCATGCCCGAGATCCGCAACGACCCGCTCGACCGTGCCCCCGAGACCGTCGCCGACGCCTTGGGTCTGCTCGAGGCGAAGGGGTACGGAGCCGAGCTCTCGTCGCGGCGGGGCCACGTGCACTGCAGCGCGTGCGGTGCGGCGTGGGCCCCGGTGGCGGGGGTGGTGGAGGCCATCTACCGCTTCGAGGGTCCCAGCGACCCCGACGAGGAGGCGATGGTGCTCGCCCTGCACTGCGCGAGGTGCGGCGCCAAGGGCGTCCTGGTGTCGGGCTACGGACCGTCGGCCGATCCCGAGGACATCGACGTGATCGTCGCCCTGACCGACGGCCGCTCGTCGGCGCGCGGGTGACCGGGCGGGCGGGGTACGTTACGCACCGACGGGTGGGCGCAAAGGGGGCAGGTCCGTGCGGCACCGGTCCCGATCTCTCGAGGGGGCAGCATGGCCGACAGCGAACCCACGTCCTTCACGCAGATCGTGGCGGACCTGGATGCGAAGGGCTACAACTCGATGGGCTTCGCCATCGACGAGGGCGATGTGGTGTGCCTCGAGTGCGACACCGCCACGGCGGTCGCCGACGCCAAGGTCGGTGGTCTGCTCGGCTACGAGGCCGACGGCGGTGAAGGCCTGGTCCTCGTGATGGCCTGTCCTTCGTGCGGCGCGAAGGGGATGCTCTTCGCCGGCCCCGATCTGCGCGAGGGGCCGAGCGGGCCCGTGGTCGACGCCCTCGCGGCCAAAGCCCGCGCATGAGCGCGCACCACGTGGGCTACGACGAGTTCGGCATGCTCGGCGAGAACGCCGCCGAGGTCGGCCTCGCGTATGCCGACGATGACCCGGCCGTCGTGCGGCGCGTGTGGGTCGACGCTCCCTCGGGCCACGAGATCAGCGCGTTGATCTGGGGCGAGGGCCCACCCCAGCTGGTGCTCCTCCACGGCGGCGCGCAGAACGCCCACACGTGGGACACCCTGCTGCTCGCGCTCGATCTCCCGGCCGTCGCCATCGACCTCCCCGGCCACGGTCACTCGGCTTGGCGCGATCCGGCCGACTACCGGCCGCAGGCCATGGCGGCGGACATCGCGCACGTGATGAGCGAGCTGGCCCCCCAGGCGCGGACCCTCGTCGGCATGTCGCTCGGTGGGCTCACCGCGCTGGCGACCCTCGCCGGCACCCCCCAGGTCGCCGAGCGGCTCGTGCTCGTCGACATCACGCCCGGCGTGAACCAGGAGAAGGCGGCGCCGATCATCGCGTTCGTCGGCGGACCCGAGGAGTTCGAGAGCTTCGACG
Source organism: uncultured Iamiaceae bacterium (assembly GCA_964446345.1). Taxonomy (GTDB): domain Bacteria; phylum Actinomycetota; class Acidimicrobiia; order Acidimicrobiales; family Acidimicrobilacustridaceae; genus CAYUOL01. Next base: position 17,747 of record CAYUOL010000046.1, on the reverse strand, counting down.
CGATCCTCGAGCGCACGATGGCGTTCAACCCGACGAGGTCGCGCTCCTCCCTGGTGCGCGGGGTCCTGCACAACGCCCGCGAGCGCGAGGACGGCACCTGGGTGTGGCGCTACGACCGGCCGACCGAGGCGCGGCTCGACGACGTCGAAGGTCGCTTCGCGGACCTGTGGGAGGCGGTGTCGGCGCTCGAGCACGACGTGCTGCTGGTGCAGGGCGGGCTGTCGGGCGTGGTCGACGACGAGGACATCGCCGAGCTCCAACGGCGGCGCCCGGACGTCGAGGTGATCGTGGTCGAAGAGGCCGGCCACTCGGTGCAGGGCGACCAGCCGGTGCAGTTGGCGTCCCTGCTGCGCGCGTTCCACCGCTGAGCGGGGCCGCGCCCGGTCCGGTCAGCCGGCCGGCGGCGCGCCGTCCGGCGTGTCGAACTGGTTGCCCGGCGAGCCGTCGGGCAACGTCGACGGCACCGTCGTCACGGCATCGGGCGGCGCGCTCGTCGTCGTGGTCGTCGTGTCGACCCCGAAGTCGACGCCGCCGGCGCAGTTCTCGAGACCCAGCGCCTGGGCCTTGGTGAACGCGGCGGTGGTCGTCTCCTCCAACTGGGCCCGCGACGGCAGCGGCCCCTGCGCCGGTGCCTTGTCGAGGTCGTCGGCGTAGTGCTCGAGCGCGTCGTTGCGGTGCCCGAGCTCGATGAGGTACTCCGCCACGGGTGACGCCTGCTCGGCCGGGGGATCGAGCTGGCGCAGCTCGTCGAGCTCGTCGCGGCTCCGCTTCGCGCTCAACCGCAGCGCGTCACCCGGCAGCGGGCTCTGCGGGGCAGGGTTGCGGTTGGCGTTCTCCTGGGCCAGCCGGCAGATCTCGTCGGCCTTGCGCAGCCAGTCGGGCAGGTCCTGCTGGTGGCTGCACGAGACCGCCATCAGCGCCAGCAGGGGCGCGGAGGCGGCGAGGAGCAGACCGACGAGCTTCGTGCGCACGGGGGGCGAGGCTACCGGACCACCTGCAACCGCCGGACGCGGGGCCCGCCACCCGAAGGGGCGGTTCAGGCCTTCACGAACTTGATGGAGAACGGGTAGCGGTACCACTCGCCGCGACTCGCCGCCATGCCGCCCATGACCCCGAAGATCACGCCGCAGAGGCCGACGATGGGCAGCAGCACGAGGCCGATCAGCACCACGATCAGCACGCTCGAGATGATGGCGGCGATGAGCACCGTCAGCTGGAAGTTCAACGCCTCGGCGGCCTGATCCCGGATGAAGGGGTCGTTCTTGCCCTGCCCCGAGTAGATGATGAGCGGGCCGACGAAGTTGAGGTAGCAGGTGAAGAGCAGCAGGCCGGCGCCGAGGTAGTGCGCGAGCGCCGCCGTGTTCTTCGGGTCACCGCTCGTCGTGGCCATCGCAGGGGCGGCGGCCGCCTGCTGGAACTGCCCCCACGTCTGCCCGTCCCACCAGCGGAGCTGCCCGGTGCCCGGGTCGGGGTACCAGCCCGGTTGGGTCTGCCCCGTGGCGTCCGATGTCTGGTTCGGATCGAAATCGCTCATCGCTTCCTCCGGGCCATGCCCTGTCGACTCTCTGGAACGCACTCGGATCAGTGGAACGCACTCGGATCCCGTCGGGGAACGACACGACCGAGAGGTGACCGTAGCTTGTGCCAGGACGACGGTCGAGACCTCGGTTACACGTGCTTCACGAACCGGATGCAGACCGGGTACCGGTACCACTCGCCGCGGTTGGCAGCGATGCAAGCCTGGATCGCGAAGGCGATGTGACCGATGGCGACGACGATCAGCAGCGGGAAGAAGAGGATGAACCCGATCCCGAAGGTCGCCAGGCTCAGGATCATGCCCCCGAGCACGAACGTCAGGTACGTCAGCTGGAAGTCGAGCGACTCGGTGGCGTGGTAGCGCACGAACGGATCGGTCTTGCCGGTCGTCAGCATGATGATCAACGGCAGGATGAAGCCACCGATGAACGCGCCCAGGTGCGCGAGCATCGCCATCGACCGGTTCTCGACCGGCGCGGCCATCATCTGTCCCGGGTACGCCCCCGGGTACGGGCTCGCGTACGTGGTCGGGTACGGCCCCGGGTACGGCGGCGGCGGGGCCGGCGGCGGCGCGCCGACGTCCCAGATGGCGCCGTTCCACCACCGGATCACGCCGTTGTCGTCGTGGTACCACCCGGGCGCCGGGCCGGTGAGGCCCGGCGCGTCCGTCGGCTCGGGCACCGACGTCGACTCGGGGGTCGACCGCGGCGCCGGCCCCGGCCACGCCTCGGTCACGGGAGCGGCCCCCCGGGAGGATCGGCGTCGAGGAGCGCTTCGGCCTGGGCCAGGGGACGGGGCTCGGAGAACAGGTAGCCCTGGGCGTAGGAGCAGTTGAGCTCGTCGAGCAGGCGCAGCTGCTCGGCGGTCTCGACCCCCTCGGCCACGACGGCCATCTGCAACGTCTGCGCCAGACCGACCACGACCGACACGATCGATGCGTCACGCGACGGCGTGCCGAGCTGGGACACGAATGACTTGTCGACCTTCACCACGTCGATGGGGAAGCGGCACAGGTACGTCAGCGACGAGTACCCGGTGCCGAAGTCGTCCACCGCGAGGTTCACGCCGATGGCCTTGAGCGCGTCGAGCGTCTGCGCCGCGGCCTCGACGTCGTCGAGTAGCACGGTCTCGGTGATCTCGAGGTCGAGGCCGCGCGCCTCGGCGCCCGTCTCGTGGAGGACCTCGGCCACGGTCGCCGCCAGGTCGGGCAGCGCCAGCTGGCGGCCGCTGAGGTTCACCGACACCGCGAGGTCGCGCTCGGGACGCTCGGCCTGCCAGCGCGCGAGCGTCGTGCACGCGTCGCGGAGGATCGCCTCGCCCAACGGCACGATCAGACCCGAGTCCTCGGCGAGCGGGATGAAGTCGATCGGCGGGAGCACCCCGAGCTCTGGGTGGTTCCACCGCACGAGGGCCTCGAAGCCGTGGATCCTGCCGGTCGCGATCGACATCACGGGCTGGTAGTAGAGCTCGAACTCCCCGCGCTCGAGGCCGTGGCGCATGGCGACGTCGAGCTTGCGCCGTTGGTCGACCCAGCGACGCATGTCGGCGTCGAAGATCTCGAGGCCGGACCCGCCGACGCTGCGGGCGCGGTTCATGGCCACGTCGGCGTTGCTGATGAGCGACTCGGCCGCCCCCATGCCGGGCGGTGCGAACGCGATGCCGACCGCGGTCGTGATGAACGCCTCCTCGGCGCCGACCTCGTACGGCTCGTCGAGCAGGGCGATCACCCGCTGGGCGAGCTCGACGGCGTCGCCCACGTCGTCGAGGTCCTCGGCGAACAGCACGAGGTTCGCCCCACCGAACCGCGTGATCGTCGCGGCACCGGCGTCGGCGAACGCCGCGGTCAGGCGGCGGGCCGCCTCGATGACCACCTGATCGCCGGCGGCGTGACCCAGTGATTCGGTGATCACCTTCATCCTGCCGAGCCCCACGAAGAGCACGCCGACGCCCCCACCCCTCGGCCCCTGGTGGCGCCCCGCGCGCGTGAGGGCGGCCTCGAGCTCGGCCACCAGCATCGCCTGGTTGGGCAGCCCGGTCAGCGCGTCGTGGGTGGCCTGGTGCTCGAGGGCGCGCTCGAAGGCCTTGCGCTCGGAGATGTCGTGGATGACGCACGTGAACAGGCGGCCCTTGCTCGTGACCACCTCGGTGATCGCCATCTCCACCGGCACGAGCCGCCCGTCCTTGTGGCAGAACGCGACCTCCGACGCTCCCTGGCCCAATTCCTCGGGCTCCCCCCGCAGCAGGTGGTCCTCGAACATCGTGTTCATGACCGAGCGCAGCGCAGGATCGAGCAGGACGTCGAAGCGCACCTGGCCCACGACCTCGTCGGAGTCGTAGCCGAGGATCCGTTCGGCGGCGGCGTTGAACTCGATCACCAGCCCGCGCTCGTCCGCCGTGATGATGCCCTCCGCGGCGGATTCGAGGATGGCCCGGGTGCGCTCCTCGGACTCCCGCAGGCGCTGGTCGGCCTCGACGAGGTCGGTGATGTCCGCGGCCGTGCCCACCAGGCCCGTGGCCTCCCCCTGCTCGGCGGCCATGTGCGCCAGCCGGGCCCGCACCCATCGCACCGACCCGTCGGGGCGCAGCAACCGGTGCTCGGTGACGTAGGGCGTGTCGTTCTCGAAGAACTCCCGCAGCGCCGATGCCACCGCCTTCGCGTCGTCGGGGTGGATGATCCGTGGCCAGCCGCGCTCTTGGATCTCTTCGAGGGCGAGCCCGGTCTGGCGCACGAGCTCGGGGTTCGCGTAGGTGATCGCCTGCGACTCGTCCGTCAGGAAGATGCCGATCGGCGCCGACGCCGACAGCATGCGGAAGCGCTGCTCGTTGCGGTGCAGCGCCGCTGATGTCGCGCGCTGCTCGGTGATGTCGGCGTACGTCAAGACGACCACGCGCTCCTGGTCGAGCTGCACGGGGAACGAGTTGATCAGCAGCCAGATCGTCTTGCCCGCCGGGCTCACGCATCCCATCGTGACGCGCTTGATCGCCCGACCGAGCTCGAGGCTCTGGCGACCGGGGAACTCGCTGGGCAGGAACGGGGTGCCGTCCTCGTGGATCGTGCGCCAGCCGGATCGGGAGGAGAGGAAGGGACCGAGATCGCCGGGTTCGAGCCCGAGGATCGACGAGGCCCGGGCGTTGGCGCGCACGATCGCGCCGGTGTCGGACTGGATGACCATTCCTTCGTCGATGGCCTGCACCGCGGCCGCGAACAGCGCCTCGGTGTAGTCGACCGCCCGAGCGGCCTGGGTCTGGCTGGTGGTGTTGATCGCCACGGCGACGACACCGGCCGCGTCGGGGAGGGGCACCACGACCGTGGACAGCGTCCACGGCAGGTCGCCGTTGATCCCGTCGGCGCGCAGGACGCGCGGATGACCGTCGGCCATCACGCTCCGGAACGCCTTGGTCGCCTCCTCGCCGAAGACGTCGACCGACTGGCCGACGAGCTCGCCTTCCTCGAAGCCGAGCGCCGCGAGCGCACCGCCGTAGCTCCACAGGTAGATCCCGTCCTGATCGAGGCCGAACACGACGATCGGCAGCGCGCCGGCGATGGCGCGGAGGTTCCGATCGAGCACCCCCGTCGGATCGGCGCGCGCCTGCGTCGCCATGTGGACGATCGACTCGCTGAGGTCCGCGCCGGGGCCGGGTTCGGGCATCTCTTCCGCGACCCGCGTGACGACTCGTTTGATCCCGGTCATCGTCCCCCTCCGCCCCGGCCGCGGTCCGTTCGCAGGATAGCCACCTGGGGCTGATCCGGCGGCCGGAACAGCCCCTCAGCCCGTGGTCGAGAAGGAGCCCGTCCGGGGTGCGGCGCCGATCCCCCTGCGCGGCACCGGTCACGACCACGACCTTGCCGCCGAGCCCGAACGAGGCGGGTCGCAACGGCTCGTCGGTCGGGCGCATCCGCGCAGCATGAGCGGCGCCGAACGTCCGGAGGCGAGGAGTGCCACGGGCTCGCGAGCGGCAGGAACCAGACCCACCACCCGCGGATCTGCGACGATCACGGCCATGCCCGGCCGGCCTCCCCTCGTCGTGCCCCTCCACCGGCTCCTGCTCCAGCGCTCGTGCTGGTGCGGTCACACGCGCCGGGCGGCGGACCGCCGATGAGCACGATCAAGCCCACGCACCAGCACGGGCGGCGCACGCAGTACCGGTTGAAGGGCGGCGCGTGGGACGGCCCCGATCTCGACACGCTGCTGCGCGACGTGCCCGCGCCGCGGATCGGCGCGCCGCACGACGCGCTGGTCGACGGCGACGTCCGCCTGACCGCCCTCGACGTCGACGACCTGGCCGGTGCGCTGGCCGGGGGGCTGCAGTCGCTCGGGGTCAAGCGCCGCGACGTCGTCGCGTGGCAGCTGCCCACGGGGTACGAGGCCGTGCTGCTGTTCCGCGCCTGCTGGCGGCTGGGGGCGATCGCCGCCCCGCTCCCGGCGCGGGCCGAGGGCGCGGCCCTCGATGCGGCCCTGGCCACGCTCTCCCCCACCGCCGTGGTGGGCGCGAAGCACCTCGCCCTCGGGCGCCACCCGGGCGCGGTCGTGGTCGGCGGTCCGAACCTGCCGGCGCGACGGGCCGCGCCACCGGATCCGGCGCGCGCCGACGACGGGCACGTCGTGGCGCCCGGCGACGGGACCGCCGCACGGGCGACGAGGTCCGGGGCGCCGTTCGCCAAGCTCCTCGCCGCGGCGCCGGCACCGCGCTCGGCCGCCCAGGACTCCGACGTGGCGGTGGTCCTGTTCACCTCGGGCTCGACCGGGACGCCGAAGGCCGTGATCCACACGCACCGCACCCTCGCCGCCAAGGCGCGCTCGCTCCCGGAGCGCGACGGCCTCGGCTCGACCGACGTCGTGCTGGTGCCGAACCCGCTCGACACCGTCACGGGGCTGCTGCACGGCCTGCTCGTCCCCACGCTGGCGGGCATGACGACCGTGCTCGTCCCCGACTGGAACCCCACGATCGTCCTCGACCTGATCGAGCGCGAACGGGTCTCGTACCTGGCCGGCGCGCCGAGCGCGTTCCGCGCGCTGCTCCGCGACCCCGCCTTCTCGGCGCGCCGCGTGCGTCGCGTGCGGCTGCTGTCGTTGAGCGGCGACCCGGTGGCGCCGTCTCTCGCGGCGCACCTGGCCCGACGGTTCGGCGCGAGCGTCAAGCGGTCGTACGGCTCGACGGAGGCGCCGACGGTGACGGCATCCAGCCCCGCCGACGATCCGCAGGACGGGATCACCACGGACGGCCGCGCGAAGGACGACACCGAGGTGCGCGTCGTGGACCCGCAGGCGACGCGCGACCGCCCTGCCGGCGAGGAGGGCGAGATCTGGGTCCGGGGGCCGGAGGTGTTCGCCGGCTACCTCGATGCCGAACGGACCGCGGCATCGTTCGCCCGTGGCGGCTGGTTCCGGACCGGAGACCTCGGCGTGCTCGACGCCGCCGGCCGGCTGACGGTCACGGGGCGCATCGACGACGGGGTCGTCGTCGACGGGCGGGCGCGAGGCGTGGCCCCGCTCGAAGCACGGCTGCAGCAGCACCCCGCGGTCGACGACGCCGCGGTCGTCCTCGACCCGACGGCGCCCGGGCAGGTGATCGCCTTCGTCACGCTCGACTCCACCGTTCTGCCGGGGCTCGTCGCGGGACCCGCCGGTGGGCGCGCCGACGACCGGCGCGAGGCCGCGTCGGCCGCACTGGCTGACGCCCGCGCGTGGCTGGCCGAGACCGACGGATCCGCGCTCACGCTCGGCGATGTGCGGATCGTGAAGGCGCTCCCGCACCTCGGCTCAGGCCAAGTGGATCGGGCCGCGTTGCGCTCGCTCGCGACTGGCGCGGGTCGCGCGCCGTCATGACGAGGGGCCCGGTCGGCCGCCGCGCGCGAGGAGCGCCACCGTGCGCCGGGCGCGTCAGCGGTTCGAGGGCACCCGCTCGTTGATCCACCAGGCCAACCGCTCGCGATCCGGGTTCGCCAGCACGAGGCGGGTCGGCCGGTCGACGCGCGTGGTGATCTCGATGAGGTTGGTGCGGTCGCGGAAGACGGCCCAGAACTGGCGGGCACCCTGGCGGCCCGGAACGGCGTACCACCCCGTGGCGATCCTCCCCGGCCAGTAGGCGCCGCCGACGCGCAAGCCCATGCCCGCACGCACCTCGTCCCACTCGACCAACCGCGCCTCGACGATGTCCTGCATGGCCAGGTGCATGCCGCTCGAGACGCACATCAACGTGTCGAACCACCCGTCGATCCGCAGGTCGATGCCGTCGTCGGTGACGTCCAACGTGACTGTCATGCAGCCATTGTGCCGCGGCCGCGGGCGGATCAGGCAGCGAGCGCGGCGGCCGCGGAGCCCATGAGGTCGAGGAAGTTGTCGCAGTAGAAGCGGCGCCGCACCTCGTCCGAGGCGTCGCCGAGCGAAGCTTCGAAGCGCTCGATCGGCCGGCGGCCCCCCTCGACGTGCGGGTAGTCGGACGAGAAGAGGCACACGTCGGGTCCCGCTTGGGCCGTGATCCAGCCGACGTCCTCGGTGGGGTACGGGGTGAAGCGCATCTGGCGCTGCACGTACTCGCTCGGGCGCAGCTCGAGGGCGCTGAGCCGCTCCTCGTGGCGAGCGAACGCCTCGAACGCGGACTCCATCTGGCGCATCCACGACGGCACCCAGATCGCGCCCTGCTCGATGACGCCGACCCGCAGCCCCGGGAAGCGATCGAACACGCCGTCGAAGATCATCGTGGCCAACGTCTGCGCCGGTGGCCCGGGGATCGCCATGTAGTCGACCGACCGGAAGTTCTCCTCGCCGCCGTGGAAGTCCGGCGGGATCGGTCGGCCGTTCACGAAGTAGTTGGGGTCGAGCAGCTCACCCGTGCCGCCCACGTGGAACACGATCGGGATGCCGGCGTCCTGGGCCTGCGCCCACACGGGGTCCAGCGCGTCGTGGCTCGGCGAGTGCCCGGCGGGGCAGCCCGAGGCGATGAGCAGGGCGGCAGCGCCGGCCGCGATGGCGTCGGCCGCCGTGGCAGCCGCCCGATCGAAGTCCGCCAGCGGCACGTAGCAGGACGCCAGGAGCCGGGGGTCGCCCGCGCAGAACTCGAGCATCCCCCGGTTGTGGGCCGCGGCGACGCCGTACGCGAGGTCCAGGTCGCTCCCGTGCTCCCATGCGTGCAGGCGGCTGTTGTGGAACGTGTTGAAGACGAGCTGGCTCGAGAACCCGAGCAGGTCGAGCGCGCGCGAGCGGTCCTCGGGCAGGAACGAGCCCGTGGCTGCGAAGTTCTTCCGCAGCATGATCTCCTCCTCCTCGACGGACCGGTACGCGTCGGAGCGGTGCTTGTCGGCGAGGCGATCGAACGCGGCGACCAGGTCTCGCTGCTGCTCTTCGGGATCCCCGGTCTGGCGCAACTCGTTGCCGCCGGCGTAGCGCAACGGCTCGATCCGCTCCCGGATCGACGGGTCCGCGTGGTCCCGCAGCCACGTCGGCGTCTCCATGATGTGGGCGTCGGCATCGTGCACGATCCGACCACTGCTGTACGGCATGGCTGCTCCCCCTCTGTCCGGCCCGCGGGATCCCCCGGATCCGACCGGCCCCCCAAGGTAGCCAACCACGGGCACCGGCGAGCTGCGGCACGGCCCGCCGGCGGAACGATCAGGTCAGGTCAGGAAGCGGGCCATGATGACGACGTCCTCGTAGGCACCGTCGACGAGGAACTGCTCGCGCTGGCGCCCTTCCTCGACCCAGCCCGACGAGCGGTACAGCGACGTCGCGGCCTCGTTCGTCGCGACGACCCTCAGCGTGAGCTTGCGCAACCCGAGCTGGTCCTTGGCGTACCCGGTGACGAGCGCGAGGGCGCGGCGGCCGAGGCCCTTCCCGCGCTGGGTCTCGTCGCCGATGAGGATGCCGAACGACGCCGTGCGCGACGGCCAGTCGATCTCGTTCAACTGGACGAAGCCCACGAGGCCGTCGCTGGTGTCGATCGCGAACGCGACGCGGGTGAGCCCGTTGTCCGCCGCCAGCGCGGCGAACCACTGGTGCTCCATCGTCTCGGTGATCGGCAGCCGGAACCCCATCGTGCGGGCCCACACCGCCGGGTCGTTGCGCCACGGCCTCGTCTGCTCGGCGTCGGCCGCTTCGAGCGGCCGGAGGCGCACGACGCCGTCGTGGAGCACGTGGTTCGGATCGGCCGTCACGCCCGTCCACCCCGGAACACCGAGCGCGCGTCCGGCCCGAGCATCATGAGCGTGTCGACGATGCTGACGGCCGGCTCGAAGGGACCGTGCAGCTGGACGTACTCGGTGTAACCGCCGTACGAGAACCACTCGACCTCGATCCCGGCGGCGCGGAACTGCTCGACCTCCATGTACGCCTTCGCCGCCGGTCCGCTGACGTAGTGCGTGGCGCCGACGTCGCAGCAGATCTGCACGAGTCGTGCCGTCGCGCTCGCGCCCGGCACCCCCGGATGGGCGGACGCGTCGGTCAGCGGCGTCGTCACGGCCAGCTCGGCGCCCAGGCCCTCGAGGAAGAGGCGGTTGACGGCGGACAACCGGTCGAGGCCCGCCGCCGCGGCGTAGAGGCCGACGAGCACCGGGTGCACCTGGTCGAAGAACGGTGCCCGACCGTACGCGTGGCGGATCGACTCGAGGTGCATCGCGGTCCACGTGTGATCGGTGATCTCGACGTCCTCGATCGCCTGGTGGCGCCGCCCCTTGGTCCGGACGGGGATCGAGAGCCACAGCGGCCCGTTGGGCGTCTTGATCTGGTTCCGGTTCCGCCAGTCACGGGTGGTGTACTCCACGGTGTCGAGGAGCACGAACTCGTCGACGCTGTCGATCAGGTCGAAGTAGCCCTTCCACGGGATGTAGTTGGACTGCACGATCGCGACGCGCTTCACGTCCGCCCTCGGCTCACGGTCGCTCGTCCGCGGTCGAGGCGCGCACGACGTACGGCGGGCGGCTCATGCTGCGGTAGTGCATCCGCCCGATGTACTCCCCGATCACGCCGAGCGCGAAGAGCTGGGCCCCGGAGAGGATGGAGATCAGCGACGCGAGGAACGGGAAGCCCGGAGCCGACCTCCCGCCTTGCAGGACGTAGGTGACGATCACGTACCCCAGGATCAGCACGCCGAAGAGCGCGAAGCCGAAGCCGACGTAGGTGACGATGCGCAGCGGCAACGTGCTGAAGCCGGTGATGAGGTTGAGCGCGACCCGGATGAGCTTGGCCGAGTTGTAGTTGGACTCGCCGAAGCGACGGTCGTCCATGGGCACGGGCACGGCGATCGCGTGCGTCGTGGTCCACGACAGCAGCACGTCGAGGGACAGGAACGGGTCCTGGACGTCGGCGAAGCCGTCGCGCAACTTCGTGCGGAAGGCGCGGAACGCGCTCACGTGCTTCGCGACATCCGAACCGATGGAGGCCCCCAACGCGATCTTGGTGGCCCGCGACAGGACGTTGCGCGCGATCGAGTGGTTCTCGATCTCGGGGTAGCCGTACACCAGGTCGACGTCGTCGGTGAACTGTTCGAGCAGCGTGGGGATCTGCTCGGGCCGGTGCTGCAGGTCGTCGTCGATGGTGACGACGATGTCGTGACGCGCCCGGCGGATGCCGGCCAGCAGCGCGTTGTGCTGCCCGTAGTTGCGGTTGAGGCAGAGCCCGGTGACCTCGGCGACGTCCGCCGCGAGCTCCTTGATCTTGTCCCAGCTGCCATCCGGGCTGCCGTCGTTGACCAGCAGGATCTCGAACGGCGTCTCGAGCGCGCGCAGCGTCGTGACCAGGCGCCCGACCAGCTCGTCGAGCGAGAGCTCGGAGCGGTACACCGGCACGACGACGGAGATGGTGGGTGGACCCTGGGTCAATGTTCGCTCTCGACGCGTCGCGCGGCCAGGACGGGCGTGCCTCGGCCTCGGTACGGTAGGCCGACCCGTTCGGATGGGCAAGCACTCGGCGACGGCGTCGTCCCTGCGAGACTTCGGCATGGCCGCATCGACCCTGACCTTCGTGAACCACGCGTCGATCCTGGTGGAGGACCCGACGACGCGCGTGTTGTGCGATCCCTGGTTCCGCGGCGCGGCGTTCAACGACGGGTGGGACCTGCTGTCGCCGATGGTGCTCGATCCGCTGGCCGACCCCGACGGTCCGCACTTCCCGACCCACATCTGGCTGTCCCACGAGCACCCGGACCACTTCTCGGTGCCGACGTTGAAGCGCGTGCCCGCCGACGCGCGGGCTCGCGTCACGATCCTGTTCCAGCGCACGACCGACGGACGCGTCGCCGCGTTCTGCCGGGCGCACGGCTTCCCGGTCACCGAGATCGACGACCGCGAGACCGTCGTGCTCTCGCCGACGACGCGGCTCACGGTGCTGCGCAACGGCACCGAGGACTCGGCGCTGCACCTCGTCAGCGGTGACCGCACCTACCTCGATCTCAACGACTGCATGTTCGAGAGCCACGCGGAGCTGCGGCGGCTGCTCGGCGACCTCTCGCCTCCGGACGTGCTGCTGAGCCAGTTCTCCTACGCCGAGGGCATCGGCGGGCCCGGGGACACCGCGCGGCGCAAGGCGAGCGCCCGGTACTACCTCGACCGGTTCTTCGAGGCCGCCGACCTGTTCCCGGACGCGATCGCGGTCCCGTTCGCGGGCTTCAAGCGCTTCAGCCACGTCGAGAACGAGCACCACAACGACGGGTTCCCACTCGATGAGCTGCTCGCGGAGTCCCGCACGCGCCCCGGTCGCGTCGCGCTGCTCTACCCCGGTGACGTCCTCGGGCCCGAGTCCCTGACCGACGCCGCGCTCGAGAGCGCCGGCGCACGCTATCGCCGCGACATCGAGCGCCCGGTCGAGCTGCACCAGCCCGGCGCGAGCGTCTCCCTCGACGAGCTCGTCGCCGCCGGCGCGGCCTATCGCGAACGGGTGACCGCGGTGCACGGGCGGCGCGCGCTCGCGCTGCTGGCGCGGGCGCCTGATCCGATCGGGTTGCGCACCACGCCGATCGCGCTGTGGGACCAGAACGTGGTCGTCGACGTGTCGCTCGACGCCGGCCTGCAGCGCGCCAGCACGGCGACCGCAGCCGAGCGGGCCGACGCCGGGATGCTGTCGATGCACTCCGAGTCGCTGCGGGTCTGGCTCGAGCAGGACTTCGGCGCCAGCACGGTGCTGATCAGCGGTCGGTTCACCGCATCGGATGCGATGACGTCGCGCCTGTACCGGTGGGCCCACCTCGGGCTCATGACCGCCGCGAACGAACGCCTCTCGATCCGCTACGCGCTCTCCTCGGCCGGCCGCGTCGTGCGCACGCTGCTGCGGCGTCGATCGGCCTGAGCAGCGCAGCTGCCGTCAGCGGGCGCGCACGCGCAAGCCCAGCGCGAGCGCGGTCGTGCCCACGGGCTCGAAGGTGCCCGAGGGGAGGACGAGCTCGTCGAGCACCCGCCGCTCGTCGTCATCCATCGCTTCGTCGAAGTAGATCAGATCGCCCTCGCGCAGATGCGGGCTGAGGACGTTCCAGGCCTCCGCCGTCGGTTCGAAGAGGTCGAGATCGAAGAGCACCAACCAGCGGGCATCACGGGCCGCATGGAGGTCGAGCGTCGGCAACGTGTCACCGACGTCGCCCACGTGCCACGTGATCCGCGGATCGTCGATCGCCGGCGGTTCGCCCCCCGCGTCGTAGGTGCCGGCCGTGTGGTCCCGCCAGGCCCGGGGCAGCCCCGTGAAGCGGTCGAACCCGTGCCACGCCAGGTCGTCGACGCCCGCCTCGGCGAGATGACGCAGCCACCAGTCGGTGGCGTAGCCCCAGGCCACGCCGAACTCGAACACCACGAGGCGGGAGCCCGGGTCGAGCTGGCCGACGAGGGATGCCCACAGCTGCTCGCGCTGGTCGTGCAGCGGAGGGCGGGCGGCCAGCACCTCGTCCTGCCACGTCAGGTACTCGGCGATCTGACCCGCCGTGACGGCCTTGGACCGCAGCAGCGCCGACGCGCGGAACGCCCGAGCGAACGCCGCCTGCAGGTACGTGATGCCCTTGGACGACGAGGCGCTGCGGAACCCCTCGGACGGGCGGGTCTGCGCGCGCACGACGGACCTCTCGGGCTTCTCGGACCTCTCGACCATGTGCCCATCCTCCCAGATGCGCTGCGGTCGCGGCGCGGCGGTGCGCGCCGGGGTGCGGTCGTGACGCCGTCCGCGCCCGCCGCACCGCTCGTTCCGAGGGCCCGCGGCGCGCGAGGTGCCCGAGCCGGAGGCGGCCGGGGTCTGTGCGATACTCCGCGGCGATGACGGAGACCGCGCGGGACCCCAGGCCCCCGGACGGCGACTCGCGGCTCGACACCACCGACGACGACCGGGCCGCCGAGCGGGACCCCGCCGACGCGCCGCACCGGGATCCCTCGCGACGCGACGCCTTCATCGTCGTCGGCGCGCTGCTGGCCATCGCGCTGCTCACCTATGCCGCCTTCATCACCGCGCTCGGCTTCTACTGGGACGACTGGCCGACGGCGTGGATCAACCACTCCGGCACCTACCCCATCACGAGCTTCTTCGGCTCGGACCGACCCATCAGCGGGTGGATGTACGCCGCGATGTTCCGGATCCTCCCGGTGAACCCCCTGACGTGGCAGGTGCTGTCGCTGCTGACGCGGTGGCTGGGCGCCGTCGCCGTGTGGTGGGTGGTGCGCAGCACCTGGCCCACCCGCGAGCGCATGGCGTTCATGGTGGCCTCGCTGTACCTCGTGTACCCCGGCTTCACGCACCAGTCGATCGCGCTGACCTACTCGGGCGCGACCTACCTGCTCCTGATGCTGTGGATCTCGTTCGGGTGCTCGATCGTCGCGCTGCGGCGGCCGGGTCGCCAGGTGGTGCTGACCGCGGGTGCGATCGTGTCGGTCGCGCTGACCTTCACCATCGAGTACTTCCTGATGATCGAGGTCGTGCGCGTCGCGATCTTCTACGTGGTCGTGTCGCAGTCGACCACCGATCGCCGCGAGCGTCGCGTCCGAGCGCTGCGGGCGTGGGTCCCGTACGTCGTCACGACCTTCGCCTACTTCGTGTGGCGGTTCCTGATCTTCCACTCCAGCCGCCCCGGTGTCGGCGTGCTCGCCCTGGAGGAGCTGAAGATCAGCCCGGTCGATGCCGTCGTGGTCTCCGCCAAACGTGTGGTCACCACCGTCGCCGACACCGGCGCCCTGGCGTGGGCGCAGCCGTTCAACGCCAAGGCGCTCGACTTCAGCCGGGGTGGTGCCGTGGCGCTCTCGGTGGTGCTCGGCGTGGCCGCGGCGTACGTCGCCGCCAAGGCATGGTCGTCGCTGCCCTCCGCCCGCGCCGTGCGGCCCGCCGCCACCGAAGGTCGCCCCGATGCCGAAGACCGCGACGAGCGCGTCGTGACCAAGCAGGTGCTCGCGATCGCCGCACTCGCACTGGTCACCGCGGGGATCCCTGCGTGGATGACGGCGCGCCAGGTCGAGCTGGGCAACACCTGGGACCGCTACACCCTCGGCGGCATGTTCGGGGCCGCGCTGCTGGTCGTGGGCGCCATGCGGGCGCTCCGGCTCTCGGGCCGGGCGACGCTCTGCGTCTTCGTCGTGCTGGTGGGGGCGAGCGCTGCGTTCCACGTCCAGACCGCGTCGACCTACGCCGACGATTGGCGCGCGCAGTCCGAGCTGATCTCCCAGATGCACTGGCGCGCCCCCGGTCTCGCGCCCGACACCCCGATCCTGCTCGACCCCGGCGAGCTCATCGATGCCCGCGGCTACGCGTTGACGGCGGCGATCGCGGATTCCTACGGGTTGCGCCTCGGCCCCAACGGCGAGATGCCGTTCTGGGTGTTCCTGCCAAGTGACTTCGAGTCCGCGGCCACCGGCGCGTCCGGCCTCCCGGTCAGCGGCCTGGCCGAGCGCAACTTCACGACGTCGCTCGATCCGCAGAAGTTCGTGGTCATGGTCAAGCCGGAGGATGGCTGCCTGCGCGTGCTCGATCCGGCGCGCCGCGAGACCTGGCCGTCGTCGCGCGTGGCGACCGCCGAGGGTCGGCGTTCCCGGCCGGACCGCGCCATCGCCACCCCGACGCCGGACCCGGGTGGCACGGATGGCATGGATGGCATCGAGACGGTCCCCGAAGCGGCGCGCGGGTGGTGCCACGCGTACGAGACCGTCGAGCGGGCGCTCGCCGACAACGATGTGGCGCAGGCGCGCCGGATCGCGGACGCCGCGCGCCGCGAAGGTCTCGCGCCGACCCTCGGCGAGGAGTGGCTGCCGCTCGCCGAGGCGTACCTCCGCGACGGCGATGCGGCCAGCGCGGCGTCCATCCTCACGACGGCGGCGGCCATGCCCGGCACCGGCCAGGCGCTGTGCACCTTCGCCGACCGGGTCGGCAACGACCAGTCGCTGCCCGCGGCGTCGCGCGACGCCGCGGAACGCGCCTGCCGTCGTTGACGCGGCCGGGAGCCGGGTTGCCGCCGGCGGCGGACCCGCGCGCGGCTACGGCTCGGTCGTGGGCAGCGCCTGGGTGGTCGGCGGCACCGGTGCCGGGAGGGCCTTGCACGCCTCGGTGGCGGCGACCGCCCGCTCGGCCGTCGCCGGCAGCGCCGGCACCGACATGTCCGGGTGCGCGAAGTCGAGCGCCTCGGTCATGTCGCCCACCGTCTCGCGGCGCCACGCACTGAGGTTGGGGACCTCGACACCGAACCGCTTCTCGAGCAGCAGGAGGGTCGACGTGTGGTCGTAGACCTCGGACGCGACGCGGCCACCACGGCTCCAGGGCGACACCATGAGGGTCGGCACGCGGAAGCCGAGGCCGATCGGGCGGTCGCTGATCATCTCGCCCGGTGTGCCCGGCGGCGCCGTGGGCGGCACCACGTGGTCGAAGAACCCCCCGTTCTCGTCGTAGCTGAGGATGAACAGGGTCTTGGCGTACAGCTTCGGGTTCGCGGCGATCGCGCTGACGATCTGTTGCGTCAGGTCCTCGCCGACGGCCGGCGCGTACGACGGGTGCTCGGACTTCGCCTCCGGCGCCACGATCCAGCTGACCTGTGGCAGGTTGCCGGCGCGGGCATCGTCCATGAAGGCCGTCGGCGAGCGGTCCACCATGGCCGCCTCGTGCAGGGGGTCCGACGGGCTGAGCCCCTGGAACGCCTTGAAGTACTTCAGGACGTTGTCGTCGTAGTCGTCGGCCTCGTGGTAGATGCGCCACGAGATGCCGGCCTGTTGCAGGCGCTCGGGGTACGTCGTCCACGAGTAGGGCCCGAGCCCGTTGATGGCGACGGGCCCGCCCCGCGTGCCCTCCGCGTCGACGGAAGCCGCCATCGAGTACAGGCGGTTCGGCTGGGTGGGTCCGAGGACCGAGCAGAAGTACCGGTCACACAGCGTGTACTGGTCGGCCAGGGCGTAGTAGTAGGGCAGGTCCTGGCGGGTGAAGTAGCCCATCGACGCCGGGCCGATGAAGCCCGCGAAGCCGTCGTTGCGCCCGTCGTTGAAGGCCGCGTGCTGGCCGATCCAGCTGTGGTCGGGGTCCTTGGAGCACGCGCTCGAGCTGACCTTGGTGTCGAAGTGGTACGGGAGCAGGTAGCCGTCGGGCGACTTGTCGTAGGGCTGGTGGAAGACCGACCGCCCCTGGTACGTCTGGCCGGCCGCAGGATCGGCGAACCCGCGAACGCCCTTGCGGACCCCGAAGTAGTGGTCGAAGGATCGGTTCTCCTGGAAGAAGATCACGACGTGGTCGATGTCCTGCAGCGATTGCGGCGGCTGCGTGCCGATGGGGGCCGTGCCCGGGCCCGAGCCCGGCGGTGCGGGAGGCGGCGCACCGGCGCTCCCCGTCACGGTCGACGAGCAGCCGATGCCGACCACGGCGGCAGCCGCAGATGCGGCGCCGGCGACCAGGAACTCGCGTCGTGTCCAGTTCTCGATGTCCCCCATCGCCGAAGGCTACTGAGCGGAGCCTTGCGACTGGGACCGCTCAGGTCTGCGCAGCACGCCCGACGTCACGATGTTCATGGCCACGGCACTAGACGATGCAGGAGTCGTCCTCGCACGCGTCGGCGTCGGCGCGACCCGCCGGGGTCAGGACGGTCTGCGGGTGCGACTCGGCCCACGCCGTCTCGAGCACCTCCAGCAGCGCGTCGGCGGGCTGGGCGCCCGAG
The DNA here is from genome assembly GCA_964446345.1 of uncultured Iamiaceae bacterium. Lineage (GTDB taxonomy): Bacteria > Actinomycetota > Acidimicrobiia > Acidimicrobiales > Acidimicrobilacustridaceae > CAYUOL01. Next base: position 131 of record CAYUOL010000046.1, on the reverse strand, counting down.
ACCCCGTACGTGCGGTCGATCACGAAGAACGGCACACCGGTGATGCCGAACCCTTGCGCCTCGCGCTCGTCGGCCCGCACCGCCTCGAGGTGGCTGTCGCCATCGAGCAGCGCCCGCACCTCGTCCTCGCC
>CAYUOL010000045.1:12338-29113 GCA_964446345.1 uncultured Iamiaceae bacterium | reverse complement strand
CCGCTACGACGGCGTCCGCTACGGCCGGCGCGTCGATGCGCCGATCACCGGCGAGATGATGGAGCTCACGCGCACCGAGGGCTTCGGCGCCGAGGTGAAGCGCCGCATCATGCTGGGCACCTATGCGCTGTCGGCGGGGTACTACGACGCCTACTACGGCAAGGCGCTGAAGGTCCGCACGTTGATCGCTCGGGACTTCGCCGCGGCGTACGAGCAGTTCGACCTGCTGCTGTCGCCGACCTCGCCTACCACCGCGTTCGCCTTCGGGGAGAAGACGGCCGATCCGCTCACGATGTACTTGAACGACATCTGCACGATCCCGACGAACCTCGTCGGCCACGCGGCGATGTCGGTGCCGTTCGGCACCGGTGACGACGGGCTGCCGATCGGCGTGCAGGTGCTGGCCCCCGCGCTCGCCGAAGCGCTCATGTTCCGGGCCGGCGCCGCGCTCGAAGCCGCCGCCCCGCAGGGAGGAGCGAGCTGATGACCGCCACCGACACGACCGCCGGCAAGACCACGATCACCAGCCCGAACACCGGCACCGAGTGGGAGCTCGTCGTCGGGCTCGAGGTCCACTGCGAGCTCGCGACCGCCACGAAGATCTTCTGCTCGTGCCCCAACCAGTTCGGCGACGAGCCGAACACCAACGTGTGCCCGGTGTGCCTCGGCCTGCCCGGCTCGCTGCCGGTGCTCAACGAGAAGGTCGTCGAGTACGCGATGCGCCTCGGCCTCGCGCTCAACTGCGCGGTCGAGCCGTCGATCTTCGCCCGCAAGAACTACTTCTACCCGGACATGCCGAAGGACTACCAGGTCACGCAGTTCGATCAACCCACCAACGTCGACGGCTACCTGGACCTGCCCGACGGCACCCGCATCGGCATCGAGCGCGCGCACATCGAGGAGGACACGGGCAAGAACACCCACGTCTCCACGGGCGCGGGCGGCGGTCGCATCCACGACGCCGAGTACTCCTTGATCGACTACAACCGCGCCGGCGTCCCGCTCGTCGAGATCGTCGGCCGCCCCGACATCCGCACCTCCGAGCACGCGAAGGCGTACGTCGACGAGCTGCGCGCCATCCTCCTGGCGACCGGGGTGAGCGACGCCAAGATGGAGGAGGGATCGATGCGCGCCGACGCCAACGTGTCGGTGCGGCCCGTGGGCGATCCCGTGCTCGGCAAGCGGTGCGAGATCAAGAACGTCAACTCGCTGCGCTCGCTGGGTCGGGCCATCGAGTACGAGGCGCGGCGCCAGATCGATCTGCTCGAAGCGGGGGAGACGATCCGGCAGGAGACCCGCCACTGGGACGAGGAGGGCGGGCGCACCCGGTCGGGGCGCTCGAAGGAGGACTCGGAGGACTACCGCTACTTCCAGGAGCCCGACCTCGTGCCGCTCGACCCGACCGACGAGCAGCTCGAGGGGCTGCGGGCGTCGATGCCGCTGCTGCCGGCGGCGCGGCGCCAGCGGCTCGCCGACCGCGCGGGGGTCGCGCCGAGTGCCGTAGCGCTGCACGTGGCCCGTGGGCTCGACGACCTCGCCCTCGCCGCGATCGAGGCCGGCGGCGAGCCGGCGCGCGTGCTGAACCACGTCGAGCACAACCTCGCGGTTGACGGGGCCGCTTCGCTCGATCCCGCGCTGCTGGCGCAGCTGGTGAACCTCGAGGTGTCCGGCGAGCTCACGGCGACGCAGGCCAAGACCGTGCTCGCCGACATGGTCGAGTCCGGACGCGATCCTGTCTCGATCGCGAAGGACCGCGGGTTCGAGGCGATGGCGAGCGACGCGCTCGCCGGGATCGTCGACGGAGTCATCGCCGCCAACGCGGAGACGTGGAGCGAGTTCGTCGCCGTCGACGACGGCGACAAGAAGCTGAAGAAGCTCAAGGGGTTCTTCACCGGAGCCGTGATGAAGGAGTCGAAGGGCCAAGCGGACGGCAAGGCGGTCGACGCCCTGCTCATCCAACGGCGCGCCGAGGCGCGGCAGTAGCGCGTGGCCGACGACGAGCCGCCCGGCGCACCTCCTCCGGTGCCGGCTCCGGGTGAGCACGGCGCGCCGCCGTCGCCGTTCGTGGCGCCCTCCGACGCACATGCGGACCCGTACGCCGGTCCGTTCGTCAGCCCGTCGGCCGCGCACGACGCCGGCGGGCGCTCTGGTTCCGGCGCCGGGCCCGCAGGTGCCGGCGCGGCAGGCCACGGCTCACCGGGGGACGGGCCAGAACCCGGCCCGAGTGGGTACGGCCCGACGGGGTACGGCCCGAGCGGGTACCCGCCGGGATACGGCGCACCTGGGTACGGACCGCCTGCCTACGGGCCAGCGGGCTACGGGCCGCCCGGCTACGGCCAGCAGGGCTACGGGTACGGGTACGGCTACACGCCGCCGGCGTCGAACAACGGCCTCGCGGTGGGCTCGCTCATCTGCGGGATCCTCGGCATCGCCGTCTGCCAGATCGTCGGCATCGCTGCGCTGATCATGGGCTACATCGCCCGCAAGCGCATCCGCGAGACCGGCGAGCAGGGCGCCGGGATGGCCCTCGCCGGCATCATCCTCGGGTGGGTCTCGGTGGCGCTGCTCCTCGCCATCGTGCTCTTCTACGTCGGGTTCGGCATCATCGCCTTGCGCACGGCGGACTCCATCCCGTCGACGCCGACGCGGCGCACGCCCACCACCTTCCGCAGCGGCACCACCTCCACCACCGAGCGCATCAACCCGACGACGACCACCCGCCGGCCGGGCTCGACCGTGGCTCCGTCGGGGGTGATCCCCCTCGAGGCGTGTGCGAGCGTCACGCTCGCGCTGAAGAACCTCGAAGATCCGGCGAAGGCGGATCGGGGCATCCTCACCGACGCCGCGCGCACGCTGCACGAGCGGTACCCGGCGTCGTCCGGTGACGACATCGACACGCTGCTCGCCGACGCCCTCAGCCGCACGAACCGCGACACCACCGGAGCGAAGACCACGGCCGTCCTCGAGGCCTCGGCTCGCCTCGAGGACATCCTCGCGGCCGCCTGCCCCGGCTGACCGCGCGTCGCCGACCGCGCTGCGGTCCGCGCCAGGTTCGCCGCTCGATCAGTCGTCGCTGAAGCGCGTGGCGGCGGTCGGGCGCCGGTGCATCCGCAGGCCGGATCCGCCGAGGGTAACGATCCCCACCACGAGGGGAACGGCGACGACGAGGAGCGCGACGGTCGTCCACGGGATGATCGTCGGGGCGTAGATGCGGCCGCCCGCGACGACGACGGGGAGGATGCCGGTGGGCACCGCCAGCACCGCGCCCAGGAACGCCAATGAAGAGGTGCATGCAGGACCGGACCCCGGCGTCTCACCCTGGCGCCGGCACCGCGCCGGCTCTAGCGTCGCCGTGCCGCGTCGTCGTCAGGGTCCTGGATCCTCCGCCGGGCGCCTCGGTCCCTCTCGGCCCTCGTGCTTGTGCGTTCCGACGGAGGTGCCGGTCGTGGTCGTGTTGTTCGTGGTGGGGTCGGCGGTGCTGGGCGTGGCCGCGGTCGCCGTGTTCGGGTCGGTGCGGGCCCGGTCCCGGTCGGTGCTCGTCGTGACCACGGCCTTCCTGGCCATGGGTCTGGGCGCGGTCGTGTGGCTCTTCCGGGCGGCGCCGCCCCGAGTGGATCCGTCGCCCCCGGTCACGTCGCTGTCGGTCGCGCCGCCCCCGACCGACGAGACGGTGGCCGGGGGCGCGCCGGCTTCACAGCCCGCGTCCGGGCGCAACGACGACGTGTCCGGGTGCCCGGCGTTCGCCGCGTATCGCGACGCGGCGGTGGCGGCGCAGCGCCGGGCGATCGTGCCCCCTGAGCGCGATGAGGCAGAGCGCCGCGCCTACGCCACGGCCCTCGAACGGCTGCGCACGGCGCTCCCGGCGCTGGGTGCCGAGATCGAGACCTGGGATCGCGTCGAGCAGCGGTGGATCCGCCAGATGCAGCTCCAGCGGCCCGGCTCGTGGGCCGCGCTCGACAGCGCAGCGCTCGACAGCGCAGCGCTCGACGACCCTGCGTTCGATCGAGCCGTCTCCAGCATCGAGCAGAGCATCTGGCGCGAGTGCGAGCGCTCCGGGAGCGGCAACCATCGACCACCACCGTCGCCAAACCCCGGGCCCCACGTGACGGCTCCGCGCTAGAACCTCGGGCATGTCTGTCTCGTTCCGGCCCATCACCCCTGACGAGCTCCCTGCGTTCGTCGCCGCCGAGAGCGCCGGGTTCGGGGAGGTCCCGACCGAGCCGTGGATCCTCGAGGAGAACCGGTCGGTCATCGAGCTCGATCGCACGCTCGTCGCGCACGATCACGGCCGGATCATCGCCACCACCGCGATCTTCTCGATGGAGATGACCGTGCCGGGCGGCGCGGCGCTGCCGGTCGCTGCCGTGTCGTCGGTGACGGTGGCAGCGACGCATCGCCGCCGGGGCATCCTCACGCAGATGATGCAGCGCCAGCTCGACGACGTCGCGGCGCAAGGCGAGCCCATGGCGGTGCTCAACGCGTCCGAGGCACCGATCTACGGTCGCTTCGGCTACGGCCTCGCCTCGTTCTTCCAGGTGCTGCAGATCAACCCGCTGCGCGCGGCGTTCCGGGGGCCGGTCGACGACGACCTGACGTTGCGCATCATCCCCAAGGGGGAGGCGAAGGAGGAGCTGGCGGCGATCTACGACGGGCTGCGGCCCGGCCGGCCCGGGCTGCTCTCGCACCGCGACGAGTGGTGGGACTGCGTTCTCTCCGATCACGAGGACTGGCGCGGCGGGGGTCAGCTGCTCGTCGTCGTGTGCGACCCGGCGCCCGCAGGCTCGGGTGGCGCCGCCGGCAAGGGCGGCTTCGCGATCTACACGTTCGACAACGACCACCCGCCGGGGGAGTGGGTCGTCACGTTGCGCACGCTCGCGGCGCAGGACCCGGCCGTCGTTGCCCGCCTCTGGCGCTACGTCCTCGACCTCGACCTCGTCGGCACGGTGATCGGCGAGGCGCAGCCCATGGACGATCCGCTGCGCTGGCTGCTGCTCGACCCCCGTCAGGCCCACACCACCCGCGTGCGCGACTACCTCTACGTGCGGCTGCTCGACGTCGAGCGCTCGCTGGCGGCGCGGTGCTACGCCGCGGCCGACGCGCTGGTGCTCGACGTCGTCGACCCGTTCCGCCCGCGCACCAGCGGGCGCTACCGCGTCGAAGGCGACCGGGCGGGCGGCGCTGCGGGGCGCCTGGACGACGACGACCCGACGGCCGCCGACCTGCGCCTCGGCATCGCCGAGCTGGGCTCGCTCTTCCTGGGCGGCGTCACGGCGCGCGAGCTGGCCGCCGCCGGCCACATCACCGAGCTGACGCCCGAAGCGGTCGAGCGGGCGACCGCGTTCTTCTCGTGGCCCGTCGCCCCGCACTGCCTGACCCGCTTCTGAGCGACCAGAACGTGGTCCTCGTCGTCCTCGTCGTCAGCGCGTCGCGCCGGTGATCGCCCACCTGTCACCGCGCCAGCGCCACCCGAGCGTGACGAGGCGCGTGAGCATGAGCAGGCCGATCGCGCTCCACAGCCACAGCACGCTGGCTCCCGTCACGAGCAGCACGGCGGCGGCGACGGCGAACACGACGAAGCCGGCCACCATGGCGTAGGCGAGGAAGCGCATGTCGCCGGCGCCGATGAGCAGGCCGTCGAGCACGAACACGACGCCGCTGATCGGTTGCAGCAGCGCCGCGATCAGCAGCAGCTCACCCGCCAGCACGACCACGGCGGGATCGCTCGAGAAGATCCGGGGCAGCCACGCGTGGCCGGCGGCGACGAGCACCATCATCAGCACGCCGGCCCACAGGCCCCACCAGATCATGCGCCGCCCGGCGCCGCGGGCCGTGGGCAGGTCCTCGGCGCCGAGGAAGCGGCCGATCATCGACTGGCCGGCGATCGCGATGGCGTCGAGGGTCAGCGCGAGGAAGTTCCAGATCTCGTAGGTGATCTGGTAGGCGCCGAGCGCGATGGCGCCCTGGCGCGCGGCGACCGCGGTCGAGACGGTCAGCGCGCCGCGCAGCGCCATCGTGCGGATGAACAGCTCGCGGCCGACGCGGGCGAGGGAGCCAATGGTCGTCCAGTCCGGCGCGCGGCTGATCGCGTGGTGGCGCACCGCCCGGTGCACCCAGAGGACGTAGAAGACCGCCGCGCACCACTGCGCGATCACCGTGGCGCCGGCCGATGCGGCGATGCCCCAGCCGAAGCCGTAGATGAAGAGGATCTCGAGCGCCAGGTTTCCGGTGGCCGAGGCGAGGGCGACGAGCAGCGGGGTCATCGTGTTCTGCAGGCCGCGGAGGTACCCGGTGCCGGCCAGGGTCACGAGCAGCGCCGGCACCCCGAGGAGGGAGACCCGCAGGTACACCGAGGCGTTCTCGTACACGGCACCGGTGGCACCGAGCAGCCGGATGAGCCCGCCGCCGCCGAGCAGCCCCAGCGCCAGCACGGCGACGCCGATCAACGCCGCGAGCCACATGCTCTGCACCGTCTGGTGCGCTGCGTCCTCCTCCCGCCCGGCGCCGAGCAGGCGCGACACCGCGGCCGTCGTGCCGTAGGCGAGGAAGATGAAGATCGAGTACCCGAACAGCAGGATCGTCGACGCGATCGCGAGACCGGCGAGGGGGTCCGTGCCGAGGTGGCCGACCACGGCGGTGTCGGCGAGCAGGTAGAGCGGCTCGGCGACGAGCGCGCCCAGCGCCGGCAGCGCCAGCCGCAGGATCTCGCGATCGTGGGGGCTCGTCCGGAAGATCGTCACGCCGGAAGCTTCGCCCACCCGCCGTGGGCGGCGGCGCCCGTTGCGATCAGGCCACGTCCATGCGGTGGAGCCGGCGCACGGCGTAGGCGAGGCCGAGCGCGCCCGCCACCAGCGGCACGCCCACCCCCCACCGGAAGTCGAGATCGGAGAGGACCAGGGGCACGTCGGTGATCTGGTGCAGGACGGATGTGCCGTACGCGCGCACCGCCGCCTTGGCGGCGTTGGTCGAGCCGCGGGCGACGAAGCCCTCCCAGATGAACGTGTAGAGCAGGCCCCACACCAGCGGGCGCTTCACGCGCAACCCGAGGGCGACGTACAGGCCGGTGTACGCGACCATCGTCACCGTCGCGCTGAGCAACGTGCCCCACACGAGATCGGTGCCGCCCTTCGTCAGCGCCGCGGCGGCGACCAGCGGGGGCACCACCAGCGGCCAGGTGACCGCGAACGACATGAGGGCGGCGGCGAGCACGAGCTTCCACCGGGGGATGGGGCGCAGCCACAGGTACACCAGCGTGCCGTCGTCGCTCGGATCGCCGAACATCGAGGACGCGAACACGAGGGTCGCGACGGGCACCAGCAGCGACAGGCCGTACAGGTTCACGAACTCGGTGCCGCTCGTCAGGTGGTTGGGCCGGTTCGTGTTGCCGAGCGCCGCGCCCACGACCAGCGAGAGGGCGCTGAGGGAGCCGAGGGCGATGACGCGCGTGCGGGTGACCTGGGTGCGCACCATGAGCGCGCACAGCGAGGAGAACACCGACGGGGTGCGCCCGCCGAGGGGCACCCCCGTGAGGGCGGGGGGCGGCCCTGCGGGCGCGGGGTCGGGCGACGAGGGCGACGGCGGTTGGCCGGGCGGGGCGAGGTCGGTCATGTCACCGCCCCACCAGGTAGCGGAAGACGCTCTCGAGGTCGTCGTCGAGGGGCACCACGTCGTACAGGCGCGTCTGGCGCTCGACCGCGACCGCGGCGACGGCGTGGCGGAACGCCTGCACCTCGGAGGTCTCGACCAGCAGCGTGTCGGGGCCGAGAAGCTGCACACCGCTGACGACGCCGTGGTCGAGCAGGCCGCTGGCCACCGCCTGCGCGTCGTCGGCGCGGATGCTGATGCGGTGCGGACGGTCGTCCATGAGGTCGCGGATGGCGTGGTAGTCGCCTTCGGCCGCGAGGCGGCCCTTGACGATCACGAGCACGCGCGCGCTGAAGCGCTCGACCTCCTCGAGCACGTGGCTCGACACCACGACGCACTTGCCGGCGCGCCCGAGGCGCTGGATGGCGTCGACCATGTGCAGGCGCTGCCGCGGGTCGAGGCCGGTCAACGGTTCGTCGAGGAACAGGATCTCGGGGTCGTGCACGAGTGCCTGCGCCACCTTGACGCGCTGGCGCATGCCCTTCGAGTACGTGGTGAGCGGGCGGGGGTCGCGCGGGTCGAGCTCGACGATGCCGAGCGCCTTGACGGCGGCGTCACCGGGATCGGCCAGCCCGTGGAGGATGCCCGCGAGGCGCACGAACTCGAACGCCGAGAGCGGCTCGAACAGCGTCTCCTGCTGGGGGACGAGCCCGATGTGGCGCGTGAGCGAGACGTCCTTGCGCGGGTCGCCCCCGAGCACGGTGATCGAGCCCCGTGAGGGCGGCGTCAAGCCGCACAGCATGCGGAACAGCGTCGACTTGCCGGCGCCGTTGGGGCCGAGCAGCGCGGTGACGCCGTAGCCGATCGAGCAGGTGATGTCGGAGACGGCGACCACGTCCTTGAACCACTTGCTGACGTCGCGCACGTCGATCGCGGTGCGATCAGGCGTCAGCTCGGCGAAGGCGGGCGCCGGCGGCGCGACCCGAGCCTCCGTGCTCACGGCGTCCACCGCGCCGAGCGCGCCGTCGCCGCTCATCGGGTCACGTCGATCCGTTGGTAGCGGAACCGCACGAACGCGGCGAGCGCGATCGTCCACGCGGCATAGGCCCCGACGATCGTCCACGTCGACATCGCCGCGAACGAGCGGTCGACGTGACCGGTGCCGAAGATGCGGAACACCAGCTCGAACGGCAGGAACAAGATGTCGAACACGAGGAAGTTCTCGTCGAGGCCGCCGCTGTTGACGACGACCTCGGCGAAGATCGAGCTCGCCAGCAGGATCATGATGATCGCGGCCGACGCAGCGGCGCGCCGCGTGGTGGTGCTGGCCACCGCGAAGCTCAGGCTCATGTGCAGCAGCGCGACGACGAGTCCGGCCACCAAGGTGCGTCCGAGCACGGACAGGAACCCGTCGAACCCATCGGGCCCGCGGCCGTTGAGGGTGAGCCCGATGAGGTAGAGCAGCGGCGGGCCCAGGGTGACGAGGGAGATCGCGCCCGTGACCGCCAACGCCTTCGCCACCAGGTAGGTGTCGCGGTTGAGGGGCGACGCGAGGTAGAGGCCGAGCAGGCCGTTGCGCCGGTCGGTGCACAGCACCTCGGGCGCGACGAACGCCACGAACACGAGGATCGCGGCCCACACGAAGCCGTAGTAGGCGCCGTACGTGGGCAGGATCTCGCGGTTGCCCCGCAGGATCGCCTGGTCGAGCTGGTCCTTGAACAGCGCGGAGACGCCGACGAACACGATGGCGGGCACGTACGCGATGAAGACCGCCAACGCCGGGAACACCTTGGCCCAGAAGCTGCGGCGGATGCCCAGCGAGCGCTGCATCGTTTGCAGGGCGAGGCTCTTGATCGCCGCCCGCAGGCCGCGGCGCTCGCCGTCGTAGCGCCGGTAGCCGCGATCGAGGATGCGCGCCCTGGCCGACTCGCGCGACGCGGAGCCGACGGCGACGGGATCGGGGACCACGGTGTCGCTCATGGAGCGCTCCCGTTGCCCGGGCCCCCGGCGCCGGCGGGCACCGCGCCTCGGTGGGCGTGCTGGTGGCCGTCACCGAAGTCGAGGAAGACCTCTTCGAGCGACACGCGCCGGGCGCCGAGACGCCGGACGCCCGCGCCGGCCTCGAACACGGCGTCGCGCACGAGGTCGTGCAGGTCGGTCCCCGCCGCGTTCGTGGTGGCGGTCGGGCGCACGACGAGGTGCAACCCGTCGACCTCGACGTCCGCGCCGCGGGCCCGCAGCAGGGTCGCCACCTCGGTCGGGCGCTCGGTCACGTCGAGCAGCAGCGACTCGGTCCGCCGGGTCAGGTGATCGATGCGATCCGACGCGACCACCCGTCCGTCGAAGAGCATCACGGCGGCGTCGCAGATGCGCTCGACCTCCTCCAACAGGTGCGAGGACAGGATCACGTTGATGCCGAACTCGACGCTGACCCTGCGGATCAGCGCCAGCATGTCGTCGCGCTGCACGGGGTCGAGGCCGTCGGTCGGCTCGTCGAGCAGCACGAGCGCAGGGTCGTGCACGATCGCCTGGGCGAGCTTGACCCGCTGCCGTTGGCCCGTCGACATGGTGCCCACCGGGCGGAACCGCTCCTCACCGAGCCCGACCTGCCACAGCACGTCGCTGGCGCGGGCGGTGGCCTGGCGCCGCGGGATGCCGTGCACCTCGCAGATGTGGCGCACCAGGTCGTGGGCGCGCATGTCCTCCGGGAGCACGTGGTACTCGGGGGAGTAGCCGACCGCGCCGCGGATCTCGGGGCCGGCGTGGATCGGGTCGAGCCCCAGCACGCGCAGCTCGCCGCCCGTCGGCTTGTGCAGGCCGAGGATCATCCCGAACAACGTCGTCTTCCCCGCCCCGTTCGCGCCGAGCAGCCCGGTGATGCCGGGCTGCACGTCGAAGGTGGCGTCGACCAGGGCGGTCTTCGTGCCCCACTGCTTCACGACCCCGCGCCCGGTGACGATGGGGCCGGCGGACGGAGGCGCCGCCGACGATGGTGATGGCTCAGGCACCGTGCGGGCTCCGGGCGGGCATCGGCCGATCGTACGAGCTGAGATCTGCAGGTGGGGACGCCGAACCGTGGTGATTCGGTGCACGCGGGTACCGCCGGCTCGTCTCGCCCCTGTCGCCGGCGTCGATCTCGCTCAACGCGCCGGCTCCGCGCCAGCGGGTGGCGTCGTGAGCTGCGGCGCCGGCGGCAGCGAGGGCGCCGGGGTCGCGGGCACGGAAGCGGAGGGCGTCCCGAAGCCCCCGAGCCCGGGGATCGCGGGGACGACCCCGCGGAGCTGGCAGTCGGCCAACAAGCGGTCGAGGCCGGCGGCCGGCACCGTCGGCGCGCGGTAGGCCAGGGTCGTGCGGGCGAGCGTGGTGGCGAGGCACTCCTGCTCGACCGGCTTCGAGGTGATGAGCTCGAGGCGCGGCAGCGTGGTCTGCCCCTCGGCCGCCGCGCACGTCTGCACGAAGTTCCAGGCGTCGACCACCTCGTCGAACGTGAGGGCGCTGACGGTGGCCAGCTGCTCGAGCGTCCGTGCGCAGCCGGCCGAGGGGAGCACGCGGGCGAAGTCGCCCGGCGTGAACGCGAAGGGGCCCGTGCCGGGGCCGGTGGGGTCGAACGGCGAGCTGCTGACGCCGCCCCCGCCGGTGCCCCCGAAGCTGCCCAGCTGCGTGGTGGGCGTCGTGCGCGGGGGTCGCTGGCTGCGCCGCACCGCGTCCTGCTGCACCGTGGGGTCGCCGACCTGGGCGGCGTAGACGAAGGATCCCCCGAGCAGCACGGCCGACGCCAGGAAGACCAGGGTCCAGATCACGAGGGGGGAGCGGCGGCGCGACGGCACGACCCCCATGCTGCCCGAAATGCCCGGAGGGGCGCGCTCGGGCCGCGAGGGGCTTGTGGGGCCCGTATCCTGCTCCGCCATGAGCAACCCGTTGAAGCCACGTTCCTTCGAAGTCACCGATGGGTTCGAGCGGGCCCCGGCCCGCGCGATGCTGCGGGCTGTCGGCATGACCGACGACGACTGGGACAAGCCGCAGATCGGCGTGTGCTCGTCGTGGAACGAGGTCACGCCCTGCAACATGCCGCTGGACCGCCTGGCCAAGCGCTCGAAGCAGGGCGTGCGGGCGGCGGGGGGCTTCCCGATCGAGTTCACCACGATCGCCGTGAGCGACGGCATCTCGATGGGCCACGAAGGCATGCGCGCGTCGTTGGTGTCCCGCGAGGTCATCGCCGACTCGGTCGAGACCGTCATGCACGCCGAGCGCCTCGACGCCATGGTCACCTTCGCCGGGTGCGACAAGTCGTTGCCCGGCATGCTGATGGCCGCCGCGCGCGTCAACGTGCCGTCGGTGTTCCTCTACGGCGGATCGATCCTGCCGGGCCACCACAACGGCCGCGCGCTCGACATCGTCAGCGTGTTCGAAGCGGTCGGCGCCCGTGCCGCCGGCACCATCGACGACGCCGAGCTCAGCGCCATCGAGCACAACGCCTGCCCGAGCGAGGGCGCGTGCGCGGGCATGTTCACCGCCAACACGATGGCCTCGATCGCGGAGGCGATCGGCATGGCGCTGCCCGGCTCGTCGTCGCCGCCGGCCCCCGATCGTCGGCGCGACGACTTCGCGTACGAGAGCGGCCTGGCCGTCGTGAAGCTGCTCGAGCTGGGCATCCGGCCGCGCCAGATCATGACCAAGGAGGCGTTCGAGAACGCCATCGCCATCACCATGGCGCTGGGCGGATCCACCAACGCCGTGCTGCACCTGCTCGCCATCGCCGCCGAGGCCGAGGTCGAGCTCGAGCTCGACGACTTCAACAAGGTCGCGAAGCGCGTGCCGCACATCGCCGACACGAAGCCACACGGGCAGTACCACATGACCGACATCGACGACATCGGGGGCATCGCCGTCGTCATGAAGGAGCTGCTCGACGCCGGGTTGCTCCACGGCGACTGCCTGACGGTCACCGGCAAGACGATCGGCGAGAACATCGAGGCGCTCGCCCCACCGGCTCCTGACGGCAAGGTGATCCACCCTCTGAGCGACCCGCTCCACGAGGTGGGCGGCATCGCGGTGCTCACCGGTTCGCTGGCCCCCAAGGGCTCCGTCGTGAAGGTGGCCGGCATCGACTTCGACTCGTTCGAGGGGCCGGCGCGCGTGTTCGACGGCGAGGCGGCGGCGATGGAGGAGATCCTCGCCGGCAAGATCCTGGCGGGCGACATCGTCGTCATCCGCTACGAGGGTCCCAAGGGCGGGCCCGGCATGCGCGAGATGCTGGCCGTCACCGGCGCCATGAAGGGCGCCGGTCGCGGTGGCGACGCCGCGCTGATCACCGACGGACGCTTCTCGGGCGGCACCCATGGGTTCTGCATCGGCCACGTCGCGCCCGAAGCGGTCGACGGCGGTCCGATCGCGTTCGTGCGCGACGGCGATCGCATCAAGATCGACGTGAAGACCCACACCATCGATCTCCTCGTCGACGCGGCCGAGCTCGAGGCTCGCCGCGCGGACTGGAAGATCCCCGAGCCCCGCTACACGAAGGGCGTGCTGGCGAAGTACGCGCGCCTCGCGCAGGGGGCCGAGAAGGGCGCGATCACCTCGGCCTGAGCGCAGCCCCCGAGCGGTCCGGCGGGGGCGGTGCCGCGAGCGCGAGACTCTGGCCATGAGCGACTTCGAGAACCCGCCGCCCGCCCAGCCTCAGCCGCCGACGCAGCCTGCGCAGTCGATCCCGGCGGCCCCCTCGTACGACCAGGGCGTCGCCCAACCGCAGTACCAGGCGGCGGACCCGCAGGCCGCGGGCGCCGCGGCCTACGGGCAGCCCGTCGTCAACCCTGCGCAACCCATCCTGCCCACCCAGGCGACGGCGCCCACCGAGCCCAAGGACCCGAAGGGGTTCTCGGGCATGTTCCAGGACCCGGCCACGCTCGCCGCCACCGGCCTGCTCGTGGCCGTGCTCTTCGCCGTGATCGCCGGCCTCATCAACGTGCTCGACGGCACCACGGCGCTCGACGCCCAGGCCCGCTTCATGGCGCTGACCGACACCGTCGATTCGGGCGACGTCGCCCTCGTCGGCATCGCGGTCGCGCTGCTGCTGGTGACACCCGACCCGCCCGGCGGCATCCCGCGCTCGCTCCTGCTGCAGTTCAGCGCCGTCATCTCCGGGGTCATCGCCGTCTTCGGCATCATCCGATCGCTCGTGCTGCTCTTCGACGGCGACTCGGCCACCCTCCTGCGCGGCAGCGGCTTCCTCGCCACCCTCGGCGTCGCGACGGCGGCGGCGACCGTCTCGTTCTACGCGGCGAAGGAGTCGTTCCGGAAGGAAGGCCTGGACGAGGCGGCGGCCTGACCCTGCGCTCACCCCTTCCCGGGTCCTCGGCTCCGGGGTGCGTCGGTAGCCTGGTCCGATGCCCGTCGACCCGACCCAGCTCGAGCTGCTCGAGCGAGCGCTGGCCGAGTCGCCCGACAACGTGGGGCTGCGCCTGCTGATCGGCGGGATGCACCACGAGCTGGCGGACGGTCCCGCGGGCCGCGAGCACGCCCAGGCGGCCCTGGCCCAAGCCCAGGCCGTGCTCGCCGTCGAACCCGATCGGCACGAGGCCCTGGTGCTCGCCGCCGCGGCGGCGACGGCGACGGGCGCCCCCGAGCTCGCGGCCCGGTACCAGCGCCTCGCCGACGCGCTCAGCGGCCCGCCGGCGGTCGAGCCGCGGTCCGACGAGGATGCGCGCCGCAGCGCCACCACCGATCCGCCCGCCGCGCCGAGCCGTCCCGGCACGCACCCGAGCCGCTTCGCGCCCGATGCACCCCATGCGCCCGATGCACCCCATGCGCCCGATGCCCCTGGTGCACCCGATGCACCCGGTGCACCCGATCCGCTCGCACCGCCGCCTCCGGCGCCGAGCGGTCTCGAGCGCGGCGCGCCGCCCGCGCCGGGTGGGGTCGTGTGGTCGGCGGACGGCAGCCACGACGACATCGACGGGGAGACGCCGTTGTGGGTGTCGATCTCCGACGCGCTCGACGGCGACGAGCACGTCGAGATCATCAGCGAGATCGACATCCCGCACGTGCGCCTCGACGACGTCGGCGGCCTCGAGAGCGTCAAGCAGCGCCTGCGCACGAGCTTCCTCGCCCCGCTCGCGAACCCCGAGCTGCGCGAGATGTACCGCAAGTCGCTGCGGGGCGGCATGTTGCTCTACGGGCCCCCGGGCTGCGGCAAGACCTTCCTGGCCCGCGCCGTCGCGGGCGAGCTGCGCGCCCGGTTCTTCGCGATCGGGCTGCACGACGTGCTCGACATGTACGTCGGCAACAGCGAGAAGAACCTGCACGAGATCTTCGAGACGGCTCGCCGGCACGCGCCCTGCGTGCTGTTCCTCGACGAGATCGATGCGCTCGGGCACAAGCGCAGCAACTTCTCGCACGGGGCGGGGGGCCGCAACGTCGTGGTGCAGCTGCTCAACGAGCTCGACGGCCTGCGGGACCAGAACGAGGGCCTGTTCGTCATCGCCGCGACGAACCAGCCGTGGGACATCGACAGCGCCCTGCGCCGACCGGGCCGCCTCGACCGGATGCTGCTCGTCCTCCCGCCCGACGCGGCCGCCCGCGAAGCGATCCTGCGCTACCACCTGCGCGACCGACCGGTGGCCGCGGCACTCGACCTGGCGAAGCTGGCCTCGCGGACGAACCTCTTCTCGGGGGCCGACCTGCGGCTGGTCTGCGAGTCGGCGGCCGAGGCGGCGCTCGAGGACTCGCTCACGTCGGGCCACGCGAGGCCGATCACCGCCAAGGACCTCGAGCGGGCCGTGAAGGAGACCGTGCCGAGCACGCGGGCGTGGTTCGAGGTCGCCAAGAACTTCGCGCAGTTCGCCAACGAGGGCGGCCGCTACGACGACCTGCTCGACTACATGCGGGCGAACCGGCTCGCGTGAGCTCGGTGTGATGCCCACGCTGCCGCAGTCCCAGGACGACCACGCTCGCGCGAAGGCGCTCATGGCGGTCGGTCGGTACGAGGCGGCGGCGGAGGTGCTCGCCGCGGCCGTCGCCCGCGATCCAGGGGATGCCCGACTGCTGTGCGAGCTGGCGCTGTGCCACCACTTCCTCGACCAGGGTGATCGGGCGCTCGAGACGGTCGACCGGGCCCTCGCCTGCGAACCCGGCTCGGAGTGGGGCCATCGCCTGCGGACGGTGATCCTGATCGGACAGGGCACGCCGGCGTCCCGCGCCGAGGCGCAGCGCGCGGCCGACGAAGCTGTGCGCCTCGCCCCCCACAGCGTGTCCGCGTGGGTCGTGCGCAGCCGCGCCGCGCGCGTGCGCAAGGACTTCCCGACGGCGTTGGCGTCGGCGACACGGGCGATCGAGCTCAACCCGACGGAGGGCTCGGGCCACGAGGCGTACGGCTTGGCGATGCTCGACGCCGGCAACGCGGTGGTCGCCGAGCAGGCCTTCCGGCACCAGCTGTCGCTCGACGCGGACAACGCGTCGGCGATCAACAACCTCGGCCGGGCGCTGCTCGAGCAGCGGCGCAAGCAGGAGGCCACCGCCCTCTTCGCCCGAGCCGCGGCTCTCGATCCCACCGAGGCGGCCTACCGGCGCAACGTCGGTCTCGGGGCGTACTCGTTGACCCGCGTGTCCGCGCCGCTGCTGCTCGTCGGGGTTGCCGCGGCGTTGGTCGGCGGGGTCCCCGGCATCCTGGCTGCGATCGTGGTCGTCGGCGCCATCACGGCCTGGAAGAAGCGGCAGTTGCGCAGGGGGCAGGTGCGGGGCCCGGACGGGCTCCCGCTCCCGAGCGGTGTCGCCGACGCGCTGCGCGACTACGAGCGATCCCGCCGCTCGGCGCTCCCCACCCGGGCGGCGCTGCTCGGGTTCGGGTCGTTGTTCGCGTTCGTCGTCGGTCTCGAGATGGCCGACGCGAAGACATGGGGAGCGGGGGTCGTGCTCCTGCTGAGCCTGCTCGGGTGCATCGGCTCGATCGTGCTGCTGGTCGTCTCCCTGCGGCGCGCCCGCCGCCGCGCGCCGTGAGCCGGGTTGCTGAACGGCGCGGATGATGGCATCCTTACCGGGATGTCGCGGACGCCGTTCACCACCACGAACCTCGTAGTACTCCGCTAGCGCACGCCGCGACCTCCAGCCGCGTGCGCCTCTCGACCTCCCCACACGGGAGGTCGTTTCGTTTTTCTGCACCCGTCTGATCCGTCCCCACCACGCGAAGAACCCCACCGACC
>CAYUOL010000045.1:0-12238 GCA_964446345.1 uncultured Iamiaceae bacterium | reverse complement strand
CGAAGAACCCCACCGACCGCAGCACCCCCAGCACCCCGAAGCCCCCGCAAGCACTGGTCAAAGGAACCACCGATGAGCGAGCACGAAGGACACGCACCGAGCGGCAACCCGCCAGAGATCATGGACGGGGGCCGGGCCCTCATCCGGGCCCTCGAGATGGAGGGCGTGGACACGATCTTCGGCCTTCCCGGCGGGTGCATCCTCCCGGTGTACGACCCGATCATCGACTCCCCGATCCGCCACATCCTCGTGCGGCACGAGCAGGGTGCGGGCCACATGGCCGAGGGCTACGCGCACGCCACGGGCCGGCCCGGCGTCGCCATGGTGACCAGCGGGCCCGCCGCCACGAACATCGTCACGCCGCTCTGCGACGCCTACATGGACTCCGTCCCGATGGTCGTCATCACCGGCCAGGTCGGTACCGCCGCCATCGGCACCGATGCGTTCCAGGAGTGCGACACCACGGGCATCACGGCGCCGATCACGAAGCACAACTTCCTCATCACCGACGCGCAGGACATCCCCGAGGTCGTGCGCGAGGCGTTCCACATCGCGACCACCGGCCGGCCCGGCCCGGTGCTCATCGACGTCCCGAAGGACATCGTCGACCCGAAGAACCCGAACTCCGCGATGGAGTGGTACTGGCCCGACAGCGTCAACCTGCCCGGCTACCACCCCGACCGCGAGATCGATCCGGAAGCGATCCGCAAGGCGGCCGACCTGATCCTCGAGGCGAAGCGCCCGATCATCTACGCCGGCGGCGGCATCCTCAAGGCCCGGGCGGCCGAGACGCTGCGCGAGCTCGCCGAGATCTGCGACATCCACGTCGTGACCACGCTCATGGCGCGCGGCGCCTTCCCCGACAGCCACCCGCTGGCGCTGGGCATGCCGGGCATGCACGGCAACTACACCGCCGTGACCTCGATGCAGGAGAGCGACCTGCTCATCGCCCTGGGCAGCCGCTTCGACGACCGGGTCACCGGCAAGGTCGGCGCGTTCGCGCCGGGCGCCAAGATCATCCACGTCGACGTCGACCCCGCCGAGCTCGGCAAGGTCCGCCGCCCGGATGTCGGCATCGCCGGCGACTGCCGCATCGTCATCGAGGCACTCGTCAAGGAGCTGCACCAGCGGGGCGGCAGGCAGGCGCAGCCCGACCGGCACGAGTGGAAGTCGACGTTGTCGGGCTGGCAGGAGAAGTACCCGCTGACCTACCAGCAGTCCGAGCCCGGTGAGCTGCTCAAGCCGCAGTTCGTGCTCGAGACGCTGCGGGACAACACCCCCGACGACTGCATCGTCGCCTCGGGCGTCGGCCAGCACCAGATGTGGACCAGTCAGTACTGGAAGTTCGACCACCCCTACACGTGGATCAACTCCGGCGGCCTCGGCACCATGGGCTTCTCGGTGCCCGCGGCGATCGGCGCCAAGGTCGGCCGTCCCGACCGCATGGTCTGGGCGATCGACGGTGACGGCTGCTTCCAGATGACCGCGCAAGAGCTCGTCACGGCGGCGAGCGAGCGCATCCCGGTCAAGATCGCGATCCTCAACAACGCCTACCTCGGCATGGTCCGCCAGTGGCAGGAGATGTTCTACGAGGAGCGCTACAGCGAGGTGTACCTCTCGCCCGATCTGCCCGACTACAAGATGTGGGCCGAGGCGATGGGCTGTGTCGGCATGCGCGTCGACTCGCCCGAAGAGGTGCTGCCCGCGATCGAGAAGGCCAACACGATCGACGATCGCCCGGTCGTCATCGACTTCCGCACCGACTCCCGCGAGAAGGTGTACCCGATGGTCGCGGCGGGCCAGTCCAACTCCGACATCATCGTCGATCCCGCCCACGGCGAAGGAGGCCGCTGATGCCCGCGTGGTCGCGCACCCAGAACCACGTCCCGAAGCACCACATGCTGTCGGTGCTCGTCGAGAACAAGGCCGGCGTGCTCACGCGCGTCGCCGGGCTGTTCGCCCGGCGCGGCTTCAACATCCACTCCTTGGCGGTCGCCCCCACCGATGACGAGCGGTTCAGCCGCATCTCGATGGTCGTCGACGTCGAGTCCGCGCCGCTCGAGCAGATGATCAAGCAGCTCGACAAGCTGATCAACGTGATCGAGATCACCGAGCTCGCGCCCGGCGAGGCGGTCGCCCGCGAGCTGCTGCTGGCCACGGTCGAGGCCCAGCCGAAGGAGCGCAGCGAGGTCATCGAGCTCGTGCAGGTGTTCGAGGGGCGCATCCTCAACGTCGGCCACGACTCGATCCTGATCTCGCTCGACGGCTCGCCGACCAAGCTCGACGACTTCGAGAACCTGCTCCGGCCCTACGGCATCCGCTCGATCCAGCGGACCGGGCGCGTCGCCCTCCCGCGCCTCGAGCAGCGGGCGCCGCTCGCCGCCGTGGAGGACGCCGCGGGCTGACCCGCGACCGCCCGCAAGCGGTCCGACACGAAAGCCGGTCGAACTCCTCAAGTCGAGTTGCGCGCCCGCCGATGGAGCACCGAGCCGAGGTCGCGCGCCCGTGCACGGACCCCGGTGACAGGGGAAGTGGGCCTCGCCGCCGGCGGGGTCGGACACGGGGTAGGGCAGGAGAGGTTCGATGAGCGCGGCCAGACCCGACCGGCGGGCGACGGTGCGCCGTCCCGCGGCCGTGGTCGCCTTGCTGGTGATCGCCGGCGCGCTCCTCGTCGGGTGCCAGGCGCCGCTGCCCGGCTCGGTGCGCGGGACGGTCCGGGGCCCGGACGGCTCCGGGCTGGAGAACATGGACGTGTCGCTTTACCGCGGCAACGCCGACCCGCACCCGCTCGCCGTCCTCCAGAGCGGCCCCGACGGCACCTACGACTTCGGCGTGCTCAACGGCGGCAACTACCGCTTGGGTGTCCGGGACCCGAACCAGGTGTACCTCGACTACTGGCACGCCACCGCCGACGACCTCGCGACCTCGACGGTGATCCTCGTGGACGGCGGCGTGGCGACGGTCGACGTGACGATGTCCACGGTCTCGACGCACGGCTCGCTCGGCGGCGTGGTGCGCAGCGCCGCGGATCCGGCCACGGCGCTGGGCTCCATCACGGTCGTCCTGTTCAACGCCGTGGCCACGAACCCGCTCGCGACGACCACCACGGCCGCGGACGGCTCGTACCACTTCGGCGACCTCGAGCCCGCCGCCTACAAGGTCGGGTTCGTCGACCTCGGTCATGTGTACGCGCCGCAGTTCGCCGACGGCTCGCTCGCGCTGGCGGACGCGCCGCCGGTCGTCGTCGCGCCGCGCGGCCACGCCGCCGTCGACGTGGCGCTGGTCCGGGCCGGACGCATCTCCGGCGTCGTCACCGACGGCGTCGCCGGGGTGGGTGGGATCTGGGTGACGCTCGCCAGCGAGACGCCCCCGGGCTTCTCCCAGGCGGCGCTGACCGGCAGCGACGGCCGCTTCACGCTGGTGGGCCTCGCGCCGGCGACGTACGTGATCGGGGCGCAGGACCCTGCCTTCGAGGCCGACTCGACCCGAGGCTGGCGGAGCGCGTCCTTCGGCACCCCGGGCCGCGTCGACCTCGCCGGCGCGACGCGCTTCGTCGTGGGAGCGGGCGCGACCGTCACGGCCGACACCGTGCTCCTCGGCGCAGCGTGCGACCCGGCGACGTTCCACCACGGCGCGCAGCTCGACGGGGCGGCGATCGCCGGCCTGCGCCTGAGCGCCTGCGACCTGTCGGCGAGCTCGTTGCGCGGCGCGTCGGCGGCCCGGGCCGACCTGCACGGCGCCGATCTGCGGGGTGCCGATCTGCGGGGTGCCGATCTCTCCCGGGCGGACCTCACCGGGGCTCGCCTCGACGGCGCGGATCTCACCGGCGCGGACCTGACCGGCGTCCGGGCGACGGGCGCCACGTGGGTCGGGGCCACCTGCCCGTCGGGCGCGCCGGTGGCGATGGGCTCCTGCACGAAGGCTGCCGCGCTCGTGCAGGCGACGATCGACACGGCGCCGGCGTTCGCGGGCCAGCCGCTCGCCTTCACGGTCACCGTCCAGGCGCCGAGCGCCGGCGGGCCCACCCCCGGGGGTACGGTCACCGTCGGCGAGGACGGCCCCGCGGTGGCGCTCGTCGGCGGCCGCGCCAGCGGCACGTTCGTGTTCCCCGAGAGCGGCGATCACGCCGTCGAGGTCGAGTACAGCGGCGACGCCACCTACGACCTGCAGGAGGTGGGCGTGCCCCTCCACCTCGAGCCGGGGATCGAGCCCTACGTGGGGTCCGGGCCGACCGTCGCGATGATCGGTGACTCCATCACCTACTGGTCGGCGAGCGCCATCGGTCCGGCGCTCGGTGCCGTCGGGTTCCGGTCTTCGGTGAGCGGGGTGCAGGGGCTGACGACCCTCGACGCGTCCTGGGTGGTGGGCCACTACGCCGCCGCGCCCCCCTCGGTGCTGGTCGTCGAGCTCGGCACGAACGACCTGTCGTACATGGCCCGGGGGCTGCCGGGCTACACGATGGCGGAGGTGCAGGCGCGGCTGGCCGCCGTCGTCGATCGGTTCCCGACGTCGTGCGTCGTGGTGTCCACGGTGTCCGCGCATCGCAGCGCCGCCTGGCGGCCGGAGTGGCAGGCGTACAACGAGCGCGCCGGCGAGCTCAACACCTGGGTGCACGCCACGTTCCCGCGCGTCCTCGACTGGGAGCAGGCGGTGGCCGATTCGCTGGCCAACGGCTCCCCGATCCTGGCCGACGAGGTGCACCCGAACGACGCAGGGATCGCGGTCCTGGCCCAGCTGACCGCCCAGGCGGCGAGCAGCTGCCACCCCTCGGACCCGGAGCGATCCGCCGCGCGGAACTAAGCTGGAGGCGCTGTGTTGAGGGACGCAGGCGCTCCGAGCGGAGTCTCGATCGTGAACAAGAACGTGGATGGCACGGCGCCGGCGCGGCGCCGACGACGACGACGAGGTCGCCCGTGGCGGCGGCCGGCCCACGCGGTGCTGCTGCTCGCCGTGCTGGGCGCCCTCGCGTTCGCGTCGGCGTGCGAGCCGTGGGTGCCGCCCGTGCGCGTCGCGCCGGTCGTGACGGCCACCGCCGAGCCCGACCCGACGCTGCACAGCGCGCCCACGACGCTCTCGGTGGTGATCAGCTCGAACCGTCCTGGCGGACCCGTCCCGACCGGCACGCTCACGTTTCCGACACTGAACAACTTCACCGTCACCTTGAGCAACGGCGTCTTCACCTGGACCGGGCAGATCGCCTCCTTCACCGGCGGCACGGCGCCGTTCGACTACAGCGGCGACGCCAACTACCTGCCCGCCTCCGGCGTGCTCCAGGCGACGGTCGAGATCGGCATGATCCCGTACACCGGCACCGGGCCGAGCGTCGCCATGGTCGGCGACTCGATCACCTTCGCTGCCAAGCCGCTCATCGATGACCGCCTCGTCGCCGCGAACCGGCGGCACTCCGTCACCGGGGTGCTGGGGTGGACGACGGCCACGGCGCAGCCCCTGTTCGACGGGTACGCGGCAACGACGCCGGACGTGTTCGTGCTCGACCTCGGGACGAACGACCTGTCCGACATCGCCATCGGTCTGCGCGGAGATCCGGCCACGGCGCTGACCGCCCTGCAGTCCCGGGTGACGGCCGCCGTGGGCCAGTTCCCGGGCGCGTGCGTCGTCGTCTCCACGGTGTCGGCCCACCGCAGCAGCGCCTGGGGCCCGCCCTACGCCGCGTACAACGACGCGGCGGCGGCGTTCAACACGTGGGTGCGGGCGACGTTCCCCCACGTGCTGGACTGGGAAGTCGCCGTCCAGGCGTCGCTCACCGCAGGGAGCACCATCTTGATGGACGAGGTGCATCCCAACTACCAGGGCGCCGTCGTGCTCGCCGACCTGGTGGTGCAGCAGGTCGACGCCTGCCTCGGCGCGGGGTGAGCGCGTGGTCGCGCCCCTGCGCGACCACCGATCTCGATTCCTGAGCACATTGGTCGGCTTTTGCTGCGTAGGCTGACGGCTCGCCCGGACCGGGCGTCCCGTTCATCGGTTCCCGACGCACCCCCGTGCTCGGACCACTCGACCAAGGAGGCCCTCGTGGCTGAAGAAGACTGGGGTTTCGACACCCGCCAGATCCACGCCGGGGCGACCGCCGACCCGACCACCGGCGCTCGTGCCACCCCGATCTACCAGACCACCGCCTACCAGTTCCGTGACTCGAAGCACGCGTCGGACCTGTTCGCACTGGCCGAGATCGGCAACATCTACACCCGCATCATGAACCCGACCCAGGGGGTGTTCGAGGCCCGCATCGCGGCGCTCGAGGGCGCGCCGACGACGGCCGTCGGGTTGCCGGGCGCCCTCGCCGTGTCGAGCGGGCAGGCCGCCGAGACGCTCGCGATCCTCAACCTCGCCGAGGCGGGGTCGCACCTCGTCGCCTCCGCCTCGCTCTACGGCGGCACCTACAACCTCTTGCACTACACGCTGCCCAAGCTCGGCATCGAGACGACCTTCATCGACGACCCCGACGACGTCGACGCGTGGCGCGCCGCCGTGCGCCCCAACACGAAGGCGTTCTTCGCCGAGAGCATCGGCAACCCGCGCAACGACATCCTCGACATCGAACGCGTGGCTGCGGCGGCCCACGAGAGCGGCGTCCCGCTGATCATCGACAACACGGTCGCCACGCCGTACCTGATCCGTCCCTTCGAGTGGGGAGCGGACATCGTGATCCACTCCGCCACCAAGTTCATCGGCGGCCACGGCAACTCGATCGGCGGCATCATCCTCGACGGCGGATCGTTCGACTTCTCGGCCAACGACCGGTTCCCGCAGTTCACCGAGCCCGATCCGAGCTACCACGGCCTGTCCTTCTGGCCGGCGCTCGGCCCTGGCAGCTACATCATCAAGGCCCGTGTGCAGTTCCTCCGCGACATCGGGGCGGCCATCTCGCCCTTCAACGCGTTCCTGCTGCTGCAGGGCGTCGAGACGCTGAGCCTGCGGATGGAGCGGCACGTCGCGAACGCCCAGAAGGTCGCCGAGTACCTCGACGCCCACGACCAGGTCGAAGAGGTGCTCTACGCCGGGCTGCCCGGATCGAAGTGGCACGAGCGCGTGGCGAAGTACACCGGTGGTCGCGGGGCCGGCTCGGTGCCGGCGTTCGTGATCAAGGGCGGTGTCGAGGCGGGCACCAAGTTCGTCGAGGCGCTGACGCTGCACAGCCACCTCGCCAACATCGGCGACGTGCGGAGCCTGGTGATCCAACCCTCGGCGACGACGCACTCGCAGCTGACCGCCGAGGAGCAGATCCTCTCGGGGGTGCACCCGGGCCTCGTCCGGCTCTCGGTCGGGATCGAGTCGATCGACGACATCATCGCCGACCTCGACCAGGGGTTCGCCGCCGCGGCGTCCTGACCGCTGGGTCCGTCGCCCGATCGGTTCGGGCGACGGACCGGACCGGGGCTGCGCCCGCCGCGGCGGGACCGGGCGAACCGCGCTCAGGCCGGGGACGCCGGCGCCCAGGGCTTCAGCCACGGGGTCTCGGGCCAGCCCTCCGCCGCGGCCATGAGCGCGAAGCCCGTGCCGCCGTCGATCGCCTCGCGGATGATGTCGGCGTGGCCGGCGTGGCGGGCGATCTCCTCGACCAGGTGCAGCAGCACCCAGCGCACCGACCAGGCGTCGACGTCGTCGGGGAACCACGGCACGCCCTTCGGCACGGGCACGTCCTGGTTCAGGTCGGTGATGGTCAGGATGGCCTGCTCGGTCTCACGGCCGCACGCCTCGTTGTCGGCGAGCACATCCGCGAGCGTCTCGTCCGGGCGCATCGTGAAGCTGTCGAGGTAGCCGTCGGTGGTCTGCCCGCCGGGCCGCTCGCGCTGCAGGACCATGTCGATCCAGCCGCGCTCGGTCTCGCTCACGTGCTTGACGAGCCCGCCGACGCTCAACGAGCTCGGGGTGGGCGTGCGGCGCGCCTGTTCGTCCGTCAGCCCGTAGGCGGCGGTGCGGATCGCCGCGCGCTGCTGCGCGACGTAGGCGAGCAGCAGGGCTCGCTCGTCCTTCGAGGGGGCTACTTGACCGGGCATCGAACCATCCTTGGGTCGGGGCTTTCTGATGGTTGCATCGTGCGCCTCTGAACCGGTCACGCGCTGACCGGTTTTCGACGATGGCGCAGGAGATCGTGGTTCAGGGGCAGCGCTCGGCCGCGCCGCCGGGCCCGGCCGCGCGCACGGCGGCGGCCGGCACCTCGACGACCCACGACGCGAGCTCCCGCGACCCGGAGGAGTCGGTTCCCGCGCTGCCCGTAGTGGTGCCGCTGTAGCGGAAGGGGGCGCGGTACACGACGCGGGCGTCGCGCGCCGCCTCCTCGCCGTACACCGAGCGGATGAAGTCGCGCATCGATTCCTCTTCGCGTGCGTCGTTCCCGCCGTGGTTCGTCAGGAACGCCATCCCTCGACAGGCCAGGAACGCGCCTTGCTGCCCGTTCGCCGACGCGTCGTAGAACTGCTTCGAGCTCACCAGCCCGTCGAGGTTCATGACCCGACGATGGGAGAAGTAGCCGGTGGCGCCGGCGTCCCACGAGGCCGCGACGGCGTCCTCGGGCGTGTTGGCGCGCAGCCACAGGCCGGCGCTGCGGTCCGCGAGCTGGATCGACAGCAGCTCGGGGTCGGCGAACGCCATGGTCTCGTAGGCGAGCGCGCCGCCCAGCAGCAGCGCGAACACGGCGGCCAGGGGAGCGACCGACCGCAGGGGGCTGGTGGTGGCGCGGGCGTCCTGCAGCGCCACCTCCAACATGTCGGCGAGCGCGAGGAGGAAGAGCACGATCGCGTAGAGCACGAGCGGGGCGAAGTACCAGGCCCAGATCTGCGTCTGCAGCACGGCGTAGTAGCCCACGAGCAGCACGCAGAACGCACCGAACCACGCCGTGCGCGACGCGAACGCCGCGACGTGCACGAACCGCGGCGGTCGCTTCGCCTTGCGCCCGTGCGCGGCGAGGAACCCGCGCCGGCCGACGAGCGCCGCGATGACGGCGACGACGGCGAAGGTGGCCAGCGTCATCGGGGTCAGCGGGGCGCGCTTGACCAGGCCGCTGATCTGGAACGGCGTGCCGAAGGCAGACGCGTTGAGCGCCAGGTAGCCGAGCACGACCACGACCGGGAGCACGAACACCTCGAGCAGCGCGACGGCGGGGAACGGCCCGGGATCCGGTCGCGGGCGGGAGCCCCCCGACGACGGCGGCCGCACGGCGCGCCACGCCTCGGCAGCGCACCAGAGGAAGAGGCACCCGATGAGGATCACCGTGTCGGTGCGCCCGAGGAAGAGCACCGCGAGCAGCGCGCCGACGCCGAGCCGCCACCCGTGCGTGGTGCCCGTGAGCCAGGACGAGCGCCGCTGTGAACCGACCAGCAGCAGGGCGGTCAGCAGCGTGACCGTGATGCCCGTCTCGAGCCCGTTCACGAAGATCTTCACGACGAAGGGGTTGATCGCGAGCAGGGCGAAGAGCACGGCGAGCACCCGGATCGCCGTCCGTCGGCGCGCCGGATCAGGCGTCGCGCCCGCGGCGCGCGTGCGCGGGGGAGCGGGCCACCCCGCGAGCTCACGATCGAGCAGCTTGGCGATCAGCGCGAGCGACAGCCCCCACCCCACGACGAGCTGCACGGCCAGCAGCAGGCGGGCCGCGTCGAGGTCGTCGATCCCCAGCGCGAACGGGATCGTGCTGATGAGCAACCACAGGGGGTGGTAGCCGTTCGTCGCGTTGATCCCGTCGAAGGTCGAGCCCTGGCCGGCGGCGACGTTCCGGGCGATCGCGAAGTAGTAGTAGGCGTCGTCGTAGGTGAACGCGAAGGGGGCGTCCTGCCACACGAGCAGCAGGACGAGCCACACCAGCGTGACGGCGACCGTGATCACCACGAGCGGGCGCACGAGCGACGACGACGCCCCCGGCGCGATCGCGGTCTCGTCGTCGATCACCGCGCCGGCCATGGCGTCAGTCTCGCGCCCGGCCGTCGAGGACGACGCGCAGGGCCCGGGCTCGGGCGGCAGGCGCCCACCGCCCGGGGTCGCGTCACATCGTCTCGGCGAACGAGACCTCACCCTCGCCGCGCAGCACGTTCTTGAGCAGCTTGCCCGACGCGTTGCGGGGGAGCTTGTCGGTCTGCAGCGTGACGTACGCCGGCACCTTGAAGTTGGCGAGCGTCTCGGCCACCCAGGACTGCACGTCGGACTCGGTCAACGACGATCCTGCCTCGACCTGCACGACCGCCTTGACCTCTTCGCCGAGCTCGGGGTGCGGCACGCCGATCACGGCGGCGTCGAGCACCTCCGGGTGGTCGACCAGGCGTTGCTCGATCTCGACGCAGTAGATGTTCTCGCCGCCGCGGATGATCATGTCCTTCGCCCGGTCCGTGATGAACAGGAAGCCCTCGTCGTCGAGGTACCCGATGTCGCCGGTGTGCAGCCAGCCGTCGATGACCGTCTCGGCCGTCGCCTCGGGCTTGCCCCAGTAGCCCGGCATGATGATCGGTCCCTTGATGAGCACCTCGCCGGTCTGGCCCTGGGGGAGGTGCTCGCCGTTCGCGCCGAGGATCGCGATGTCGACCACCGGCACGGGCGGGCCCACCGATGTCGGCTTGTCCAACGCGTCCTGGCCGTTGATCACCGTCGCCACCGAGCTCGACTCGGTGAGCCCGTACGCGTTCGAGGTGCTGCGCACGTTGGGGAAGGTGTCGCGCACCATGCGCTGGAGCTCGTCGGCCGACGGCGAGCCACCGAACGCCACGGACCTGACCGACGACGTGTCGTAGTCGTGGCGGCCGGGGTACTCGCACACGCGCCACACCATCGTCGGCACCGTGGCCCACACCGAGACGCCTTCCTCCTGGATCAGCTCGAGCGCCTTGGTCGGCTCGAAGCGGCCCTGCGGGATGACCAGGCGGATGCCCCCGAGCGTGCCCACGACGAGGCTGGAGTGGCACCCGGACACGTGGAAGAGCGGTGACGTGAGCAGCGCGACCGTCTGCCCGCCGCCGGCCGTCGCCAGCGGGTTGTCGTCGGTGCTCTGCATCGAACCCGCGACCGTGTTGTAGATCGTGTTCTGCAGGTTGGCGATCATGTTGCGGTGCGACGAGATCGCGCCCTTCGGCTTGCCGGTCGTGCCGCTCGTGTAGAAGATCACCGCGTAGTCGGCCTCGTCGATGGGCACGTCGGGGAACGTGCTCGAAGGGGCCTGGGTGAGCTCGTCGAAGGTGTGCAGCTTCGGCACCCCGGGGTAGTGCGCCGGCCCCGCGTCGATCAGGAACACGGCCTCGACCTGGGGGAGGTCGCCGGCCGCCAGGGCGTCGGCGATGCGGTCGAAGCGGCCGCGGTCGGCCACCAGGATCTTGGCGCCCGAGTCGTTCAGCCCGTAGACGATCTCGTCGGTCTTCCACCAGCCGTTGAGGCCGACGAGGATCGCGCCGCTGTTGACGGTGGCCCAGAACGAGAGGCACCACTCCGGGTTGTTGGCGGAGAGCACGGCGACGCGGTCGCCCTTCGCCAGCCCGAACTGCTCGCGCCACGTGTTCGCGACGGAGTTGCTGAGATCGAAGAACTGGGTGAAGCCGATCCGCTGGTCGCCGTACACGATGAACGGTTCGGCGTCGCCCCGGGCGGTCGCCAGCTCGGCGACGGCGCGCAGGTTCGGCAACCGATCCTTGTAGACGCGCATCGGGACGCCGTCCACCTCGTCCTGGACGACCTCGAACATGCCGCCGGGTCCGGTCAGCTGGGCGCGCACTTCCGCGTTCGTCGGCACTGGTTCCCCCTTGTGCTCCGCAGGTCCCGGGCATGGGACCGTCGATCCGGGGACCCTATCGAGAACGCGGCCGAAGGCCTCGGGTCGTCGCGGCGGGTGCGGCTCCGCGGGCCCCGGCCGGGGCGCGGCGTCCGGCCGCGTGTCTGGCTGATGTCCGGGGTCGGGTCTGGGCTGGTGCGTGGGCCCGTGGGTGGGTGGCTACCCGAGCTGCTCGACGACGTGGTCGATGCAGGCCGTCAGCGCCTCGACGTCGCTCGGGTCGATCGCCGGGAACAGGGCGACCCGCAGCTGGTTGCGGCCGAGCTTGCGGTAGCTCTCGGTGTCGACCACGCCGTTGTTGCGCAGGATCGACGAGACCGTGGTGGCGGTGATCGCGTCGTCGAGGTCGATGGTGGCCACGACGTGGCTGCGGTCCGCCGGGTCCTTGACGTAGGGCTCGGCGTACGAGCTCTTCTCGGCCCACGAGTACATGGTCTCGGCGGAGCGGTCCGAGCGGCCGGCGGCCAGGCGTCATTG
>CAYUOL010000044.1:28022-29418 GCA_964446345.1 uncultured Iamiaceae bacterium | reverse complement strand
CGACCTCGTCGTGGGGTGTCTCACGTGCGCGGCCCGATCCGCCTCGCTCTCGTCCCTGAACGCCGGCTCCGCTCGCTGCACTGACTGCGTGGCGTCGGGTGCGCGTCGCGTAGGTTGGTGCGATGGGTGCGTGGGGTCCGGCGGTGTTCTCCAATGATGTCGCCCGCGACGTTCGGGATCGGTATCGCGAGCTGATCGAAGACCAGGTTGACGCCGACCAGGCCGAGGCGACCGTCCTCGAAGAGTTCATGCACCTCGTCGAGGATCAAGACGATGGGCCGGTCGTCTGGCTGGCCCTGGCCGCGAGTGAGTCCGCGCTCGGACGGCTCTCCGAACGCGCCAAGGCGAAGGCGCTGCATGTCATCGAGAACGACGGCGACTCGCCGTTCTGGCTCGACGCCGCTCCCCGAGACCGAGCGAAGCGCACTGCGGCGCTCGCGAAGCTCCGGACGCAACTCGTCGGGGCCCAGCCCGCCCCCCGACGGGTGCGCCGCCCCAAGCAGGTGACCACGGCTCTCAGCGTCGGCGATGTCCTTGCGCTGCGGTCCGTCGAGTCGACGCGGCTGGTGCGTATCGCGGCGATGATCGAGGACCGCCGAGTCCAGTCGCCGTTGATCTCCGTGCTCGACTACGCGGAGGCCGAACCTCCACCACCGGACCAGCTCGAGTCGGTCAAGGACCGCGAGTCATCACCGACCGCGCCGAAGTGGCGGCACGGCGTGTGGGACTACACGTACAAGGTCATCGTCCCCGCCCGTGGCGACACCTGGCAGTCCGCAGGCTTCGAGGTCGTGGGGCATCTCCAGGCCCGTCCGGGGGACGACCGCTTGCCCCGCCCACTGTTTGGCGGATGGGCGAGCCTTGCGCGCGCTCTCGCCCGCTCAGCAGCGGACTACGGCACATCCTGAACCCTCGCCGGCCCCGGCCGCTCCGATCGCCGCGTCGATCGTCGGGTGTGTCCGAACGACCTGGCGCCCTTCACGAGTACGGCGCCGGCTCGACGTCGTGGGGCCGGCCACGCCAGCGCCCTAGTTCTCATGGAGCGCGCGTCCCAGATCACTCACGTCGAGCGCGTCATAACTACACCCTGCGAGCGCGGCAGATCGCCGGGAGTGTGCGCGCCGATCGCCGGTTTCGCGCGCGCCGCTGCCCCGATCGACACGAAGCTCGGCGCCACGCAGTGTGAGGAGGACCGTAGGCCGCCAGTGGACGGGTCGTGATGGCCACCGACAGCAGGGACGGCGCTCGCGCGTCGTGGTCAGGCCAAACGCCTGAGTGGCCTCTCCAACGGCTCTCCGGCCACGGAACGGTCGATGTCATCGACCATCAGCGCACGCCATGTGGTGGCCGCTCGTGACCGAGGGCCGCATGCACGGCGCGCGTTTTTTGTGTCCTC
>CAYUOL010000044.1:0-27922 GCA_964446345.1 uncultured Iamiaceae bacterium | reverse complement strand
AAGGACGCGAGGGCGGCGGTGCACGCCGCATAGACGATCGATGCCTCCGGCAGCACCGACGCGCCCACGAGCAGGATGGTCAACGGCAGCACGGCCATGGCGAACGCGAGGACGATCACGGCTTCACCCTCATGGCCGAGAAGGACGCACGTCGTCGCGGTCACGAGGGCAACGATCGTCAC
Organism: uncultured Iamiaceae bacterium; assembly: GCA_964446345.1. GTDB lineage: Bacteria > Actinomycetota > Acidimicrobiia > Acidimicrobiales > Acidimicrobilacustridaceae > CAYUOL01. The sequence continues at coordinate 27,740 of CAYUOL010000044.1, read as the reverse complement.
CGCGTTGATGGCCGACCAGGCCAGCGGCTCGCTGATCTGCATGTTGTAGACGTGCCCGAGGTAGGTCTGATCCGACAACTCCTGCACTTGCAGTGCGATGGCCGCCACACAGATGGACATGGCCAAGACCTCCACGGCTCCCGCGAGCCCGAGGCACAGCAACACCGTGACCACGGACCACCTTCGACCGATCGAGGAGGGATCCCGAACGAAGCCCGAGGTCCACGCGAGGACGTAGCTGCCGAACACGACCATCGCGGTCGCCAGGAGCGATAGGACCGCGATGAGCATGAGCCCACCCCTGACGAGCCGATCGATACCTGTCGTCGTGCTCTGGCCTGCTCCGAAAGGATCCGGCCCCACCCGATCGCCGGCCAAGGCGTCCAAAGCCACGATCGCGAGCCCGACAACAAGGGTGGACGCGAATGCCGCTCCGGCGGCCACCCCGAGGAGCTTCACGATCCGGTGACGGTCCTCCTTCGGTCGACGCCCGACCGCGGCACCGATCAGGACCGGTGCAAGCAGGGCGCAGATGCCGAGGACTTCGTAGAAGGCGATGTCGGCAAAGGTCATCCTGGGTTCATTGTCAGCGCAACGACTCCCGGGTCACAGGGTCCGAAGTCATCGCCTCTCTGGTGACAGGTTCCTCCCGATGGGTGGATGACGTGCTCACCGCTCGTCGCTCGCATCACGCGGGGGTGACGCGCGACTGGGTCCATGGCGTCTTCGACGCGTGACCTCTCGGTCCGTACGGGGACGTTCGCACCGGCCGGCCGAGAACCTGGGCGACTGATCGCTCGCGACCTCCGCCTGCACGACGATGGCACCGGCACGACGTCGTCACCGTCCGCCGTCACCGACGTCGAAGGCGTCGCACGCCGGGGCGACGGGTCGGTGGCCGGTAGGGTCGGTGGGTGCCATATCCCGAGGACGCGCTCGCGCCCCACGAAGAGCTGATCGTCAAGACCCACCCGCACTGGTGGTACCTCGCCAAGGCGGGGTTGAGCCTCGTCGCCACGATCATCGTCGGCGGGTGGCTCGCGTCGATCACGCGACTGGGCATCGTCAACGTGCTCGTCGCGCTCGTCCTGCTCGCCGAGATCGGGTGGCTGATCGAACGCACCATCCGTTGGCTCTCGGAGTACTTCGTCCTGACGAGCCAGCGCGTCATGTCGCGCTCGGGCATCATCGCCAAGCGGGGCATCGAGATCCCGCTGCTGCGCATCAACACGGTTCGCTTCGAGCAAGGCATCTTCGACCGCCTGCTCGGGTTGGGGACGCTGATCATCGAGTCGGCGTCCGTCGACGGGGTGCAGACGTTCAACACGGTCCGTCGCCCGAGTGACATCCAGAAGGACATCTACATCCAGATGGAGCGCAACGACAACCGCAAGAGCGACCTCATGGGCCAGGCGATCAGCGGCTCGCACGCTGCCGTGGCCCCCGAGTCGCCGGCGACCTCCATCGCCGACCAGATCACGCAACTCGCGACGTTGCGCGACGCCGGCCACCTCACCCAGGCCGAGTTCGACCAGAAGAAGAGCGAGTTGCTCGATCGGATGTGACGCGGCGCCCGGCTGCGCGCGACATCCCGGCGCTCGGCTACAACAGGTCTCGTGCCGACCCTCGATGTCGAAGTGCCGACTGCCGACGGTGCCGCTGCCTGCTCCTTGCACGTGCCGGAGGGACCAGGACCGTGGCCGGGGGTGATCCTCTACCCGGATGCGGGAGGCACCCGTGCGGTCTTCCGGCAGATGGGCGCCCGCTTGGCGCGCGACGGCTACGCGGTGCTGGTGCCCGACGTGTACCACCGCTCGGGAGGCTATGAGCCGTTCTCGATGGACACCGCGTTCACCGACCCCGACGAACGCGCCCGCCTGTTCGCGCTCGTGATGTCGCTGAGCCCCGCCATGGTCGTGGCCGACGCCGAGGCGTTCGTTGCGTTCCTCGCGAGCCGGCCGGAGGTGGCGGAGGGGCCGATCGGCACGACCGGGTACTGCATGGGCGGTCGCCTGTCGCTCTTCGTCGCCGGGCACCTCGGTGCCACCATCGGCGCCGCAGCCTCGTTCCACGGGGGCCGGCTCGCCGTCGAGGACGACCCGGGCAGTCCGCACCAGTTCGCTCCTGGGGTCCGTGCGGTCGTCTACGTCGGGGCTGCGGAGAACGACGCCTCGTTCGACGACGACCAGCGGGCTCGGCTGCACGCCGCGTACGACGCCGCCGGCGTCGAGCACACGATCGAGGACTACCCCGCCGCGCACGGCTTCGCCGTGGCCGACAACCCGACCTACGACGAGGCCGCCGCAGAACGCCATTGGCAGGCACTGACGTCGCTGTACGCGGCGACGCTGCGCTGATTCGGCGGCCGGCGCGACGTGCGCGCCGAGCGTCACGACGCGCCGCCGACGAACCGAGGCAAGACTGCGGAGGTGGCAGGAGCCAGGGCAGTCGTTCGGGATCAGGCGCTCGAGGTCGGCCGAGGGTGGTCAGGCCCGGACGCGCCATCGAGCTGGGCGCTCACCGCCGCGCTCTTCGTCGAGCTCGCCGCCGACGAGGAGCTGCTGGCGATGGCGGCGGAGATCCCCGCCGAGAAGCTCCCCGCGCTGCTGTTCGTCGCCGCGGTCCAGTACGTCGCGGCCCGCCACCCAGACGAGCCGTTCGCCGCGTACTACCCGTCGCCGGACGTGCAAGCGCAGCCACCGCTCGACGCTGCGTTCGCGGCCCGCTACCGCCAGTTCTGCCTCGACCACCGATCGGAGCTGGCCGAGGTGTGGGCCGGGCGGACGTACCAGATGAACGAGGTCGCTCGGAGCACTCAGGTCGCGCTGGCGCTCGCCGTGCTCGACGAGCGCCTGCCGGGAAAGGACGTGGCGCTGGTCGACGTCGGCACCGGGGCGGGGCTGGGGCTGTTCCCGGATCGCTACGGGTACCGCCTCGACGACGGTCCGGTGTTCGGCGACGCCTCGTCCGGCGTGCAGATCACGTGCGAACGGCACGGAACCCTGACCCCTCGCGCCTACGAGCTCCCCCCGATCAGCGCCCGCATCGGCATCGACGTCAACCCGATCGACCTCCGCGACCCCGAAGCGTGCGCGTGGCTCGCGGCGTGCGTGCCTCCGGAGGTGAGCGCCGTCAGGCGCGCCGCAGGAGCGATCGAGATCGTGCGCGACGCGGGCGTGCGCATCGAGCGCGGCTCGGCCACCGATGTCCTCGTCGATGTGCTCGACCAGAGCCCGCCTGCTGGGTTGCTCTGCGTCGTCGACACCTACACGGCGGTGTTCCTGCCACCGGACGAGGGGCGCCGGCTGCAGCACGCCATCGCCACCCTGGGGGGCGAGCGTGACGTCGCGTGGATCTCCCTCGACCCGCTCGTGCCCCTCGGCACCTCCGCCCGCGACACGGTCCAGCACGAGCGCGCCCCGCAGCGTCTCGTCGACCTGAACGCCGAGGGAGGGGTGTTCGGCGTGCTGTCGCTGACGACGCACATCGGCGGCACGACCACCTCGCGCACGCTTGCGATCGCGCACCCCTCGGGGACGCGCATGGAGTGGCTCGACGCCGCGACCGCCCGCTGAGCCGAGCGGGAGGCCGTCGCCCCCACACCGACGGTTCCCGCTTCGGCGGTAGCATCCTCGGGCGGTCGAGCGTCGACGGGTTGGGAGCAGGCGGGATGAGCAGGCGCGGTGCGGTCGTGGTCACCTTCCTGCTGCTCACCGTCGCCGTGGTCGCATGCGCGCGCCCGCCGGTCGTGCCCGCCGTGACGCCGCCCGTCGCGCCGCCGCCGATGGCGGCCACACCGCCGCGACCCAACGTGGTGCGGATCATGACCGACGACCAGGACGTGTCGAGCATGCAGGTCATGACGAAGACCAAGGCGCTGCTCGCGGCGCAAGGCGTGACCTACAGCAACTCGACGGTCACCCTCTCGCTGTGCTGCCCGTCCCGGGCAACGGCGCTCACGGGCCAGTACACCCACAACCACAACGTCTGGGACAACGGCGGGAAGCACGGCGGGTACCTGCACTTCGCCGGCCAGGAGAACACGCTCGCTCCGTGGCTCAAGGCCGCGGGCTACACGACCGCTCACGTCGGCAAGTACATGAACGGGTACGGCAAGAGCCAGGGCGCCAAGGTGCCGCCGGGGTGGGACCGCTGGTTCAACATCGTGGACGAGGCGACGGAGGCCTATCCCTACTACGGGTACACCGTCTCGGATCAGGGCGCGCTGCGCACCTACGGCACCGCCGACGGGGACTACGCCACCGACGTGTTCACCGAGCGAGCGGTCGCCGACGTGCGGATCATGGCGGCCGGCGCCAAGCCGTTCTTCCTCGACTTCTGGCCGACGGCCCCGCACTACGGACGCGGTCGCGAGCCGACGAAGCACATGGGCCCCGCGGTGGCCGAGGCGCACGCGGACGCGAACCCGGGGATCCAGGCCCCCCGCTCACCGAACTTCCGTCCCACCAGTGGCGACCCTGCACCGCGGGCCCTGCAGACGATGGGCGACCTCTACGAGATGTCGACCTGGAAGTCGGGCGTGCCCTTCACCGAGCTGCTGGACGGGAGCTACCGGGACTACGTGAACTCGCTGCTGTCCGTCGACGACGCGATCGCCCGCCTCGTCGACGAGCTCGCGGCGGCGGGCGCGCTCGCGAACACGTACATCATCTTCACCTCGGACAACGGACTGATGTGGGGGAACCACGGTCTCACCAACTTCAAGTGGGAGCCCTACGAGGAGTCACTCCGGGTACCGTTGATCCTGGTCGGCCCCGGCGTGCCCGAAGGGGTGACGAGCCGCCGGCCCGTGTCGAACATCGACATCGTCCCGACGATCCTCGGCGTGACCGGCGCGGCGCCGGGCCGCGTCCTCGACGGCACCTCCCTGCTCCCCCATCCCACGAGCCCGACCGCGGGGCTGGATCGGGCCGTGCTCGTCGAGTCGAACATGACGGATCCCAACTCGATCTACCAGTTCGCCGGGTACAAGGTCACCCGCTACAAGGGCGTGCACACCGACGGCTTCCAGTACACCGAGTGGATGGACGGGTACGTCGAGCTCTACGACCTCAAGAGCGATCCGGCGCAGATGCGCAACCGCGCCAACGACCCGCTCGAGGGGGACAACCGCGCCAAGCTCGCCGCGGCTTTGGCGAAGCTCCAGGCCTGTGCGGGGCCGAGCTGCAACGTCACCGTGCCCGGCCTCACCCACCCCGCGGGAGGGCCGTTCGACGACGGCTCCCCGACCCTCCCGCCGATGGAGGACGAGCGCGACGAGCGCGACGCGGCGCGGACGGCGGCGAGCCGCGGCGGCGTCGACCTGCCCGGGCTGGCCCCCGCCACGGGCTTCGCCGCGCCCTGACTCCCGGCGCGGCGCCCTCGTCCCGGTGACGCCGCGCCGGACGCGCGCCGCGGCAACCGGGCGCGCCACCGACATCTGCGCTTGACTCGGCGCCCGTGGACGCGCCCGACCCACCCGTGGTCTCCCGGCATCACGGCCTGCTCGGCACGGTGATCGAGCTGCGCGTCTGGGCGACGAGCGCGTCCTCGGCGATGGCGGCCGAGCGGGCGGCCATCGGGGAGATCGAACGGCTGCAGCGGGTGTTCGACGTCCACGACGACCGCAGCGATCTCCGCCGGCGCCTGGCCGGTGAGGCCGTGGCGTCTCCCGAGCTCGATGCGGTGCTCGACCTGGCGGCGCGCTGGCGCACCCGCAGCGGCGGCGTGTTCGATCCCGCCGTCGGCGCGCTCGTCGAGCTCTGGGATGCGGCCGCGAACGCCGGCGCGGCACCATCGCCAACGGCGATCGACCGGGTGATCGCCGCGATGCACGACCCCACCGATGCTCGCAGCCGCCCCTCGAACCTGAACGCGCTCGCCAAGGGGTGGATCGTCGACCGGGCGCACCAGCGCGCCCGTGCGCTCGAGGCCACGATCGGGCTCACGATCAACGCGGGCGGCGACCTCCTGCATGCGGCACCGATCCCGTTGATCGTCGGCATCGAGGATCCGCATCGCCCCTATGACAACGTCGCGCCGCTCGTGCGGGTGCGGCTCGACGACGGCGCTCTCGCCACGAGCGGCGGCGCGCGGCGGGGCTGGCAGATCGGCGACCGGTGGTACAGCCACGTGCTCGATCCCCGCACGGGTGCCCCGGTCGATCACGTCGCGTCCGCGTCGGTCATCGCGCCCGACGCCGCGACGGCCGACGTCGTCGCCACCGTGCTCACCGTCGCGCCGATCGACGAGGGCCTGGCCTTCGTCGACGGCCTCGACGACGTCGCGTGCTGCATCGTCACGCGCGACGGCGCGTTGCACCGCGACGATCGGTGGCCCCGGCACGAGCTGACGAGCTGAGGCGCTGAGGCGCTGACGTCAGTGGAGCGCCACCACGGCCCAGATCGCGCAGACGACCGCGGTCACCGAAGCGACGATGACCGCGCTGCGCCGCCGCCGGCGCAGCACCAGCTGCAGCGTGAGGCCGGTCACGGCGATCACCACGAGGAAGGCGCCCGACAGGTCGATCAACCACCCCCATGACGACGCCGCGTTGCGGCCCTTGTGCAAGTCGTTGGCGATGCCCACCAGCCCCTGCTGCTCGACGGTGGCCTGGTAGGTGTTGGTGGCGGTGTCGAACGTGACGTCGGCCGCGTAGCCGGGGCCCCGGTACGAGATGAATCCACCGGTCGGGGTCCGGCCGAAGTCGGTCACCGTGCCGCGCACGTTCTGGTCCTGCCGGATGCGCTCGCTGATCACGAGGAACTGCGGTTCACCGCCGGCGGTGACGCTGCCGCTCGGCAGCGTTCCCGTGACGTGCGAGGTCGAGGTCTCGAAACCCAAGGTCCACTCCGGGTGGTTCAGCGTGATGCCGGTGACACCGAAGAAGAGCACGACGAGCAGCGCGGCCATGCTCGCGTAGACGTGCACGAGCCGTGACCACTTCTGCCAGGCCACCCGCGAACGCGGCGCCGAGCGCGGCACCGGGTCGGCGCCGCCGTCGGCCGGCGGCGGCCCGTCGGGCGGGGCGACGGGCGGCGCGATGGGCATCGGCTCGGTGCCCGTGACGCCCCGAGACGCCGCCGGCTCAGCCTGCGGGGTACGAGATGGAGGCATTCGTGAGCTCCCCTTGTGCGGGCAGGTCGGTCTTGAAGGGCGTCGAACCCAAGGTGAAGGACTGGCGGATCAGCGAGTACGGGCCGTGCTCCCGAGCGGCTTCGATGCACACGAAGTACGACCCGGGAGACACGGTCGTGCCGTCGCTGTCCTTCAGGTCCCAGACCAGCGCGTAGTCGCCCGGCGTCCGCGTCGCGCTCGAGGTGGTGTCGGTGGACCCGTCGACCGAGTACCAACGCCGCAGCTCGTTCAGCCAGCGCAGGCCCTTCTGGTTCTGCAGGAACCACAGGCCCAGCGTGTCGACGAGCGCGCCGGACGAGTCCTCGATCCAGACGGCGACGTAGGGGTTGTTCACGCGCCCTCCCACCGTCGCCACCTTGTAGGTGAACCGCACCCCCAGGTCCTTCAGCAGCGCGCCGTTGCTCGCGGGGGGCGCCGTCGTCGCCGTGGTGGTCGGGCTCGTGGTGGAGCTCGAGCGCGCTGTGGTCGTCGACGGTCCCGCTGTCGTGCGGGTCGTGGCGGTCGGCGCCGCCGTGGTCGTCGGCGCGGACCCGCCGGCGCCACGAGTGGTGCTGGACGTCGAGGCACCACGGGCGAACACCTCGGCGTCGTTGTGCCCGCACGCAGCGAGCGCGATCGCGCCCGCGCCCAGACCGGCCGAACGGCGGAGGAAGGCCCGCCGCGAGACGGCCGCGTAGCGGGATCCGGGGGGCCCGAACGACGGGGACGGGTCGGGTGGGGCGTCGCGCTCCTCGCTCATCGACGGGGACGCTAGAGGCGAATGCTGTGAGTCAGCTGTGGATCCACCGAACGTCAGGTACGAGCCGGGCGGCGCCCGCGCGCGAGCATCTGCGCATGGCGACGTCGTTCCACGGATGGCCCTCCGAGGCGTTCGCGTTCTACCGCGACCTCGAGGCCGACAACACCCGGTCGTTCTGGCACGCGCACAAGGCGACCTACGAGGAGGACGTGAAGGCGCCTTTCGAGGCGTTCAGCGACCTCGTGGCCGAGGAGTTCGGGCCGCTGAAGATCTTCCGACCCAACCGGGACGTGCGCTTCAGCAAGGACAAGACGCCGTACAAGACCCGGTGCTACGGGGTCACCGAAGGTGAGAAGGGCGAGGCCTACTACCTCGAGCTCAACGGCTTCGGCATGGTGGCCGCGAGCGGCTACTGGATGATGGCGAAGGACCAGCTCGAGCGCTACCGCGCGGCGGTCGACGACGAGGCGTCGGGGCTCGCGCTGCAGCGGGCGATCGCGGCGGTCGAGAAGAACAAGCTGCGCTTGGAGGGCGAGGCCCTCAAGACGGCGCCGCGGGGGTGGCCACGCGACCACCCGCGCATCGAGCTCCTGCGCCGCAAGAGCCTCGCAGGGATGCGCACCTTCGACGAGGCGGCGTGGATGCGCGCCAAGGGCGCACTGCGACGCCTGACCGACGTGTGGCGCGCCGGGAGACCGTTGAACGAGTGGCTGGGCGAGCACGTCGGGCCGTCGACCGAGGCCCCCGCCTCCGAGTGGTAGCCGTCAGGGTGCTGCACTGCCGGCGCGGCAGCGCGCCACGGCGGCCTCGAACAGGGTCGCCAGCGCCCGCGCGCCCGCGGCGTTCGGGTGCACCTCGTCGTCGTTGACCAAGGGCTCGCCGGCTGCGCCCGCCGCCTGCGCCGTGGCGTCCCACTCGACCACGTTCGTGTACGTCGCCTGCAGCCAGGCGTTGTGCTCTCGGGCAACCGCGTTCCATCGCTGCGGGTCGATGTTCGACGGCGGCCCCGTGCCCCGCTCCCGGTGCGAGGTCACCGTGGTGACCGCCACGCACGCCGAGGGGAACGACGCGGTGAGGGCCCGCAGCCGCGCCCGGAGCGCTTCGGGCGTGCGCCCGGGGAGGCCGGTCACGATCTCGGAGATGTCGTTCGTGCCGAGCTCGATGACCACGATCGACGGGGCGCGCGGGATGAACGCGTCGACGAACGGCTTCGCGGACGTCGTGGTGTAGCCGTAGAGCCCGACCACCTGCGCGTCGGTCCCGGCGGCGGCGAGCGCACGGGTGACGTCGTCCTTCGAACCGAGCGTGATGGAGTCGCCGACAACCGCGACGGACGGCCCGGGCCCGGCGAAGGGCTGCGTCGTCGGCGCTTCGATCGTGAGCGCGAGGTGCGCGGTGGCAGGGCGGGCGGTGGCGTCACCCGAGTAGGTGACCTCGATGTCGTGGCGGCCGATCGGCAGGTCGTTGTTCTTGAAGGTGACGCTCCCCTCGACGACGGGGAGGTCCGCGAGGACCCGGTCCCCCGCCGCGAAGGTGATGCGACCGGTCGGTGCCGGACCCTCGGCGGACGCGATGACGGCCGCGTTCACCTTGACCAGCTCGGTCACGGTGACCTCGAGGCGGGCCGGATCGAGGACGATGGTCGTCGGCCGACGCGCGGGAGCGGCCGCGCCGGGATCGGCCGCCTCAGGCGCCGTGGTGGGAGGAACGGCGCGACCTGCGTCGTTGATCGCCGCGCTCCGCGAGACGGACGCCGTCAGGGTGCAGCTCGCGAGGGCGGCGACCGTGGCCACGACTGCGAGCCCGTGCACCCGGCGCCGAGCGCGCGGCGCGTTCCTCGGCGGTGGTGCAGGCAACGTCGTCCTCGGGGGCGGACAAGGCGCGGACGGCGGGGCGCGGCAGCGGGCCCGCTGCCCCTCGATCGACCGCGCCTGGGCGATCAGGTTCGCCGGCAGTGTGGCGACGCCCGGGTATGCGCTGCGTATGGCCGCCCGACGACCTGACCACGAAGCGTGGCGCCTCGCAGGTCATCGGCTCAGAAGCAGCGTCCCAGATCGCTGGTGAGCAGCGCCGCCCGCTGCTCGAAGCCGGCACCGGGCAGCAGGTGCACCCAGTCCGCCGGGTTGAGCCACGGGTGGTAGCCGTGCTCGTTGGCGGGGACCGAACCGGCCCGGTGCGCCCAGTCGAGCAGCCGGACGTCGGTGCCCGCCAGCGTGCGTTCGAGGGTGGCGTTGAGCTCCCGGAACGCCTCCTCGCCTCCGGGGATGCGCGGGTCGATGTCGGGGTTCGGGAACACGTTGGCCCACGAGCGGCACGGGATCGACGCGGTCTCGCGCAGCATCGACTGCATCGAACCCTCGTAGGGCAGGTGCCCGCCCAGGTCGGTGAGCCCGAGCGCCACGACGAGCGCCTGCGGGCGCAGTGCCAGCAGCTGGGCGAAGGCCTCGGGCAGGCCCGGCGTCGCCTTCGGATCGGGATGATCGAAGCTGTGGATCGCGGTCGCACAGCGCGAGAGCAGGTACCAGTCGAACCGCGTGTCCCCGAGCAGGGTCTCGCGCATCTGCACGGTCATCGAGTCGCCGATGACGGCGACGAGCCGACCCGTGCCGTGGCTCCGGTACTCGGCGAGCGGTGGCGCCGTAGGAAACCAGGCCCAGCACCCGAAGGGGACTCCAGCTGAGCGCGACGACCAACGGTCCGGCGCGCCCACCGTCGGAGGTCCCGCAGCCGACCGCGAGCATCGGTCCCGAACCCGTGGTGGTCAACGCGAAGATCACGACGGCGATCCCGGCGCACCAAAGCAGCGCACCACCGCAGTAGTAGGCCTCGGTGCGATCGTCCCAGAGGACCATGGTGGCCGCGCACGCGCCGGCGGCCACCACGCCCACCGCCTCGATGGCGCGACGGCGCCAGGGGCCGCGGCGGGCGCCTCGCCACGATGGGTCCGCTCGGCCGACGGTCGCCACCGCCAGGAACGCCCCGACCAGCAACTCGAACGCCCGGGTGTCGGTGCCGAAGTACACCCTCGACGCGTCGCCCGTCGCGTCGTACCCCACCGCCATCGCGGTCGCCGACGCCGCGATGCCCACGGCCAGCGCACCCAACGCGAGGCGGCGGACTCGGAAGCGGGGCACCGTGGCGCAGGATGACCGCCGCGCCGACCGCGACCAGCACGGGCCACAGCAGGTAGAACTGCTCCTCGATCGCGAGGCTCCAGAAGTGCTTCGTCGGGTTCGGGGCCCCGAAGACGTCGAAGTAGGACTGCTGCGTCAGCACCTGGTGCCAGTTCGAGCCGTAGCCGAGGGCGGCGAGGACATCGGTGCGCAGTCCGGCGGTGCGGGTGCCGGCGACGAGCGCCACCACGGTGATCGCGACGAGCGTGAGCAGGGCGGCGGGCAGCAGCCGGCGGGCGCGACGGCCCCAGAACGCGCGCAGGTCGATCCGTCCCGTGTCGAGGACCTCGTGAACGAGCAGCGTCGTGATCAGGAAGCCGGAGAGGACGAAGAAGAGATCCACGCCGAGGAAGCCGGCCGGCAGCCGCGCCGGCGCGAAGTGGTAGACGACCACCGCCGCCACGGCGACGCCGCGGAGGCCGTCGAGGGCCGGGACGTGGTGCTGGTTGCGTTCCCCCGGAACCGCCACGCCGGGCACGTACCCGCCGCCCGGCCATTCATGCCCAGCAGTGCGCGCAAAGGCGCCGGGACGTCAGGTGGCGGTCCGTCGGTGGCGGTCCGTCGGTCGTGCGTCAGGCGCCGGCGCGGGCGAGCTCGTCGGCCTGGAAGCGCTGCCGGCACAAGCTGCGCTGCAGCTTGCCGGACGACGTCTTGGGCAGGGCGCCCGGTGCCACCAGCACGATCTCCTGGGGCGGCAGCCCCGTGACGCGCTTGGCGGCGGCGTGCACCTCGTTGCGCACGCGGTCGAGGTCGCCTTCGGCGTTGGTCTCCGCGACGACCACCATCGACTCGTGCCCGCCCCGGCCCTCGACGCCGAAGGCGATCACGTTGCCCGCGCGCACGCCGTCGATCGTGGCCGCGGCGCGCTCGATGTCCTCGGGGAAGATGTTGCGGCCCCCGACGATGATGACGTCCTTGATCCGCCCGCAGATCACCAGCTGCCCGTCGAGCAGGTAGGCGAGGTCGCCGGTGGCGAGCCAGCCGTCGCGGAAGAGCGCGCTCGTGGCTTCGGGGTTCTTGTAGTACCCCGGCGTGACCGAGGTGCCCCGGATCTGCAGCTCCCCCACCTCACGATCGGCGAGCACCCGATCGTCGGACGGATCGACGACACGCAGCTCGAGCCCGGGGATCGCCGTGCCCAGCAGCGCGTACTCCTTCGCGTGCTCCGCGCCCTCGGGGACCGGCGCGGCGTAGTTCTCGGACTCGAGCACGCGGTTGTCGACGCGGTCGGTCTGCAGGCCCGCGAGCGGCTCGGGGAACGTGCCGGCGATCGCGACCTCGGCCATGCCGAACGCGTTGAACACCGCGCCCGGCCGCATGCCGTGCGGCGCCGCCGCATCGACGAACGCGCGGACGGAATCGGCGTCGATGGGCTCGGCGCCGTTCAGCGCGATGCGCAGTCGGCGCAGGTCGTACGACGCGTCCTTGCGCCGCAACGCTCGGGCGGCGAGCGCGTAGGCGAAGTTCGGGCCCGCCGTCACCGTGCCGCCGTAGGTGTCGAGCCACTCCATCCAGCGCGCCGGGCGGGCCGTGAAGTCCTGCGGGGCGCCGAGCACGAGATCGACCCCGAACGTCATCGGGGTGCCCAGCAGCCCGACGAGCCCCATGTCGTGGTAGAGCGGCAGCCACGACACGAAGACGTCGTCGTCCTGCAAGCGCCCGGTCTGGGTGAGCCCGTCGAGGTTGGCGCACACGACGTGGTGCGGCAGCATCACGCCCTTGGGTTCGCTGGTCGAGCCGGACGTGAACTGGAGGATCGCGAGGCGGTCAGGGTCGTCGGCGACGCGCTTCCACGACGACGACCCGACCTCCGCCGCGGCGACCGCGAGCTCGTCGAGCACGATGCGCCGGGGATCGTCCGGGTGGTCCTCGACGAACGGCGCCAGCTGCTCGTCGATCACCAGCAGCTCGATGTCCGCCCGCTGGACCCGAGCGCGGGTCTGCGCCACGAACTCCTCGATCGAGGCGAGGCGCATCGGCAGGGGCAACACGACGATGGTCGCCCCCGCCAGCCACGTCGCCTGGATCAGCGTCACCAGGTTCTGCGTGGTCGGGCCCAGCACGGCGACGTGGTCACCGGGGGCCACCCCCAGCTGCTGCAGCGCCGCCGCCATCGCGCGGGCGTCACGGTGCAGCTCGGCCCACGAGACGGTCACCCCCGTGTCGCCGCTGATGAACGTGATCGACGAGTCGCGCTCGGACGCGGCCTCGATGCGGTACGGGAGCGAGGGCGGGGCGTTCGTGAAAGAGGTCATCGGCGGCTTCGACCCGTCGGCGCGCTCCGGCGTTACGCGGTCGGCCCGGGCCGTCCGGCGCCACGGAGCACCAGGTCAGGGGGGCACACCCGGGACGGCAGATGTTCAAGCGCCGTGCACGAGATCTTCACCGAAAGGGGTCTGCCACGGACACCGGCGCTGCCTACGCTGGCGCGGACAGCACACCGACGTCACGGCCCCCGTCGTGACCATCCACCGAAGGAGCACTTCCCATGGCAACCGCCCTCCCGGCCTCGGAGCTCGAGTTCTCGACCTGGCTCGCCGACGGCCGCACCGAGGACGAACTGCGTGAGGCGTACCTCGCGCTCGAGTCCCAGCGGGCCGATCTCTGGACCCCGGGCCACATCGACAGCTTCCGCCGTGACCGCTTCGAGCTCGACAGCACGTACGTCGACCGCCTCGTGCGGATCAAGTGGGCCCTCGCCCAGATCTGGTCCACCTCGGGTCAGTTCGATCGCCTCGATCGTCAGCCCCGCGAAGCCCTCGTCTGATCAGCCACCCTGATCAGTCACCTGATCAGTCACCCCGATCAGTCACCCCGATCAGTCACCCTGATCACGTTGCCGACCAGCGCGCAAGCGCTGGTCGTTGGCTTTCCGGGGTCGGGACGGGGACGGATCACAGGTCGCCGCGGCGCTGCATCCACTGGAACATCACCCAGCCCGGCAGCACCGGGAGCCAGAACGTCAGGGCCCGGAACACCACGATCGTCGACAGGGCGAGGTCGGCGGCCATGCCGAGGCGCGTGAGACCGGCGACGAGCGCCAGCTCGAGGGCGCCGAGGCCGCCCGGCGTCGGTGCGAACGCCGCGACGGCCCACGCGCCGAGGTAGGTGGCGCCCAGCGCGGCGATCGAGATGCCGCCGCCGAAGGCCTGCACCGTCGCCACGAACGACCCGGTGAAGGCGACCGTCGTGAGCGCGGATCCTCCGACGACCGCGGCCAGCTTGCGTGGCTGGTTGCCGATCCCCCGCAGGCCCCGACGGGCGTCCTGCAGGTGGGGGACGACGCGCTCGCGCACCAGGCGCCGGCCACGCGGGAGCGCGCCGACGAGCGCGACCACCACGATCGCGAGGGCGAGCGGCACCAGCAGCCACGGAGACGGGGTGAACGACGCGGAGCCGACGGCGCCGGCGGGCACGGCCTCGGTGCCCGCCCACACCGCGAAGCCCGCGAGCAGCAACACGTGGGCGACGACCCCGCCGATCACGTTCACCCCGACCCCGGCGACCGCCGCGCCCGGCTCGACCCCCTGCCGCTGCAGGAAGCGGGCGTTGAGCGCCATCCCGCCCACCGAGTGGGGCGACACGATGTCGACGAAGGCCGCCGCGACCTGCGCCCGCACGGTCGGGACGAAGGGGACGCGGTTCGGCACGGATCCGGCCAGCGCGATCGCGGCGCCGACGTACGTCAGCATCTCGAACAGCACGACCGGCACGAGCCACCGCCAATCGGCACCCGCGAGCTCGTCGCGGACCGCGCCGAGCTCGCCCACCCGGGGCACGAGCGCGACGGCGGCCAGCCCGGCCACGATCGCGAGGATCGCGAGCTCGAGGCGCAGCCGTCGGCGGATCGATTCGGGAAGCCACGCGAAGCGGCGCGTCGGGGCGGACGCGGGCTCGCGCGCGTCGTGCTCGTCTTCGAGCAGCGCCATGGAAGGACCTTTCGGCGAGTGAGCGCGGTTCTGCGCGCGGTTCTGCGCGCGGTTCTGGTCGCGGCAGGGCGTCGTGCGCGACGCCATGCCGCGACCGGAACGACGGGGTTCGTCAGGCGGGGCGGGTGGGCGCCGGCGGCGCACGACCGCGCCCGGGCACCGTGCCCACCCGGGGAGCCGAGCGGCGCCGCGCGATCGGGGCGTCGGCCACGAGCAGCACCACCACGAGGGCCAGACCCGTGCCGAGCACGCCGAGGAGGGAGCGCAGCTCGCGCGGCGACGGGTTCGGCAGTGCGACTGCCCGTTCGGCGGCGGCGCTGAGCCGGACGACGGTGGGATCGGATCGCGTCGGCCCGTGGCCGCTCGCCATCGCGGCCGTGGCCAGGACGAAGAGCGCGAGCGTCACGGCGGCGGGGACCAGCGCGCGCACCATGCCCGGCCCACCCCGCACGCCCGGCACCTGCCGCGCCCGCCGTTGCGCCGAGATGCGGGACCCCGTGCTGCTGGTCCGGAGCGGCGCCATCCCTCCAGGCTACCGGCGGCCGACCCTCAGGCCAGTGAGGCGAGGATCCCGGCGATGTCGTCGATCGTGGTGTTGGGGTTGACGATGCACAGGCGGATCATCGGCTCCCCCTCGTGGGACGACGGGACGACGAACGCGTGGCCCTCCTGGAGCAGCCGGAGCGACCAGGCGCCGTGGTCCTGCGCATCCCACCCCGTGCGCTGGAACGCGACGACCGACAGCTCGGGCGCGGCCAGCAGCCGCAGGTACGGCGCCGCCTCGACGAGCTCGGCCGCGTGGCGGGCGACCTCGAGGCAGTGGCGGATGGCCGCGGCGTAGGCATCGGTGCCGTGCGCGGCGAGCGAGAACCAGAACGGTAGGCCCCGGGCGCGCCGGCTGAGGTGGACGGCGTAGTCCGACGGGTTCCAGCCGTCGTGCTCGCTGAGGATGTCGAGGTAGCCCGCGTGCTGCGCGTGGCAGGCCTTGGCGACAACCGGGTCGCGGTAGAGCAGCGCGCACGCGTCGAACGGGGCGAACAACCACTTGTGCGGATCCACGATCACGGAGCTGGCGCGCTCGATCCCCGCGAACCGCGCCCGCATCTCGGGGACGGCGAGCGCCGCGCCGCCGTAGGCGGCGTCGACGTGCAGCCACACGTCGTGCGCGGCGCAGGCATCTGCGACGCCGGCGAGATCGTCGATGAGCCCGAGGTTCGTCGAGCCGGCGGTCGCGACCACGGCGCAGATGCGGTCGGCCTCGTCCTCCAGCACGGCGGTGAGCGCGCCGCCGGTCAGGCGGTAGCCGGGCACCTCGACGACGTCGGCATCCATGATCTGCGCGGCGGTGCGCGTCGAGGAGTGCGCCGACTCGGCGCACGCGATTGCCCAGCGCGCCGGGCGCTCGATGCCCGCCGCGCGGGCCTCGGCCGCGGCGAAGCGGGCGGCCACGAGCGCCGACAGGTTGCCCATCGTGCCGCCGGACACGAAGCACCCGCCGGCGCCGGGCGGGAGCCCCGCGAGGTCGGCCAGCCAGCGCAGCGCCTGGTTCTCGGCCCAGACCGCGCCGGCGCCCTCCATCCAGGAACCGCCGTAGATCGCGCACGCCGACACGACCAGGTCGGCCAGGACGCTGACCTCGGTGGGCGCCGCCGGCACGAAGGCGAGGTACCGCGGGAAGTCGGTCGACAGGCAGGCGGGCTCGAGCTCCTCGGCGAAGAGCCGCAGCACCTCCGAGGCACCCAAGCCGTCCCGGGTGACGGTCGGTCCCACCGCCGCGTCCAGCTCGGCCGGGCGGCGCGGGTGGCCCAGGGTCGCGCCGTCCGCCGCCGCCCGCCGGCGGGAGAACGCGAAGACCTCGTCCGCGAAGGCGTCCTCGAGCGCTCGGTAGTGGTGCATGCCTTCCACGGCTCCTCCAGCCTCGACGTCGTGTCCCGGGCGGCGCGGTCGGGGTCGCTACTTGTACACGTACGGAGCGGTCAGCGCGTCGAAGCGGGCCTGCAGCTTCGTCTCGGCCGCCTCGCCCAGGCCGGGCCAGAAGTACAGCCGGCGCCGGGTCTCCTCGTCCGGGAAGAGGATCGGGTTGTCGGCGACCGCGGTGGCCGCGCCCCCCAGGCGGCGCAGCTCGGCCTGCACCCCGATGACCGGGCTGATGTACTGCACGAACATCGTGATGCGAGCGGCCTGCGCCGGCGAGTACACGAAGTTCATGAAGTCCGCCGCCGCCCGGGGGTTCGCGGCGTCGACGGGGATGACCATGCTGTCGAACCAGCGGATCCCGCCCTCGTTCGGGATCGTGAACCTCAGGCCGGCGTTCGCTCCTTGGATCTGCACGAAGCCGCCCGACCACGCGAGGCACGCGGCGAGCGTGCGGTCGGGCAGGAGCTTCTGGAACTCCGTGGCGGTGAAGAACTTGACCTGACCCGCCTTGAGCACGGCTTCGAGGTCGTCGAGCGCTGCGTCGGCCTGCTCGACCGTCGGGCGCGAGGCGTCCTGCCCCTTCGCCAGCATGATCAGCCCGATCACCTCGCGCATCTCCACGACGAGGCCGACCTTGCCCTTGATCGTCGGGTCGTGCAGCAGCTGGTCGACCGAGCGGATCTCCTTGCCGTTCGTCTCGGCCGGGTTCCACGCGATGCCGGTGAAGCCCGACTGCCACGGGAGGTTGAAGCGCGCGCCCCGATCCCAAGGCGTGGTCAGGAGCTCAGGGATGAGGTTCGCGTGGTTGGGCACGCGCTCGACCGGGACGGCTTGCAGCAGCTTCTTGCTCAGGAGCCGCTCGACGACCCAGTAGGTCGGCACCAGCAGGTCGTACCCGGAGACGCCGGTCGCGGCCAACGCGGCCAGGGGGCCGTTGGGCGCCAGGGCCGCGACGTTCGTGTACTTCTCCTCGTAGGTGACGTTGACGCCGCTCGCCTCGGAGAAGCGGCGCACGGTGCCCAGCGACGGCCCATCGTCGGGATCGATGTAGCCCTCCCAGTTGTCGATGCGCAGGCGGGTGTCGGCACCCGCCGACAGGTCCGTCGCGCGCAGCGACGACGTGCCGGCGCAGCCCGTCAGCCCGAGCGCGGCGCCGCCGCCCGCCGCCGCGACGGCGGCCAGGAACGATCGTCGCGTGAGGGTGCCGTGGCCGGACGACGTCATTGGTACTCCCGGATGCGCAGGCGGTAGCCGCTCACGACCAGGACCATCGCGCCGAGCACGCCGACGAGCATCGCCACGTTGGCCGCGAGGTAGCGGTCGCTCGCGTGCTCGAGCGCCACGCGGTACTGCGCCTCGTTGTCGCGCAGCACCGACTCGACCGACACGTTGAACCCGTTGAACGCGGCGTTGAGCGAGCCGCGGGCGATCGACTTCGCGGCGTTCGCATCGGCCCGCCGGAGCTCGTCGACACTCGCTCGGTACCGGCCCCAGCGCACGAGCATCTCGGCGCTCGCCGCCCGCTCGCGCGGCGAGTCGGCGGCGTTCACGGCATCGAACACGAGGCCCTGGTCGGGCAGGTGGGTGCCCGCGCGCGCCTTGGCGGCGAGCCCCTCGGCCGCCGTGGCGTCGTCGGTGCGGCTCGACAGCTTCTTCATGGCCGCGTCCGCGGCCTGGCGCGACCCGCCCTGGCCGGTGATCAGCGCCAACGTCTCGGATGACTTCGCGGTGAACCCCTGCGCCTGGATCGCGGCCGTGGCCGCGATCGAGTCGTACGCCTCGTGGCGCGCGGCGTTCAGGTCGGCGTGCGCGCGCTGGTCGACGACCACGGCCCAGGCGAACGACGCGATGACCAGCACGGTGGCGAGGACGAGCGGCACGTTGATCAGCCGCCGGCTGCGCCGCGCGACGTCGACCTGCGCGTAGACGAGGGCGATGACGACGACGAAGAAGAGCAGGACGGTCAGCGCGAAGCCCGAGGAGCGCCGATCGGCCTCGGTGTTGAATCGCTGCTCGCTGACCGACGTGAGGCGTTCGGCGTCGTGGCTGATCTCGGTGAGCAGGTTCGCGGCGTCGACGAGCGTCTGCTGCGCGCCCGGGAAGGAGTTCAGCGTCTCGACCCGCGCGGCCTCGATCAGGCCGGCGTAGCGGCTGACCTT
Source organism: uncultured Iamiaceae bacterium (assembly GCA_964446345.1). Lineage (GTDB taxonomy): Bacteria > Actinomycetota > Acidimicrobiia > Acidimicrobiales > Acidimicrobilacustridaceae > CAYUOL01. Next base: position 8,686 of record CAYUOL010000044.1, on the reverse strand, counting down.
GGTCTGGATGTCCTGCAGGAGGTCGTGCGCCTCCTGGTCGTCGCCGATCAGCGCCGACACCTTCTCGAGCTCGGTCTCGGACCGCGACAGCGCGTCGAGGTAGCGGTTGCGCTGGTCACGATCCTCGGTCGACCCGGCGAGGATCGCCGCGGTGGCGGCGGCATCGGCCTCGGCGAGGCTCGCGACGACGCCCTGCACGGACACGAGCACCGGCCCGGTGTTGAGCGACAGCTGCTTGGTCGAGTCCGCGCCGTTGGTCGCGGACATCTCGGCGACGGCGAGCAGCAGCACCAGGAGCGCGCACAGGGCGAGGGAGGCGCGCCGGTAGTGCCGCGGCGTGGACCGGGTGCGGCCCGCGGGTCGGTTGCGGGTGACCGGCTCGAGCGTGGCGGTCATCCGTCGCCGGCTTCTGCGGCGGCCGTCGTCCCGTCGCCGTCGACCCCGTTCTCGGCCTCGTTGTCGGCCTCGTTGCCTGCCTCGTCGTCGGCCGCATCGTCGTCGCGGTCCTCGACGTGCAGCACGGTGATCCGCGTCCACGCACCGAGGAGCAGGCTCTGGCCGTCTTCGAGGGCCTGTTCGACGAAGGGCTCCAACGCGTCGGGGTCGCCGGCGATCCACGACCCGTTGGTCGAACCCAGGTCGGTCACCGACCACCCGTCACCGCGCCGCGACAGGGTGGCGTGGCGGTGCGAGACCCCGGTGTCCTGCGGCGCGACCGACAGGTCGATGGCGGGGGTGATGCCGCGCGACTCGCTGCGCCGGCCGATGAGCAGGTCGTCGCCGACCATGGGGATGTCGCGCGACGTCCGCACGTCGGGCAACGTGAGCTCGCCCGCGTGGTCGGCGGCCAGGTTGCTCGCGAAGAACGCCGGGTCGATCTCGACCACGGCCACCCACTCGACGGCGGGGCCCGCGGCCGTCGTCGCTGGTGCGACGGACGCGCGTGTCGGGTTCGGGCGCTCGACCGGCGCGGGCGGATCCGGTTGGTCGGGATCGGGCGCGCCGGTTCCCGGCTCACCGGGGGACGGGGTCGCACCGGCGCCCGTGCCGGAGATGGGCGTGGGGGCCGGCGGCGGCGCCGGCTTCTCGCCGGTTGCGAAGTTCATGCCGCACACCTCGCAGAAGACGTTGTCGGCGTCGTTGGTGGTGCCGCAGTCCGGACAGGTCGTGGCCATGGCGCCGCTCAAGCCGCTCCCCCGTCGTCGGCCGCCACGGTTTCGGCGGGGCGCACGCGCACCGTGCGGGTCGAGCGGGTGTCGAGCGTCATCTCGTCGAGGGCGCCCACATCACGCCGCAGGCGCACCGTGCCGGTCTCGATGTCCTCGACGTCGACGACCCGCTTGAGCAGCTTCACCGTCTGCTCGTTGCCCGACTCGTTGGCGAGCTGCACCGCCCGCCCGAGCTTGATCGTGGCGGTGCGGTCGTCGTGCAGGCGCCGCGCCTCGAGCCCCTCCTGGATGGTCTGGGCCAGCTCGGCCTGCCCGGTGTAGTGCGCCACCTGCGCGTTGATGCGCGTCGACAGCGCGTCGTCGTCCGTCCAGAGCGCCTTGACGAGCGACTGCGCCACGACGACGTCGTCCACGACGAGGCTGACGCGCGCCGCGAGCCGCTCGTCCCCCACGTCGCCCTGCGGCACGTCGACGCACACGTGGTAGTCCCGGCTCTCACCGCCACCCCACGCGCCTGTCGGGTAGTCCCACGTGAGCTCGTTGACGGGCACGGGCAGGGGGTGCAGCGCCTCGACCGTGGGCGACACCTGCCGCACGAAGCGGGTGGTCGATCCCTTCGGCGTCCAGACCCGCAGGCGCACATCGGTCACGCTCTTGCCGATGGCCCGCTCGAGGAACAACCGGAAGTCGTCGTCCATCTCCGCGGCGGACTTGATGATGTCGACCTGGCCGAGCAGCGCGGACGAGATCAGGCGCAGCTCGTCGACCATCCAGTTCGCCCCCACCCCGCGCGCGTCGCACTGGAAGACGCCGGCGCACCGCGCCAGCTGCGCGTCGAGGTCGCGGCGCTGCTCGGATTCGTTGCGACCATCGGTCAACAGGTACGCGAGGCGGATCGCCCCCGGCAGCTGCTCGAGGATGCCGCGGGCGAGGTCGAGCCACGTGGACATCGCCGTGCCGCCGTCCGCCTTCAGCAGACGCACCGCGGCGATCGCCTCGGCCCGCGTCTGGTCGTCCGCGTAGGCCAGGCCGTACTGGTTCGTCGGGTACGCGAGGGTGGCGACGTGCGAGCCGCGGATGACGGCGAACAACGTGCCGTCGGGTATCAGCGAGATCGCCGTGGCCGCGGCGGTGCGGGCCGCTTCGATCTTCGTGGCGGGCTGCAGCATCGACGAGCTCGCGTCGATCATCAGCACGATGGCCTTCTGCACGTCGGCCGAGGCGGCACTGGGTGTGCCGTCGGCGTCGACGGTGACGATCGCGTGCACCTCGGTCGAGTCCTTCGAGAGGAACTCGTTCTGGTAGGTGACGGCGGAGAAGGTCATGGCTGTTCCTCGGGGGCAGGACGGGACAGGGCGTCGGGTGGCGCCGGAGGCGGGGCGGCGGGGGCGGCGGGCGGGGGCACGGCCGGGAGCTCGATCGGCACGGCGGGGTCGGAGGTGCGGGGCACAGCGGCCGGATCCACAGCGGCCGGGTCCTGGGTAGCCGGGTCCTGGGTGGCCGGGTCCTGGGTAGCCGAGTCCTGGGTGGCCGGGTCCATGGTGGCCGCGATGACGGTCTCTGCGGGGTCGGGGTCGGGGTCGGGGGCGGGAACCGGCACGGGCTCGGCCGCGGGCACAGGATCCGACGCGTGCTCCGACGTCGGCACGGGCCACGGGACGACGACCACGGTGATGTTGTCGTGGCCGCCGGCCGCGTTGGCGAACGCGACGAGCCGGTTGGCCACGGCGAGCAGGTCGTCGAGCGGCCCTGCGGCGTCGCGCAGCGCCGCCGGCTCGTCGAAGTAGTTCCACAGGCCGTCGCTGCACAGCACGAGGTGACCGGGCCCTCGGGGCGCCACCCGCCGCGTCGCCGGCAGCCAACCGGGATCGGCATCGGCGCCGACCCATCGGGTGATCATGTGGGCCCGCGGGTCCTCGAGCGCGTCGGCCTCCGTGCGCAACCCGGCGGCGACCTCCTCGGCGGCCCACGAGTGGTCGGTCGTCAGCACCTCCACCCCGTCGGCATCGAGCCAGTACGCGCGGCAGTCGCCGAGCCAGGCGAGGTCGATCGCCGCGCCGACCACGGCCATGAGCAACGTGCACGAGGGCGGCCCGAGCTCGCGGTCGCCGGTCGGCTCGATGGCCAGCACGGCGGTGCGACCGGCGGCCGCCGCGGCCACGAGGTCGTGCGGGTCGCCCACGAGCGCGTCGTGCGCAGCGCTGACGCAGGCCAGCGACGCGTCGTCGGGCCGTTGGGTCGTGGAGACGCCGTCGGCGAGCGCGACCAGCACGCGCGCCTCGCCGCTCGCGCCCTCACCCACCGCACCGACGCCGACGCCGGGGCCGGGCTCGGTTCGGGACGCCGCGAACGCGTCTTCGTTGCGCGCGTGGTGCTGCCCGCGATCGCTCACACCGGCCCACCCCGGGCCGGCGGCTTCGCCGTGATCCCGCTCGGACGCGGCCCGCATGCCGCAGATCGAGCAGTACCCGTCGGCCATCGACGCCAGCTCGACGCACGTGGCGCAGCGCGTGAGGGGCACCGTGACCGAGCTCGCGCGGGCGATGGCGCCCGCGTCGCGACGAGCGAGCGCGGGCGGCACGGGCGGCGGGCCGGGCGCCTGCACCCCGGTCAGCGCGGCGCCGCACGCCTCACAGAAGCGCTCCCCCGCGAGCACCCCCGCCCCGCACGCGGGGCACGCCTGGTGCTCGACCTCGGCCCGCCCTTGGTCGCCGGCGCCGGTGCCGGGTTCGGGCGCGGGCCCGGCCGGGGACCCGGGCGCGGTGCCCGTCGGGGTCGGATCGGCGGTCGGCGGTGTGTCGTGCGGATCGGCCTTCACCAGAGCGACCTCGGGCGCACGTGGTTGGCGCGGTCCACCAGCGCGAACCGCTCGCCGTCGTCGGACGTCTGCGCCGCGAGGCGCCGACACGCACGCTCGAGCCCGCGCCGCAGCGCCTTCTCCTCGAACGGCTCGCCGGCGACGTCCACCGGCCGCTGGGTCGAGGCCCCGGCCAGGCCCTGGAGGACGTCGGGGACGGGCTCGTCCGCCGGCGCGGCGGGGTCGTCCAGCCGGGCGGCCAGCGCGGCCTCGAACAGGGCCACCTCGAGCCGGTTCTTCCGCGCCGCGTCCACATCCAGGCCCGCCAACAGCGTGGACGCTTCGCTGAAGTGCCGTCCCGCCACCAGCGAGTCGAACGCGCCGAGCTGCGTCTCGACGAACGCGCGGTGGCTCGCCGGCACCTGGTTGTACGCCCGGAGCGCACCCGCCACGTCGCCGCGCGCGAGTCGGCACCGCGCGAGGCCGACGTCCGCGGCGATGAACCAGGGATCGACGGTGGCGACGATCTCGTAGAGCGCCTCGGCGGTCTTCAGGTCCTTCGAGCGCTCGGCCACCATCGCGGCGGCGAGCTCGGGCACGAGCTCGCCCGGCACCTCGAACCGGCACCGGTCGAACGACCGGCGAGCCGCATCGAGGTCACCCGAACGCAGCCCGATCAACCCCCGCAGCCAGTGCGCCCGCCACTCCCACGGATCGTCGGCCTCGATCTGCGCCACCGCCGCCAGCGCGCGCGGGTCGTCGAGCTCGACCAGCGCCTGGGACCAGCGCAGCCGCACCTCCTGGCTGTCCTGCACCTGGCCGCCGCGCACCGCGTCGTCGATGGCCTCGACCGCCGCCATCGGGTCGCTCACCGGCAGGCCGGACAGGAAGCCCGCAGCCGGGTCGGACGCGTCCACCGCGAGCGGCGGCAGGTCGCGGATGTTGCGGAACCCGGCGAAGTGGCTGCTCGGGCCCGGCTCGGGGTGACCCGACGACAGCGAGGCCACCTGGCGGAGCACGCCCAGCACCTGCTCGGCCAGCTCCTCGGCCGACTGGAACCGGTCATCGGGGTGACCGGCGGTCGCCTTCAGCAGCAGCCGGTGGAACGACGGCCACCGGCCGAGCGCGGGGTGGTCCTCGGGGTCGGGAAGCGTGTACTGGTACGTCGACTGGTAGCCCCGGAAGTTCATCGTCAGCACCGCGAGGGTACGACCGATCGTGAAGATGTCGGAGGCGACGGACGGGCCGAGCGTCGCGATCTCGGGCGCTTGGTAGCCGACGGTGCCGTACACGTCGCCGGTGTCGTCGTTGAGGTGACGGACCGCGCCGAGGTCGATCAGCTTCACCTGGTCGCCGACGTGGCACAGGTTGTCGGGCTTGAAGTCGCAGTAGACGAGCCCGCGACGATGGAGGTAATCGAACGCGGGCAACGCGGCGTGGATGAACGCGAGCGCCTGGTCGACGGGCAGCGGTCCGAGCGGGGGCTGGTCACCGTCGGGTTCGGTGCGCGCCTTGAGCATCGCCTTGAGCGTCGGCCCGCCGACGTACTCCATGACGATGTAGCTCGAGCCGCCATCGGCGACGAAGTTGTAGATCTCGACGATGTTCGGGTGCTGCACCTCGGCGAGGAACTGCTTCTCGGCCATGGCGGCGGTCATCGCGGCGTCGTCGTCGGCGTCGAGGAGGCCCTTCAGCACGACCCAGCGGTTGCTGACCGCGCGGTCCTGCGCGAGGTAGACCCAGCCGAGCCCACCGTGGCCGAGCAGCCCGACGACCTCGTACTGGCCCCCGACCAGTTGGCCGGGCTGCAGCTTCGGCTCGAAGTCGAAGCGGTGCCGGCAGCGACCGCAGAAGCCGTCGAGCCGGCCGGGCTCGCCGTCGCGGCTGCGACCGACCTCCGCCCCGCAGCTCGAGCAGAAGCGCTTGTGCTCGGGCACCTGCGGGTCGACCATCACGACCGAGGCCGGGTCCACCGGCGCGACGGTCGGCACCTCGATCACCCCGGCGCCGACGCCTTCGAGGCGCCGGCCGCGCGCCGAGCGGGTGCTGGTCGTGCGGCGGCTGCCCCGCGCGAGCGCCGACCCCGTCGACACCGAGGCGAACGTGAAGCCGGCCGACGCGGCGGAGATCGCCGGCATCGGTTCTCGGTCCTGCACCTTGATGCCGCACGTGTCGCAGTAGAGGTCGGCCAGGATGCTGCCCTGGCACCCCGGCTCCGGGCAGCGACCGCCGACCGAGCCCACCTTGGGCAGGGCGGAGCCCGGCCCCGACGCACTTGATGCATCCGATGCACCCACTGCAGCCGCGGCACGGGGCGCCGGACCGGCTGGCGGGCCGCCGGCGGATCCGTTGGCCCCGGGTGTCCTCGCCCCGTTCGGCGACGCGATCCCCGCCGACCGGGACGGCTCGACGGTCGGCGTCGGGAAGCCCGCCCGGCCGCTCGCCGTCGGCGGGCGCGGCGTCGAGGGGCCGGGCCCCCCGGGCCCACCAGGAGGCAGGCCGGCGGGCGCCGCGACGGCCGGCGCCACGCGGGCGGTCGGCGTCGTGCGCACCCCGTTGCTCCCCCCGGCCGCTCCCCCCGGCGCGCTCGCTCCCCCGGCCGGTGCCGCGACCGCGCCCGAGATCGAGCCGCCGATCGCGCGGGAGGCCGCAGCCGCCTCGGCGGGAGCGACGGTGGTGGGGGTCGCGACGGGGGCGACGGGGGCGGCCTTGGTGCCGCACGTGTCGCAGTACCCGTCGTCGAGGATCGCTCCCCCGCACCCCGGTTCGACGCACGCGGTCACGGTGCTCACGTTCCCGGAGCCGAGCCCTTCATCGGCCGTCCCTGCGGGTGACGGGCCTGCGACACCGCTTGGCCGTAGCGACGCACGAGCTCGGTCGCCTCCGCCAGCGAGCACGGTGCGGCCGAGAGCAGGTCACTGGCCTGCTGGTAGAGGTGGGCCACCTCGGGATGCTCGAACGTGCGGATCGCCGTCGCCTTCGACGCGTACGCATCGAGCAGCCCGCGCAGCTCGTTGCGCTGCTCGAGCGGCGCGATGTTCGCGACCACGATGGCCTCGGCGTTGCGCAGCCAGCCCTCGGCCACCTTCTCCCACCCGTCGAGGCCCGAGGCGAGCGGCTGCCACTGCCCCTGGTGCGACAGCTTCTCGAGCCGTTCCAACCAGGGGGTCAAGCCGTGGGGGCCGGCGTCGAGCACCTCCCAGTCGAGGGGCTCCAGCAACCCGGGGGCGTCGGAGATCTTGCGGGTCGTCTCCTCCAGCGCCGCACGCCCCTCGGGCACCAGCGCGGCGAGCTCGTCGAGCAGCGAGCGGGCCGCGACGAGGCGCTGGGACACGGAGAGCCGTGACTCGATCGCATCCTCGACGCGCGTGCGGGCCCGTTCGACGGCCTGGTCGAGCACCGCGAAGTTCACGGACAGCGGATCGGTGGTCGCCAGGGTGCGGTAGCTCTCGAGGAGCTGCTCAGCGGCGAGCAGGGCCGGGTCTCCATCGGCCTCGCTGTCGCGCGCCGCGCGCGCGGTGCGCGCCAACACGGCGGCCGCGGCGTCGAGGCGGGGTGCGGTGTCGCGGCGGGCCGCCGCGATGCGTTCGGCCGCCATCAGCACCGTGGTGGTGTCGCGCCGCAGTTCGTCGAGGAGGTCGGACAGCGTCGCCGTGGACCCGTCGTCGAGGCGCAGGCCGCCCGGCGCGAGCAGCGCGGCGGCGGTCGTCAGGTCGTCGGCCTCGACCGCCTTCGCGATCTCGTCGATCGCGTTCGCCACCGTCGGGTAGCGCTGCCACAGCGACGGCAGCAGATCCGGCCGGTCACCGAGCACGTCCGCGGTGTCCCCCGACACCCAGTCCCGGTTCATCGCGGTCTGCAGGTCCGGCTCGGCCTCGAGCCGGTACAGGTCGTTGGCCAGCGTCGAGAGCGTGGTGCGCAACCGGGGCAGGGCCGCGCGAGGGTCGATCGCAGCCGCCGTCACGCGCATCCCGCTGTCCACGGCGTCATGATGCCAGAGTCCCTTGTGAGCCCGGCAGGAGATGCTCGACGACGGCCGCCACCTGCGGGTCGTCCGGCGCCAACCCGTAGCTCTGGCGCAGGATCGCCCGGATGCACGATCCGAGCGTCGCGGCACCGAGGCTGGGGGCTGCGGTCACCAGTGGCCGTTCGAGCAGGAGCATCGCCAACGACCGCCCGTCCGCCGCGCCGAACGCGGGAGGGCGGTACGACCCGGCCACCTCGATCGGCGTGGCACCCCGGGCGGCGTAGAACGCGACGCGCCGCTCGGCCTGGTGCCGCTCGGCGCCGGTCAGCGCGGCCGGTTCTTCGATCTCTATCAGCATGGTCGTACGCTCCGGGGCGTCGCCGCGCAGCGCCGTGAAGACCTCGTCGAGCAACGTCGCGCCCACACCCCCGCTGCGTCGCGTCGCGTCGACGGCGAGGTACTCGAGCAGCACGGTCGCGGTCCCCGCGAGGGGCACGACCACTGCGAAGCCGACCAACGTGCCGTCGGTGCGGGCCACCCACGTCCAGCGGTCACCCTGTGCGATCGCGTGCAGGACCTCCGCGGTCGGCGACCGCTCGTCGGCGGGGAAGCTGGCTTCGAGGATGCGGGTGAAGGCGTCGGCATCGGTGCCGGTCAGGCTATCGACGCGATCGATCGTCAGGACCATGCCCGGCATTGTCTCGCAGGGCCCGATCCGGCGGGGACCGGGGGCCCCGGGAGGAGCCGGCCCCG
>CAYUOL010000043.1:0-29886 GCA_964446345.1 uncultured Iamiaceae bacterium | reverse complement strand
CGAGCAGCGCGCCGCCGACTTCGAGACGACCCTGACGGACGACGCGTACGTGTTCTCCGACGAACCCGATGGTTCGATCGGCTGGCAACCCGACCGGCTCAGTCGGGCCTGGCGACGCCTGGCCGACAAGGCCGGCACCCACGCCCGCCTCGAGGACCTCCGCCACCTCCAAGCAAGCCTGCTCCTCGACGCCGGCGAATCCATCACCACCGTCGCCGCCCGCCTCGGCCACCGCGACACCGCCACCACCCTGCGCACCTACTCCCACCTCATGCCCGGCGCCGACCAACGCGCCGCCGACATCGTCGGCAGAGCATTCACCAACGCAAGCACCGCCGAATCCGATGGCGAAGAAGCGAAGGAGTAGGAGCCACCGTCCGCGACTCGGCGCACCAAAACACGCGCACTCTTGTCCGCCGACGGCCCTCTCGGTCAACGCTGCCAGAGGCATCGTCGTCTTCCAAGACATGAGCCTCCAAGAATTCCAGGGCGGTTCACCCTCGCTCGAGACGCCTACACGCTCCTCGATTCGCACGGGCTGCGCCGACTTCGCCGCTCGTAAGGCTCATCCACATTGCAGCGCTTAGTTCCGTTTCGGAGTCCGGCCGTTGACTCATAGACGGACCCGACTGCGTGCTCGGAGGGCCGCAGAACTTGATGGTCCCGAGGGCGTACCCAGGTCGTAGACGTCGATCGGGAGAGGCTGTCGGTCGTCACAGGTTGGGGGCCCGTCGGGACGTGCGCCCGCCCGTTGGGTAGGGTCGCTGGTGGAGAGGGTCGGCGTGGCTACTCCTGAGGGCGGGGTGACATGGAGAGCAGCTCGAATCCTGAGGTCGCGGGCTATCACAACCTGGAACTCATCGGTGCCGGCGGTTTCGCCGTCGTCTACCGCGCCCGTCAGGATCAATTCGATCGTGAAGTGGCCCTGAAGGTCCTGCACATCCACCTGGCGGACGAGACCGCAAGACGCCGCTTCGATCGCGAGTGCCGCATCACGGGGCGCATTGGTGATCATCCTCATGTCGTGAGCGTGTTCGATTCCGGCTCGACACTCGACGGCCGGCCCTACATCGCGACTGCGCTGATGAGCGGCGGCTCTTTGGCCGAACGCGTGCAGCACTACGGGACGCGGCCCGTCGAGGAGACGCTCGACATCGGCGTCAAGCTGTGCTCGGCGCTGGCGACCGCGCACGCGGCCAGCATCTTGCACCGTGACATCAAGCCCGAGAACGTGTTGATCAGCGCGTACGGCGAGCCGGCCCTGGCCGACTTCGGGATCTCGGCATCGATGGGCCCGGGCGCCACCGCGGCTACGAACTCGTTCACCCCCTTGCACGCCGCCCCCGAGCTGTTGTTGAACGAGACCGGCGACGCGACGTCCGACGTCTACAGCCTCGCGTCGACGCTCTACTACCTGCTGGCCGGACGCGCGCCGTACCAGGGCATCGACGGTGAGGGCCTGTACCCGCTGATGCAACGGATCCTGAACGACCCGGTCCCCCCGATCGGGCGCAGCGACGTTCCCGTCGCCCTGGTAGCGGCGCTCGACGCGGCCTTGGCGAAGTCGTCTGCGAATCGAACTCCGACTGCCATCGAGCTTGCCCAGGGGTTGCTCGCGACACAAGCCGAGCTCGGCCTCCCCCGGTCGACCGCACCGTTTCCCGGGGCGATCGACGGTCTCGCAGTCACACCGGGACCCGCTCCATTCACCGCGAGCCCGCCAACGCCCGGCGCGATGGGACCCCACGTCTCCTATGTCTTCCCGAACCCGAACCCGAACCCGGACCCGAACCCGGTCCCGGACCTGAACCGGGCGGTCGACCTGAACCCGGCCGCGAACGCGGGATTGGGGTCCCCGGGCCCGGCCGTCGCGGTGCCGGGGTTCTCGGGCGCCGGGGAGGAGCTGCGGTCCGCCGACGCCGAGACCGTCGTGCGCGCACCGCTCCCGGTCCTCGGCGGCGACGAGCCCTCGACCCCCGCCGCCGAACCCCGCGCCGACAACGACCCCACCGCCGACACAACAAGAACCACTTCGGCGCCGGCCGGCGCCGCGTCGACGCGTTCGACGAGCGACCCGAAGAGTCGGGTCCCGCTCGTCGTCGCCAGCGTCACCGCGGTCCTCGTCGTTGCCATCGCGGCTCTGGCCTTCGCAACATCGCAGCGCAAAACCGAGAACCCAACCGTCGCGCTCGCCGCGCCTCCCCTCCAGAACCCGGGCACCAACCGATCCCCAAGCACCACCCCGACACCGACAGCCCAGCCCCCCGGCAGCGGCCCCGCCCAACCCCTCAACCCCAACGACGCCGACGCTCTCCGAGCCCAACCCGACCGCGAGGTCACACTCTCCCCCGAACTCGCTTCGATTCGACTGATGGCAGTGATGCCGACGAACGGAGACCCAATCCTCGCGCTGGGCTTCACCCAGGAGTATGCGCTTCTCGGAGCCGCAAGCCAGGTGCTGCGGGTCGATCATCATTCGTCAACCGCAGCCACAGCCGGAGTGCTCACGGACCCGTCGGTGGTAGCGGGGAAGCCGACTTTCGGGTTCGCTGGTGACGGCGGACCGGCACTCGACGCGCAACTGGGCGCGATGCGCGATGTCGCCGTGTCTCCTCAGGGACGCATCGTCATCGCTGACAAGGGCAACCACCGGCTCCGCATGATCGACGAAGCCGGGGTCATCACGACCATCGCGGGCGGCGATCCGGGCACGGGAGGCGACGGCGGACCCGCCGCCAAGGCGCAGCTTCTCTCGCCTGACGCTGTGGACTTCGACGCACAAGGCAACCTCTATGTTTTCGACAGCAAGGCCCCGTCGGTCCGGATGATCGACACGACCGGAACCATCTCCTATGTCGCTGGATCCGAGCTCACGGGAAAGGCACCGGACTACCAAGGTTCGGAGTTCTCGTTTGGTGGGTATCTCACGGTGGACCGCGACGGGAGCATCTACGTCGTGACCAGTGCCGATCAGGTCATCCGCAAGCGGCTACGGAGCGGGGCGATCCAGGAGCTCGGGTCGGTCAACGCCCCCTTCGGGGGCATGGCGATCGGAAGGGACAACAATCTGCTGGTGCTTCACGCCAACTTCGGTGCGCCGGCCGCGGGTGTGACGGGGCAGGTGGCCGTGCCCGACGGGGGCGGACTGGAACTGGTGACGTTCCTTCCGAGCGGAGAGAGGACTGAGCCGCGTCGGATCAGCGGACCAACAGACGTCGGGTCGTGTCAGGACCTTCTGACGACCAATGGCGGTACCGCCTACTTCGCTTGTAGGGCGCCGGCGTCGTCCATCATCTATCGGATCGACAACATCTGATTCCCATCCGGAAACGACGCGATCAACGTCACGGGATCTGGGCGCAGACACCGGGGCTCTCAGGCGTGGCGCCACGACGTTCGATGTCCAGGATGGCCAGGCTCACGCAGTACTGGTGCTTCGCCGGGTCCACCGCCGGCGCCGACCCAACTTCGTCGGCGGTCAGGAACACCTCTGCCTTCGGCGTCCCGTCGCTGTTGGTCTTGACCACGTCGGTCTTCGTGAGCTTGTTGTCGACGAGGACCTTGTAGAGCACCGGAGGTGCGCCGCCGGTGCCGTCGGCGTAGTGCCACTTGAACCCGAGGCCACCGTCGTTGAGCGCGTTGACTTCGGTCACCACGGGCGGTTGCACGTCGGTGACGATGGTGGCGACGGGAGCCGTGCCGGGCTGCACCGGGACCGTCGTGGTGGAGTTCGGGGCCGTCGTGCCGGTCTGGCGCAGCACCACGAACGCCACCGCGACCAGCAGCACCGTGGCGGCAATGACCCCAACGGCGACCGGTATCGGCGAGCGCCGCGCTTCGGTCGGCGACTGCTCTTCTGTGACGTGGCGGACCTCGGGTGGGCGGTAGATCGTGACGCCGTCCGCCACCTGGTCTTCATCTGCGGACACAGCCTGGAGGGGCGTTGGCACGGAGGAGCTCGTGGGCAAGTTGTCGGGCCCGGCCTGTGACGAGGGCCCCGGGCCCGCTCCTGTGTCGTGTGGGCTGACGACACGTGTGTGGTCGCTCAGCCCCGAAGACTGCGCTCCCGCCAGAGGTACGACGGGACGCGGCGGATCAGCACCCAACCCGACACCATCGCCAGCCGCCTCGCCGGGAGCCGGCCCGACTGCAGAGCCGGGACCCTCCGGGCGAGGGAGAGTCGGCGCGAGCGGTCCGAGTGGTGGAGGGTTCGCTCCAGCGATCGCTGCGAGCTCGGTCGCGAAGACACCCGCGGTCGGATACCGGTCGCCGGGACGCTTGGCGAGGGCTTTGGAGAGCACCTCTGTTAGATGAGGAGGCACATCGCTACGTCTCATCGGCCCAACCGGCTCCTCCACGATGCGGCGGATGAGTGGGTAGGCACCGACGTCCTGCTCCCGGCCGAACGGAGGTGACCCGTCCAACAACATCCACAGTGTCGACGCGAGCGAGTAGATGTCTCCGAGCGTGTCGTCAACAACCGCGCCCGGGTCGCTCGTCAGCCGTTCCGGTGGGGCGTGCTCAGGCGTCATCGACAACCGGGTGCGAGTGGACGCGTCGTTCGTCGCAGTGATGGCGAGCCCGAAGTCGGTGAGGAACGGTTCGCCGTACTCGTCCACGAGCACGTTTCCCGGCTTGATGTCGCGATGGGTGATCCCAGCTCGGTGTGCCTGGTCGAGGGCGCGGGCGACCTTCGACCCGATGTCAGCGACGGTCGAACTGGCGAGGGGCCCTTTGGTCGCGAGGTGATCTGCCAGCGAACCGCCGGCGTAATACGGCATCACGAGGTATGGGCGACCATCGGCGGTGACCTGCGCTAGGTAGATATCGGCGACGTTCGGGACACGGGAGAGCGTCCCCATCGCGCGTGTCTCGCGGAGGAATCGATCGCGGCTCTTGGTATCAGACGGATCCATGCGTGCCAGGACCTTGATGGCAACAGTTCGACCGATGTGCTCCTGGGTGCCCCGGTAGACAGCGCCGAACCCGCCCTGGCCGATGAGCACGAGGTCCTCGAACCCTTCGATGATCGTGGGATCGCTCACTCGGGCCCCCTCACCTGCGGGCCAGCTGTCTCGAGGAACGTGGTGCCAACGATGACCGCCGCTCGACGAATCATCCCCGACGGCTCGCGGCGAGCGGGCGTCGGTCGAGGCCGGCCCGAACCCTTTCGCGGCGTGTGCGTCCGGACCGAACGGCGCGGTCGAAATCGTCGGTCATTGCCCACACCTCCTCGGCCAGCACATCCGACGGTTCATCATGGCTGTGCAGCGCCTGGTTGACCAGCACGCCGACGTTGGCGACAGGACGACGTACGTCATCGCCGAACTGGGTGCCCGCGACATGCACGACCTCGGACGGTGTCAGGTTCTCCGGTTCCGGGGTGCCAGCCTCGACGAGGCGATCCAGGATCTCCTGCCATGCGCCCTCGGCCTTCTCCGCCGCGTTCTGGGCGTGCCGACGGCGCGTGCGACGGCGACGCTTGCGGATCCAGGGTGCGACGAGGAGGGCTGCGAGGATCAGCGACGCGGTGCCGCACACCATCAACAACTGATCGGCGTTCGACCCATCGCCGGCCTCGCCAGTTGAGGGCGCAGGGCCGAGGTTCGGATTCGTCCCGGGTGGTTGCTCCGGGTTGTTCGCCGATTGGTCGACCGACTCCTGGATGGCAGCGTCGAGTTGTTGCTCCTCGAGCGTCAACTCGGAGGTCGCAGTGTCGGTGGGGACCGGGTCGAAGGCCACCCATCCGAAGCCCTTGAGCTCGATCTCGGGCCACGCGGTCTCGTCAGTGCCGCTGACGTCGATCGGGGTGTTTGCCACGACTTCGTCCTGCAGCTGATAACCCACGGCGACACGCGTCGGAAAGCCCATCGAACGAGCGACTGCGGCGAACGTCGCAGCGAACTCTTCAGGCCTGCCCGCTCGCTTCCCTGCGACGAAGGCTTCCAGGTTGCCCAGCGCAAACCCCGCCGGAGCGTCCGGGTCGAGCTTGAACTGGTCGCCCTCGTTGGTCTTGCCGTTGCGGAAGTACGCCAGCAGCCGGGACAACTGCTGTGCTTGGGACGCGGATCCTTTCGTGGCCATCTCCTGGATGGCGGCGAGACCGGGCGGCAGCTCGTCGATGGTCGAGGTGGCTGCGCGGGCCGAGTCAGAGGTGGCGATCTCAGCCATCTGAAAGTCCGCGGCGGTGATGTCGAGCAACTCAGAGCGCACGCGATACGCGACTCCTCGCGTCGATCCTTCCGGTGCCACCATCGCACCCGTGCGTGGATCGACTTGGATCCGGGAGTCGGCGGGGGCATCGAGTGCTACGGGTTGCGGCAACGCAGGAAGCCAAGGGCCGTCCGGTTTCACGATCGAGATGGTCTGGGTGACCGAGCGGGCGCCGGCGGCGGCGTCACCGAGCAGAGGAAGGCTGCCGCCGGTCGTGACATAGTCGGCGCCCGAGCTCCACTGCGTGCCGTCGTAGGTGTCCAACACCGCGGTGCGCAACTTCGGGGTGCCGCTCACCGCGCTGCGATGCAGAGCCTGATCGACGATCAACCTGAACCGGACGTCACGATCCTGGACCGACGCGGCGATGCGGCCGAGCGGGTTCACCCGGGATTGGTTCTCGACCGGGATCTCGTAGTGGTCGCGAAGGCTGACTTGGTCCCGGGCCGGGACGAACGGCAGCGTCCTCGCCAGTGGAACGGCGACCAACGCGATGACCACCATGAACGGGATGGCCATGGCCAGTCGGTGCCACACAAGGGCTCGACTCACGGACCGCTGGGTGTCGAGCGACTCGGCATCACCGTTGGCGCGCCGGTTCTCGTCACGTTCATCGAAGGCCCGGTCATCAGTGGCGAACGACGACGCACGGGTCGCGAGGACGGCAGCGGCGACGATAACGAACGCGTAGGCCCCGATCCCCCAGGTTCCCGACGCATGATCCGAGAAGAGGATTCCTGCGGTCGCGAGCACCACGGAAGGCGCCAGGACGAGGATCACCCGCCGGCTGCGGAAGGTCATCTCCGCCCCGACGAAGCTCGCTAGCCACACCAGCGCGAACGGCACGAAGAGCGCCGCAGGCCTGGCCGGCACGGGCGTCGTCGACGAAAGAATCTCGGCCCAACCGTTGCGCGCGGCGCCGCCGATCGCCCTCAAGGTTGCCGTGGACGGTGCCACTCGGGCGAGCAAGGTGTCGGAGAACACGAGCGGGCCAGCAAGGAAGACCGCAAGCAGGATGTTCGCCAGCGTCACCAATGCGAGGTGAGGTCGACGCCGCACGCGGAACATCAGCGAGACCAGCGGCGGCATGACCGCGGCGACCGCCAGGACCAGCACGACGTCTTCCGGACGGAAGACGGCCAGGAACGTCGCGCCCGCCAACAGCGTCAGCAGCGTCAGCGCCACCAGTTGACCGAGGGGGTACCGCTTCATCGGAGCAGCCCCTGGTTCCACTGCGCCGCAAAGTCAGACCCGCTCGTGGTCTCGACCCGTTGAATCCCTGCCGCGACGAAGCGGCGATCGGTATCGGGGTCGGCATCGACCACGATGACGGCAGAGAAACGTCGAACGAGCGGGGTGAGCGCACGCATGTCAGACGCCGAGGGGTGTGCGGAGATCACCAGGAGAGCGAAGCCCGTAGCTGTGCGCAGCAGCATCTGGCTGATCGCTTCGAGATCGTTGCCGTCAGTCAGCTCGACGCCGGCAAGTCTGTCCAGGAAGTACGTCGTCGGTGGTTGCCCCATCGGCGCGTCGTAGCGGCTGCCGTCGGTCGTGCGGAGCCGGACGGGAAACCCCTGTTCGGCGCAGGTCGTCACGAGCGAAGCGGCGATCTCGACGGCTGCTTCGAACTGATCGGACCGGTAGATGCCGCGGCGGTTGTCCAAGACGACCGTCAAGTCGGGAAGGCTGGTGTCCACGTGCTGACGGATCATGAGGGTGCCGGTGCGCGCCGACGTCTTCCAGTGGATCATGCGGCGGTCGTCACCGGGGACGTACTCACGGAGCTGGTGGAAAGCCTGACTGCCTCGAGGCGCCGAATCGGACGTCGGTCCCTCGAGGCTCCGTTCGAATGACGCAGGCAACGGCAGCAGCGCGTGGCGCCGTGGGTGGACGAAGAGCTGTCGGATGTCGCCGCGCGACTGCTCGGTCCGCACGAGCCCGAACGGGTCCGAGCGCACCACGGCCAACGGTCCGACATCGAGCACGGCTCGGCGCGCCGTCGGCAGGAGGTAGCTCGTCTCCTTCATCGCGCCGGCTCGCAGCCTCGGAAGCGGCACCGCCACGGTCTCCTTGCCGATCCGGTCGAAGGCCATCAGGGGAAGGCTGGCATGAGAAGATTCGTTGTGGACCGCCACGAGGCTCATCGCCGGGTCGCCGACCGTGACACGAACCGGGTCGATGTGGCGATCCACTCGCAGGTTGGGCCGGTACAGCACCCAGGCGCAGGCCAACAACACTGCCGTGATCAACGCGATGCCCAGTGCGGCGAGCTCGACGTAACCGAGCGCGCTAGCCGCGACGATGAGGAGCACGCCGCCGACGACAGCAGCCCAGCCCGTACGGGTCAACATGGTCAGCGCTTCTGGGGTACGGGTACTGACTCGACCGCTCGCCGAACGAGCTCGGCACCGGTACGACCCTGCAGCTCGGCTTCGGGCGTCAGGATCACGCGGTGGCTCAGCACCGGTTCGGTCAGGAACTTGATGTCTTCCGGGGTCACGAAGGTCCGCCCTTCGGAGGCCGCGAGCACGCGCGACGCCCGCAGCAGTCCGATGCTCCCTCGGGGGCTAACCCCGAGCCGCAGATCGCTCAACCGTCGCGTGGCCTCGGAGATGCTGGCGATGTAGGCAAGCAGCCCGTCGGAGACGAAGACGTGTTCTGCGAAGGTCACCATGTTGCGGGCATCCTCCGCGGATAGCAGCGGTCGGAGGTCATCGATTCTTGGAGCAGTGGTGCTCTGTGCTCGCAGGATCTCGATCTCCGCGTTGAGGTCCGGGTGACCGATCGTCGTCTTGATCAAGAAGCGATCGAGCTGCGCCTCGGGCAAGCGGTACGTGCCCTCCAACTCGATCGGGTTCTGCGTGGCGATGACCAGGAACGGCCGGGGCACTGCGCGCGGCTGACCCTCGACCGTGACACGGCGCTCCTCCATGACCTCCAGCAGCGCCGACTGCGTCTTCGGCGAAGCGCGGTTGATCTCGTCAGCGAGCACGACGTTCGCGAAGATCGGGCCTTCGTGGTACTCGAACACGTGGGTCTGCTGATTGAAGATCGAAACACCCGTCACGTCGGACGGCAGCAGGTCCGGGGTGAACTGGATGCGCCGCCACTCACCACCAAGCGACCGGGCAAGCGAGCGTGCCAGCATGGTCTTGCCGACGCCGGGAACGTCCTCGAGCAGGAGATGCCCTTCGGAGAAGAGACTCACCAGGGCGAGTCGCACGACGTCGGTCTTGCCGCGGATGACCAGTTCAACGTTGCCGACGAGTTTGTCGAACCAGGTCGCGAATGCCTGCGACTGCGCGTTCGCCGTCTGGGTGTCAGTCATGCAGATCTCCTCTTTGCGATAGAACCCGGTGAGGCCTCAGGATCTCAGCGGACAAAACCTCAACAGCCTGGAAGGCCGAGGTTGGTTGGACTGCCGGAGATCCACATCCCACTCAGCCAGCCAGTTTGGCCGTTGACGGGATCAAGGATTCGAAACCAGACATTGTTCTTGGACCCGTCGGATCCGGTGATCATCGCACCGACATGCTGACAGGAGACTCTCCACTGAGTGTTCTGCTGTGCACAGCCGAGTCGAGTCGCCCCGTAGTAGTCGTCGGGTGTGTTGAGAATTCCGGCGCCATCCGCTCCGCCGCAAATCCCTGGAGACCCAACTCCACCCAGGTGGGTAACAACGTCAATCGCGACGGTGACCGTTGGGGGATCATTTGTGCGAGCGCACTGACTCGTGACGGGAGCGGCCGTTCCATACGCGTTCGCAACCGTGACGGTCGCTGGATAGCAGGTGGCATAGGCCAGGCCGCCAAACGAAAAGGTGCCGCCGCTACCGCAGTTCTGGGTTTGACCATTGAGCGTGACCGCGCAAGTCGCGGCTCCGCTGCTGTTCGCGTTGACGGTGACTACGACGGCAATCGTTCGATCACCGTTTGCGGCGATGCTGCTGATGGCCGCGCTCGGGACGGCTCCTGGGGTTGCTGGAGCGCTCAAGATGGGAGAGCCGTTGCCTGCATCGTTGGTCGGTATGACGCGGAACACGTAGGGCGTCCCATTGGTCAGCCCCGCAACCGTTGTGCTGAGCACCGTGAGAGGCCCAGTTGTCGCCTTGGTCCAGGTGCCACACGAAGCGCCTGAGTTCGCGCAGTACTCGACCGTGTAGGTCGTCGCTCGGCCGTTTGCTGCGGCCTTCGGCCAAGTGAGAGATACCTGTGTGCTGGTGCCCAGGCCGTTCTTCGGACCGACCACGCTTTGCCCCGCGGCAAAAGACGGGGATTTGAACGGATCCACGGCTGCGGAAGGCTTGCTGTCCTCGCTGTTCGTGGCGGCGCGATCGCGGGTAAGAGCGCGTGCTGCGACGATGAACGTGTAGTCGCCGATGTTGTCATCGTCGAACCCAAGGGTGTCGGTGCCGGACGTCGGAGTCCGGAACGAACGCATCTGGCCTCCAGCGACCGCATATGAGACCGATTGGGGCTTCACCTGCGGGTTGGACGATTTCGCGACAATGTCGAATCCGGAGATCTCGAGGCCCTCGTCGGCTGTCTGCCAGGTGACGGTGACGCTGCCGTCGTTGTTGGCCTCCGCGGAGACTCCTGTTGGCGGCGTAGGAACGTCAGCTGACGGCCGGCCGGACGCCGAGCTCTGCGGGCCGTCGCCCACGCTGTTGGATGCAGACAGGCGGAAGACGTACGAAGTCCCGTTCGCAAGTCCCTCCACGATCGTCTCCTGTGGTGCACCATCGATTGTGCCGGGCGACGTGCCGCAGTCCGGCGTGCACACGAGCTGGTACCGCTCGATCGGGGCTCCACCGTCCGGGGTCTTGCTCCACGTGAGGCGAATAGATCTGTCTCTGGCGATCGCGGTCAAGTCCGGTGGCGCCGATGGTCGGTTCGCCACTGGCGACGGAGGCTCCACAGGCTGCGGTGCTGTGTTCTCGGGGACAGTGGTTGTCGCGACCGGACGGGTTTTCGGGGTCTCGACGGGGGTCGGGGATTTGGGCCCAGTGCCAGTGTCCGGGACGGGGGCTGGAGTGCCGGGATCGATCCCGGGCTGCTCGTCCGGAACAGGGTTTATGACCGGGATGTCTTTGCGGTACTTGTCGACGTCCTTCGAGTTGCCGTCGCGGTCGAAGACAACGGCTTTCTGGTCGTTGGGGTTGTTGATCCAGAGGTATCCGTCCTTGACGAAGGTGTCGGTGTTGTTGCCGCCGCGGCCGGTCGGAAGCGCCTTCTGTGCTCGCACGGCGCCGTTCGTGGGATCGATGACCACGACGTTGCCCTTCTGGGGATCCACGAGGTACACCGCGTCGGGCGCCACGAGCGGTGCGTCGAACGTGCTGGCGTCGCCGGGGACCGCGGCCTGCTTGGCTTCGTTCTTGTCGAGATTGACGAGGACGAGCGTGCCGTTGCCGTTGTCGCGGCGCAACACCGCCAGCACGTTTCCTTCGCCGCTCTCGGCGACCAACGTCTCTCCGGCACCCGCCGGCATCGCGATCTTGGTCGGCGCCCCCTTGCGGAACACGTACACCTCGTTGCGCGTCTGGTTGACGACGACGGGGCGCCCTCCGATCGTGCTGATCTGGAACGAGTCACCCGACGCACCGAGGCTTCTTTCTCCGGTGGCCTGGTCGTCAGTGACGACGGTGTACACCGCGCGGTCCTTCTGGACGACGATGAGCAAGCCGTCGTCGTCGGCTGCCGCGAGAATCGGCGTGTTGTACTCGATGCTCCGGCCTTTCGGCTGGAGGGTGTCGGAGTCGATGGGCTGGATCGTGCCCAGCTTCTGCTTGACGAGGTAGGTCCGATTGCCGCCACGGATGACATCGTCGTCACCGGTGACCTTGCGCCCGACACCGTTCTTCAGGGTCTGGTCGTCCAATCGGTAGAGCACTCGGGTTGTCCCATCCGAGCTCGTCACGACCACGACCGCATGCCCGTCGCGCTGTTCGACCCGGACCTCACCGTCCTCGACACCGTCGATGTTCAGCTTCGTGACGCCCTGCCCCGTCGCCCCATTGGCGAGCACGACCTGACCCTGGCTCTTGCCGACGTCGTTGCTGCTCAACCACGCGAAACCCGAGCCCAGGTCGATCGACGACCGGGACGTGCCAAGACCGGTGAACGCAGCCAACGACACCGCAAGCAGCGCTACCGCAGAACCGATGCTCGCGAAACCAGCCGAAGACCGCAGCCGAAACCTCCGCGGCTTCGAGTCCTGAGTCGACTCTTCTTCCGCCCCCGCCATGCTGCAACTCCCCGTCGTACGATGCGTTCGGTCCGCCGCCCGCCAGACGACTGTAACTCGCCCGATTCCTGCAAACCACGGCACCCTACTTGAACCTGCGTTTGCGCCTCCTCAGAGCCGGGATCTCCGTCGGGTGATCGGGAGCATGAATCGCTCCGATGCAGGACACTCGTCGGCGAATCCCGTTTGCGATTGGCGTACTTCAGTCATTTCGCAGCGCGTGCCGGATCCCACGGCACCCCTGCCGAGGTGTGAGCTGTCGCCGCTTCCGCCGGGGCCGCAGTCGTCGACGGCAATCTCGTCCTGGGATCGTTGGCGGTCGTTTGCCGTCAGGCTGCTTTGCGGTGCTTGTGCGACGTAGGTGAGCTTGACGCCGGCCATGTAGAGCCACTTGTTGGTAGACGGGCTCCGAGGCGTGCAGTAGTTGTTGTTGGCACTGATTCCTATGGCGCCTGCGGAGCCAGCGTCGACCGCCCCGATCCTGATCCAGCCGGCATTGGTCTCGTTGACGTTTGGGACGGCGGTGCCGTTGACGCTCCATTGCGCGAAGGAGTCCGGGTACGCCCCGTCAGCAGCAG
Source organism: uncultured Iamiaceae bacterium (assembly GCA_964446345.1). GTDB lineage: Bacteria > Actinomycetota > Acidimicrobiia > Acidimicrobiales > Acidimicrobilacustridaceae > CAYUOL01. The sequence goes on along the minus strand of CAYUOL010000043.1, from coordinate 16,849 downwards.
CGCCGTTGTCGCCGACTTCGATGGACACGTCGTAGTGCCCAGGCTGCGGAACGGAGATCGACCAATTCGCGCTCGCAGGGCCATCGAGGGTGCCCGGGCAGTTGTTGATGACACGGAAGCCGCCGCTCCAAGCACACCACGGGGAACATCCCTTGTAAGACCGAGGTCCGCCTCCGGTACCTGCTGGCCGGCTGGCGCTGTATTCAGTGTTCAGGTTGTCGTAGGAGACAACGGAGTTGCTGGTCGCTGGAGCGCTGTCTCCGTTCGCGTTCGTGGCGGTCACGGTGAAGTTCACCGTTTGCTGGGTGCCGACGTTCGCGCTGTAAGACAGCGTTCCCGCTGGCAGGGTCACGCCCGTCGGGTTCGCCGGCCATGACACCTTGTAGCCGGTGATCGGTGAGCCGTTGGCGTTGGCTGCCGTCCAGGACACCGTCGCCGCGCCAGGTGCCGGCCGAGCGACCGGCGCGGCGGCGATCTTGAACGGCTTGCCGCTCGGGGTCACGGTGGCCGAGATCGCCGGAGTGGTGCTCGAGATCCCCGCAGCGTTCTTGGCGACGACGGTCACCTTGTACGCGGTTCCGTTGTTGATGCCCAGACTCTGGTCGAGGTTCGTGCGATACGGCGGACCGGACGAGGCGGACACCGTCCTGGTCATCGCTGGGTTCTTGTCGGTACTGACGATGTACTCGGTGATGTCCGAGTATCGCTTTGTGCCCTCCGGAAAGATCACGGCAATCGTTCGATCCCCCGCAGTGGCGTCTGCCTGGGTCGGCGCCTCCGGCACGTCGTGCTTTGGTGTGACCGTGGCGGATCGGGGGCTGTTCGGTCCGTCACCGATGCTGTTGGAGGCGAACACCTCAAACGAGTAGCTGGCGTCATTCGTCAGGTCTCTTATGGTGCAAGTACGTGTGCCCTGGTCGCAGCTGGGGTCATCCGAGCCCGTTCTCTTCGCCTCAGAGCCATCGCCGGCGTAGGTGATGACGGCGTAGCGGTCGGCGCCGCCCACGGCCGACCACGAGACGGTGGCCGCCGCATCGAGCGCGGAGACTGTTGGTATTCCCGGTGCCCCGGGCTTGTTGCCGATCGCCGCTGGCGGCGTGGGATCGACTTGGGTCGGTGGCGGGTTCGAGTCATTGCTGACGGTCGTCGTCGGCCTCGCTGGGCCAGTCGGCGATCCGTCGACGGGACCTGAGGTCGGATCGCCATTCGGCACTGGGTTCGATCGACGAGGTGCTTCGGGTGCAGGGACCGGCCTTGGCGCGCTGTCGCCCTGGTCGGGCGCGGGTTCGTCTGCGGCGACGGGGTTGATGACTGGTATGTCTTTGCGGTACTTGTCGACGTCCTTCGAGTTGCCGTCGCGGTCGAAGACAACGGCTTTCTGGTCGTTGGGGTTGTTGATCCAGAGGTATCCGTCCTTGACGAAGGTGTCGGTGTTGTTGCCGCCGCGGCCGGTCGGAAGCGCCTTCTGTGCTCGCACGGCGCCGTTCGTGGGATCGATGACCACGACGTTGCCCTTCTGGGGATCCACGAGGTACACCGCGTCGGGCGCCACGAGCGGTGCGTCGAACGTGCTGGCGTCGCCGGGGACCGCGGCCTGCTTGGCTTCGTTCTTGTCGAGATTGACGAGGACGAGCGTGCCGTTGCCGTTGTCGCGGCGCAACACCGCCAGCACGTTTCCTTCGCCGCTCTCGGCGACCAACGTCTCTCCGGCACCCGCCGGCATCGCGATCTTGGTCGGCGCCCCCTTGCGGAACACGTACACCTCGTTGCGCGTCTGGTTGACGACGACGGGGCGCCCTCCGATCGTGCTGATCTGGAACGAGTCACCCGACGCACCGAGGCTTCTTTCTCCGGTGGCCTGGTCGTCAGTGACGACGGTGTACACCGCGCGGTCCTTCTGGACGACGATGAGCAAGCCGTCGTCGTCGGCTGCCGCGAGAATCGGCGTGTTGTACTCGATGCTCCGGCCTTTCGGCTGGAGGGTGTCGGAGTCGATGGGCTGGATCGTGCCCAGCTTCTGCTTGACGAGGTAGGTCCGATTGCCGCCACGGATGACATCGTCGTCACCGGTGACCTTGCGCCCGACACCGTTCTTCAGGGTCTGGTCGTCCAATCGGTAGAGCACTCGGGTTGTCCCATCCGAGCTCGTCACGACCACGACCGCATGCCCGTCGCGCTGTTCGACCCGGACCTCACCGTCCTCGACACCGTCGATGTTCAGCTTCGTGACGCCCTGCCCCGTCGCCCCATTGGCGAGCACGACCTGACCCTGGCTCTTGCCGACGTCGTTGCTGCTCAACCACGCGAAACCCGAGCCCAAGTCGATCGACGAACGCGAGGTACCGAGACCGGTGAACGCTGCCAGCGACACCGCAAGAAGCGCGATCGCCGAACCAATGCTCGCGAAACCAGCCGAAGACCGCAGACGAAACCCCCGCGGCTTCGAGCCCTGATCCAGGTCCTCTCGCGCCCCCGCCATACCGCACCCTCCGCCATCCAGCACCGCAGTCGGTTCGCCAACCGCCCGACAACAGTAGCCCGCCCGATCCATCCAAACCCTGGCGCGTCTCACAGTGGCGCCTGAGCGTCACACACAGCGCAAACAGCGCAAACAGCCCATTGCCGCTCCGCCTTGTCCGCGCATATGCTCCGGCGCGAATCAAGGGGGGATCTCGTCGAGATTCGGCGGGCGAAAGAGGCGGAGGATTCACATGGGTGTCTTGAAGGTCACGTCTGAGCAACTGATCGACCTGTCCGGTCAGCTGACCCGGACCTCGGGCGAGGTCCAGGGCAAGCTCGACGAGATGAAGAACAAGATCGAGCCCCTGGTGACGGACTGGGAGGGCGCGGCCTCGTCGGAGTTCCACCGGATGTGGGACGAATGGCAGTCGAGCGCGAAGAACCTGCGCGAGGCCCTCGACGGGATCAGCACGCTGCTCGGCAAGGCGGGCGAGACCTACCGCGACGCCGAGGAGAACATCAAGAAGTCGATGACCCAGTAGTCGGGCACTCTGGGCAGACCGGGACACTTGACAGATGCACTTCGAAGTCGACGCCGACGCGCTCGACCAACTCGTGGCAGAGCTGCGATCTATCAAGGCTGAGCTCGAACACATCGGCGCCGGAGTCTCCTTCGCGCCGGGCGTGAACGTCTACACCTCGGTCGACGCGCGCACATTCGGCGATCAGGCGCTCGCGGGCTCGGTTCTGCACTTCATCGACAACTGGCGTCAAGGGCGAGAGAAGATCATCTTCAGCTTGGACAACGCCATCAAGGCGGCCGAGAACGCCGGGCAGATGTACCGAGAAGCGGACGGCGCCATCGCCAAGTCCGCCAGGGGAGAGGACTGATGCTCCTCAGCGGGGACAGAGGGACTCAGAGGCACCGGCATGGGTGAGTGGGATCTGCTTGGCGGCGACCCCGCGCCAGGTGACCCCGGCAGAGTCCGTGGACTTGGTGACGAGTTCCTGGCGACCCACCGCGACGCGGAGGCCGCTGCGCGCGAGCTGCGGCGAATAGTCAACAACTGGGAGGGCGCCGTTTGGCGGGGCCCGGCGGCCGAGCAGTTCAAGAAGATGTTCGCTTCTCACCTGCCTGACGATCTCGACCAGCTCCATCGGTCCTATGACCAGGCCGGGCGCGCCCTGGTCGGGTACGCAGGCGAGCTCCAGCGAGCCCAGGATGAGGCTCGTCAGGCGAAGGCCAACGCCGCGTCGGCCGACGACAGTCGCCGCAACGGGCGGGGCCAATACGACAACGCAAACCAATCGATCCGCGAAGGCGAACGCAGCCGCGACGCGCTCGATCGTGAGATCCGCAGCCTGTACCACCGGCTCGCGCACATGCCGGCGGATGATCCTCACCGGCAAGCGACGGAGAGCAGCTACTACAGCAGACAACGTTCGCGACAACGCACGATTGATTCCATCAACGCGAACGTCAACACACGCGAGCGGGCGCGACGGCAGGTGGACGATGCCGAGGCCAATCTCACCGGGGCGCGCAAACTCGCGGAGCAGGCCCGGGCCCTCCGCGAGGACGCCGCCCGCCGCGCCGCCCGAGAGGTCGACGAGGCATCCCAGCAAGGCATCCAGAACAAGAACTTCTTCGAACAGGTCGCCGACTTCGCGGTCGGCGTGGTCACCTTCGACCCGGACACGTGGCAACAACTGCAGACAGCACTGGAGGTGATCTCGACCGCGCTGGTCGTCGTGGCGCTGTTCATTCCCGGCGTCAACATCATCGCGATACTGATTCTGGTCGTGGCGGTGGCCATTTTCGTCTGTGTGATCGTCCAGGTGGCCAACGGTCGCAAGGACTCGTCGGCGATCTTCTGGGCCGGGCTCGATGTTGCGTTCGCCGCGACGGGCATCAAGGGTGGTTCGGCGGCGAAGGGCGTGGCGGCGATGATGGGTGGCGAGGTCTCGAAGCGAGCCGGCAAGGCCGCGGCCAAGCGTGCCGCCGAGGAGGTGGCCAAGAACTCCCTAAAGAACGTGCTGCGCCACCCCGGTCCCTCGGGGCGGAACATCAGGAACTACCTCATCCGCAACAGCAAGACGATGGGTGTCCTGAAGAGAGCCTGCTACTGGAAAGACGCACGCAAGGCGAAGAACCTCCTGCACTTCGCGATCGCCCCCAAACGGGGTTGGGGCACCGTGCACGCCACGTTGAAGATCATCAAGGACGGACACCGCGACTACGAGATCTACCGTGACTACTCCCGAGAGTGGAGGTTGCATGGCGGCAAGGGTGTGCGTGATCACTTCTACCATCACATCACCGACCCGAAGACGCTCGTCAAGATCAGCATCGACCTCGTCGGCCACAAACCGCGCGCCGCAATGAAGGATGCTCTGTGAACCACGATCGCTCGACGGCCGGAGGCCTGCGATGACGAATGTCGAGACCACCGATTTGCCAGACTCGTTCACCATCCAACTGCCGCCTGACTGGGTTGAGATGGACCCGAACCCGGCGGGCCGGGTCGAGCGAATCGAGGCGTACCTCGACCAACTCGCGGCGGACGCCGATCCACCTCTCGAGGACGAGGCCCGCCGAATGCTGCGGGGCATGTTGCGCTCGGGTTTGGCGCAAGCGTGGGACGTCGGGGTGGTCATGGCGAGCAGTTACTTCGACATCGACTACCCCGAGGATGACCCGGAGGGTGAACCGGTCTTCCTGATGGCCATGTGCAACCTGGCCCTGCTCGGTACCGGTGACCATGGGATCCCGTCGAACATCGTTGAGGAGGCATTCAGCACCTCGGATCAGGCGCAGCCGGACCGCAGCGTCACAACGATCGATCTTCCCTCGGGGACCGCCGTCAAGCTCCGCGAGACGCGCGAGATCCAACCCGAGGGGTGGCAGGCCCCCGGCACCTTCGTCGTGTCCCAGTACTACATCCCCGCCGGCACCGCGGCCGGTCTGGCGGTCCTCAACTTCATGACCCCCTCACTGGAGCTCTCCGAGACCTTCGACATGTTGTTCGATGTCGTGGCGGAGACGTTCCAATGGGTCTGGGAGTGACCCGAGTTCGAGTCCCGTGCCCGCCATCGCGCGCGGCGCTATTGATGCGAGGAAAGCGGCGCAGTGCGCATCCGATTCACGCTGGTTGATCCGGTCGTCGACACGCTTACGACCGTTGAGGTCGACGCCGATCCCTCGACACCGGTCGGCGAGTTGGTACCGCTACTCGCTCCGATCCAGCCGGCCGACGGTGCCTTGTACGTCGACGACGGGCCGATCGACATCGCCGAGCCGTTGTCCGCCAGTGGGCTGAGGGACGGCGCGCTCGTCGGTTGCGGCGGGGCTGCCCCCGCCGCTCACGATCGAGCACCCTCGGAACCCTTCGAGATCCGCGTCGTCGGGGGTCCGCACGCGGGAGCGGTCTTCCGCGTGAAAGCTGGGCGCTACACGGTCGGTCGCGGGAGTGACGCGGACGTACGCGTCCCCGACCCTGACCTCTCTCGGCTCCACCTGTCGGTGACGGTCGCCGCTGACGGATCGACCACGGTCGAGGACTTGGGGTCCACAAACGGCACGTCCATCCACGGTCGAAGAATCGAGGATGCCGTCCGCATCTCTGTCGACGACGTGGTGCACGCCGGCGCAACGTTGCTGTCGGTCGAACGCACAGACTCCGAGGTGGCCCACACCGCGGTCGACGCCGAGAGCGGACGGCTGAGGATCAACGTCAGCCCGCGATTGTCGTCCACGACACATACCATCGAGGCGCGGCTCGATCCCCGACCCGAACGCGCTGAGCCGTCGAAGTTTCCGATCCTCATGCTTGTGCTGCCGCTGGCGATGGCCGGGGTTCTTGCGGCCATCACGAAGAGCGCCACCTACCTTCTGTTCGGACTCATGAGCCCGGTCATGTACCTGGGGAGCCACTTTCAGGGCAAACGTTCCGCTTCGCGAACCTTCGAGAAGCAGATGGAGCAATGGCGGGCAGCCAACGCCGCAGAGCAAGCGCGTCTCGATACGGCCCTGGCCGCCGAGGCGACGCGAATGCGAGCCGAGCACCCGGATCCTGCCCGCGTCGTCCTGGCCGCACGAGGCCCGCGTCGTCGTTTGTGGGAGCGCCAACCAGATGATCCGAGGTTGGGTTCCGTCCGAGTCGGAACCGGCGCGGTGCCCTCGGCCGCCACCGTTGTCGAACAATCGAGTGAAGCACGGCACCCGAAGCTCCACGACGTGCCGGTCGTCGTTTCGCTGTTGGACGTCGGGGTGGTCGGCGTGGCGGGCGACCCGACCCAAACCGAACCGCTGGTCCGATGGATCGCGCTCCAGCTGGCGGTGCTGCACAGCCCCGATCTGTTGCAGCTGGTGGTGCTGGCTGCTGATCCGGGCACGACTTGGGAGTGGGCGCGTTGGTTGCCGCACACGCAGTTCGCGGACCGGGGAGCGGCGATGATCGGCAACACCCCCGACACCATCAGCGCACGCATCCGTGAGCTCGCAGCGCTCGTCGAAGCACGCCGGAGCGCGCAGCCCTCCTACGGATCAGCCGCTGGACCCCACCTCCCGCTGGTCGTGGTGGTGCTGGACGGTGCCAGTCGTCTGCGCGCACATCCCGGAGTAACCGAGATCCTCCAGCACGGCCCCGCGCACGGCGTGCTCGCGGTGTGCATCGATACCAACGAGCAGCTGCTGCCCCAGGAGGCCCGCGCCACGATCACCTTCGCTGATGCCGGCACGCCCCGGGCACGAGTACAGGTCGCGGGCGCCGAAGGGTTCAACGCCGTGCTCGCTGACGGCGTCTCGGGTCCCATTGCCGACCTCTCAGCCCGGGCAATGGCGCCCCTCGAGAAGGTCGGTGGGGGTCTCGCGAGCGTCACAGGCACCCTCCCCGCAAGCCTGCGCCTCCTCGACGCCATCTCCATGCCCGATCCGACGCCCGAGCAGATAGTGCACCGATGGCGCCTCGGCGGGCGCAGCTCGAGAAGCGTGGTCGGCCGCAGCACGGCCGGCGACTTCTCGATCGACATCGCGCGCGACGGTCCACACGCGCTTGTGGCGGGCACGACCGGCGCCGGCAAGAGCGAGTTCCTCATGTCGTTCATCGCGTCGCTCGCGATCACGAACCGCCCCGACGCGATCAACTTCGTGCTCGTGGACTACAAGGGCGGGACCGCGTTCAAAGATTGCGCCCGGCTGCCGCACACGACGGGCATGGTCACCAACCTCGATGCGCACCTGACCGAGCGCGCCCTCGTATCGCTACGAGCCGAGATCACGCGGCGCGAGGCGCTGTTCCGCGACGTCGGGGCCAAAGAGATCGAGAACTACTGGGAGGCGCTCGCTCACGCGAACGGGACGATCCCCCCGATGCCTCGACTCCTGATCATCATCGACGAGTTCGCCATCCTCGCCCGCGAGCTCCCCGACTTCATCGACGGCCTGATCGAGATCGCGCAGCTCGGTCGAGCGTTCGGTGTCCACCTGGTGCTGGCGACCCAACGCCCCTCGGGCGCTGTCTCTCCGGACATCCGGGCCAACTCGGACTTGCGCATCGCGTTGCGCACAAAGGAACCGAGCGACAGCATGGACGTCATCGACGCCCCAGATGCGGCGAACATCGGCAAGGCGTTCCCCGGCCGCGGATTCATGCGTTCCGGGCAGGAACCCCTGGTGCAGTTCCAGGCCGGCCGAGTGGGTGGCCGTCGACCCGGAGCCGTGTCCGTCGTGCGCCGGGTTCCCACGGTCAGGGTTGTCGGCTGGGATCAGGTTGGACTGGCGCCCCCCGATGCGGCGTCATCCGAAGATCAGCAGCCCGACGACGACGCCGCGACGGATCTGCACTACATCGTCGAATCGATCCTGGCTGCGTCGATCGCTGAGCAGATCCCCGCGCCCGCCAGCCCCCTGCTACCGGAGTTGCCGAAGTCGATCACTCTGGACGAGGTGCTCGCGCAGGCTGGCGGCTCGGTCGCACCGGACCCCCTCGACGTCGTGTTCGGTCTCGAGGACGTTCCTGCACAACAACGCCAGGTCCCAGCCACGTTTCGCCTCGGGACGGGTCACACGGGCATAGGGGGCAGCGCTCGGTCTGGACGAACAACCTTCCTGCGCGCGCTTGCAGCAAGCATCGCACGGACCCATTGGAGCAGCGATGTCCACCTATACGGCATCGACTGCGGGAACCAGGGCTTGGCGGTGATTTCGCAATTGCCACACTGCGGAGCGGTTGCAAACCGAACCGAACCCGATCGTGTCGCTCGGTTGTTGGACTACCTGAGCGGCGAGGTCACACGCCGTCAAACCATCCTCACCGCGACAGGGGTGAGCGACATCGTCGAGCAACGAAAGGTCGCGCTGTCGAGTCCAGGCAGCGAGCGGCTCCCTTTCGTCGTGCTGCTGATCGATCGCTGGGAAGGGTTCCTGGAGGCTCTCGGTGAGGTTGAGAACGGCAGGCTGAAGGCGCTCGTCGGTCGAATCCTGAAAGAGGGCCAGAGCGTCGGGATCCAGGTTGTGGTCGCGGGTGACCGGTACGCCCTGTACGGAGAGATCGGCGCGCTCATGGAGCATCGGCTGGCCCTGCGATTCAACGACCGCGAGGAGTACTCGTTCGCCGACATTCGAGCGCGCGAACTCCCTGACGAGATCGCACCAGGAAGGGCGTTCCGCTCGGTCAGCCAGCTCGAGGTTCAGATCGCTGTGCTTGACCGCGACCTGTCCGGGCAATCACAGAGCGACGCCTTTCGATCGCTCGCCGCCTGGGCGACCGAACGGGATGCAGCTGTACCAATCAATCTGCAACCGCAGCCGATTCGTTCGATGCCCACTCGGGTCACCCTTTCGGAGTTGGATGGGCTCGGCGCGGCAACGCCCGAACGCCCGATGCGGCTGCCGATGCTCCTCGGTGTTGGTGGCGATGATGTCAGCCCCCAGTGGATCGACCTCGCCGATGACGGCCCTGCATTTCTCGTGGGCGGACCGCCACGATCAGGCAAGAGCTCAGTCCTATGCGCGCTGGCGACGCAGTTCATAACCAGGGGTATCGCGGTCATCCTGGTGGCCCCCAAGAAGTCGCCGCTGGCTGACATGGCGCACGTCGCCGGCGTGCGGCGAGCGTTCCTGGGCGCAGACGCCGAATCGATCGAATTCGAGGATTGTCTCGACGCAACCCCGTTCGTCGTGCTCGTGGATGACGCCGATCTTGTCGACACGGCGAACGAGTCCTTGATCGAGCTCGCTTCGAGGCGGACGGGTGACGCCGCACTCATCGTGGCAGGAACGACCGAGTTCCTGCGCTCCGGTAGCTACAAGAGCTTCGTGGCCGATGCCCGCAAGTCCCGTTGTGGCATGTTGTTGTGCCCCGAGTCGAGCTTCGACGGTCAGATGCTTTCACTCTCGCTTCCGCGCGGGACCGCGATCACGGGCCCGCCGGGACGGGGCTTCCTCGGCGTCGGCGGCGAGCACACACTGGTACAAGCGGCAGTGGCCGATTCGGAATGACCTCCACTACTGCTTGAGCCTGACCATCCTGGACATCGAACGTAGAAGCGCATGGAGGCCCCAGCGTCTGCGCCGCGACCCCGTGACCCCAAACGCTTCGTTTCCGACTGAGAATCAGATGTTGTCGATCCGGTAGATGTTGGCCCCACAGGAGAAGTACGCGGTCCCGCCGTTGGTCGTGATGAGGTCCTCGCACAACCCCACTTTTGGCATTCCGGTGATCCGCCGCGGTTCGCTTCTCTCGCCGCTCAAGAGGAACGTCACCAATTCCAGCTGAGGCTCATCGGGCATCGCCTGTTGCCCGGTCACGCCAGCGGCCGCCGGCGCAGCGGTTTGAAGCATCAGCAGCGAGTTGTCTTTCCCGATCGCCATGCGCCCGAAGGGCCACTTGACCGACCCGAGCTCCTGGATCTCCCCGCTTCGCAGCCGCTTCCGGATCACTCCATCGGCACTGGTTGCGACGTAGATGTTCCCGTCGTGGTCCACTGTGAGGTTCCCACCGATCGGGACGTCCAAGCCTTCATAGTAGTCGGGTACCTTCCCCGTCAGCTCAGATCCAGCGACGTAGGAGATGGTTCCGGTCGTGTCGATCATCCGGACCGAAGCCGTGTCGACGTTCGGGTAATCCACCGGGGGTGCGTTCGAGTTATCCCTCGGTTGGTTCCGGGTGTGTTCTAGTCGGTGGCGGCTCCTGGGTTCGGTTCGGTGGGTGGTCGGGGTCGGCGGGTGGGTCGGTAGCTGCGGCCGTCGAGGTGGATGACGTGGGCGGTGTTGATGAGCCGGTCGAGGATCGACTCGGCGACGACGGGGTTCGGGAAGAGCGGATACCAGTCTTTGCGCTCACGGTTCGAGGTCAGGATCAGCGACTGCCCGGCGCGTTCGGTGACGAGCTCGTAGATGTCGTCGGCGTGCACGGTGGTCAGGTCGCGCATCGCGAAGTCGTCGAGCACGAGCACGTCGGGTTTGGCCCAGCGTTTGAGCCGGGCGCCCCAGGTGCGGTCGGCGTGCCCGCCGGCGAGGTCGGCGAGCAGCCGGCCGGTCTTGGTGAACAGCGCGGTGTGCCCGTGGCGGCAGGCGTGATGGGCGAGCGCTTGGGCGAGATGGGTCTTGCCGACGCCGACGGGCCCGTGGAGGATCACGGCCTGCCCGGCGTCGAGGTAGCGGCCCGCCGCGAGATCGCGGATGTGGGCGGCGGGGATCTTGGGGTTGAACGCGAAGTCGAAGTCCTCGATCGTGGCGAGCGACTCGAAGCGGGCTTGGCGGATCCGGCGGGTGATGGCGGTCGCGTCGCGGCGACTGATCTCGTCCTCGCAGAGCGTTTGGAGGAACTCGAGGTGACCGAGCTGACCGGCCTGGGCCTGAGCGAGGCGAGCGTCGAGGGTGTCGAGCATCCCCGAGAGACGGAGGGTCCGCAGGGTCGCCTCGAGCTGATGAGACCGGGTCATGACCGCACCTCCATGACCGCGTCGAGGTCGGGGGCCGGCGCAAGGTCGTCGGGGTCGGGGTCGAAGAGCCGGCCCGGTCCGTGGAGATGCGCAGGCACGACCGGGGCCATGGCTTCAGCCTCGTTGGTGTCGGTCTCGGTTCCGGCGGCGAGGATGCCTTTGACAGTCCGGTAGGTCGGGTCGCCGACCTCGAGGGCGCGGCGACACGCGGCGTTGAGCCGCAGCGCGGTGTGCTTGTCGGCGAGGCCGATCACGCCCTGACACGACCGCAGGCGGTGCAGGGCGTTGATGGCCATGAGGTCCTCGACCACGGCGGCGACGTCGGGGCCGAGCTCGGCGGCGCGTTTGCGGCACCACACCGGGGTCCGCATGAAGAACGCGGCCTTCACCGGCGGGTAGTCGGCCCAGTCGGTCTGCACCCCTTTCGCGATCTTGGGGTGGGTCTTGATGAGGTCGGGGCCGACGAACGCCTCAACGAAACGGGGTGTGCACCGCGCTTCGACGTTGCGGCCGATGAACCGCCACGGCACCGAGTAGAGCGCCCCGTCGACGTGGATGTGACAGTCGGTGCCGACCTTGGGCCGCGACCACGCCGCGGCCTCGAAGCGCTGGCGGGGCAGACCCCCCAGGGCGGGTTGTTCGACGGCGGTGAACACCGCGGCGGGGGCGGCGCCGTCGAGGCTGCGATGCCGGCGCTGCCCGGCGACGTCGCGACACCAGAGCACGGCGGCATCCTGCAGGTGGTCGAGGCTGTCCCACTCGCGGCCGCGGAAGAAGCTCTCGCGGATGTAGCTCATCGGGCGTTCCACCCGCGGCTTGTCCTTGGGTTTGACGGCCCGGGCGGGGTCGACGAGACAGCCGTAGTGCTCGGCCAACTCGACGTAGCCGCGGTTGAGCTTCGGGTCATAGAGGTCGGGCTTGATCGTCCCCGTCTTCAAGTTGTCCGGCACCAACCGGGCCGGGACCCCACCGAAGAACTCGAACGCGGCGACGTGCGCGTCGATCCACGCCGCCTGGTCCATGGCGAACACCGGCCGGATGAACATGTGCCGGCACATCGCCAGGACCATCACGAACACGTTCAGCTTCCGGGCCCGCCCCGAGATGGGGTCGGGCCACAAGGCGAGATACCCGTAGTCGATCTGGGCTTCGCTGCCCGCCTCCACCTCCGGGCGCAGCACCGTGGCATCGTCCTCGGTGACGGTGTCGGCGAACTCCAACCACACGTAGCGACGGAAGCTCGTCAGGCTCACCGGGAGACCGTGCTCGTCGCGCAAGCGCTGCCACACCGTGGTCACCTTGTTCGTCTTCAGCATCGCTTCGATGCGGTCGCGGTGCGCGTTGATGACCCCGAACGTGAGGCTGCGCGCCTGCGCGTCGATCAACTCCGGGAACCACCCCTGGGCCCGCTCCAACCACTCGGCCCGGCTCAACGCCGGGCCGCCCGGCACCAGCCCCGCGGCTTCGGCCGGGGCCGTGTACTTGCGGACCGTGCCCCGGTCCACCCCGACGCTGGCGGCCACCTCGGTCTTGGATCGGCCTGCGTGCCAGTGCTGCAAAATCTCTACAACGTCGATCATCTCGAACGTTCTCCTTGCCATGTTCGTGCTCCCAGCTCGCCGGTTGACGAGCCAGGTCCTACGAGGACAAGGAACCGAACCCAGGGATGCTCCGCCGTTCGTCACCACCCCCCGCCGCTGCATAACTTGAACGCCACCGCGAGGGATTACATGAACGCCCGCCGGTGGATTACCTGAACACACCCACCCCCACGCGGTGGATTACTTGAACGTCGACACCTTCGGCCGTCACCAACTCAGAAGCACTCTTCGAGATCGACGACGATGCAGGAAGAGCCCTGGTCCGCTGCATCGATCACGAGCGAGAGAACGTTGTCACGCCCGGCGACGTAGACGCAGTTCCATCCTTGGCTGGCCGGCATGGTGTTCCCGGTCATCACCAGACCCTCCACGTCGAGGGCGACGGGCATCCACCAAAGGATGAGCCATCCACACGGGTAGCTCTCGCCAACGTCGCGAAGACACGACCTGATCACCGATGCCGCGTCGCCGGGAGCAACTGTCACCTGGATGATCTGGTCGACAGCGTCCGCGAGGTCCCACTCGTCACCGACCGCAAAGTCGCTGAGGTCTTCGTCCACGCATTCACCGTGCCTGACTCGTCGGGTTGGCTCGCAGAGCTGATCGTAGAAGCCAGAGACGGCGTCAAGGTGAGGCCCGGAGCCGGGCCGCGGAACGGTCAACATCGTCGGATGCGCGATCAGCGGGGCAGTCGTGTCACGGCGACACTCGCCGGCCTGCCTCGCAGTCGAGCACCAGGAGCCGCGCGTCGGCGAGTCCGGGCGGGGATGCCCTCGATCATGTCGATCCCGCAGCTGCGACGCCCGAACCACGAACGCTCGTTCCACCGTTGGTGACAACAGGATCTTCGCGCCGACGGCCCGTTCGTCACGGACCGTGGTCGACAGCGGTCACCTCAGCGTCTCGGCGAACGCGATATGACAGCGCGGCAGATCGGCCCTTCGGGGGCGCGATTCAGGTGCTTCAAGGCGAGCGTTCTGGGACACGCCTCGCTCTACAAAGTGCGACCAGGAACCGCCGACTCCTTCATCAGCGTCACGAGTTGGATTGACCGCTGATCACCTCGGTACTCAACATGCATCTGAACCGCATCGAAGGCGAACCGGTCCCAGGCAGCACCTTCGCCGTAGTGTTCGATTTGGCGCGGTTCCCCTGATGCGCTCGGCGAGCCGAGGATCGCTCGAACGTTGGCGCGAGACATGTCGAATCGAATGCCGAACGGGATCGTGCCGATGAAGCGCGCAAAGTTCTCGTGCCCGTCGGAGTACAGGTGCAGAGTGCGGATTCGTCCATCGGTGCCAACGACAAACGACAGCCCCGACCCTGGCGCCTCGCCGTAGGTTCGACCGTCGATCGCCTCTAGCGCGACGGTGCCAACGAGATCGGGCAACGACCCGACCACGTCCGGCGACTCATCGAGCAAACTCAACGCGTCCAACATGGATCCAACCCTTCGGCGGTCGCGCCTCCGGCGCAACGGCATCGACATCATTGCTGCTGGCGTCCCAACCGATTCAGCACGTTGTCCCAGAAGACCGCCAGCGGGTGCGGCGTGAGCCTGCAGCCGATCGCCGGGAGAGTGGGCTGCCAATCGAACGTCCCGGCTTTTGAGGTGCGGCAGACTGCTTTCATGTTCGAGCGCCTGCCGATGGGTCAGCGTTGGATCGTCATCGGTTTGCTGCTTGTGTTCGCCACCTCGTTGGCGCTCTTCCTGTGGGCCTCGCTCTCAGCAGCACTCGCCTGGTCCGACACGCCAGTCACTACCTGGGAGTGGGCGTCGTTTCAGTGGAGGTCTTCCTACGGCGAGTCGCCTGGGGCCCGGATGGATGACCCTCGGCCTCGCGGGGACCACGGCGGCTCTGCTGTGTGTGCTGGCCGCGGCGTACCGGCGGTGGGCACCGGAAACGCTGATGTCGAGGTGACCTCTCGGGCAGGGGGAAGCTGAGGCGTCGGTCCGCGCCCGTCCCCAAACAACGGTGTCGTGCGTCGAAGAACGACACCCGGCCTGCGGGCAGATCGCCGGCTCGGCAGACGCGGCCTGCCTAGCAGAATGGGCCGATGGACCAATCAAGCGCGGGAAGCTGGCGTGCCGACGCCGTCGCGTCAGGCGTGACGCCCGGCAGGCCCTGCACGCTTGAGGAGCTCGACGCCGCTGAGCGTTCGCTCGGCCGAGCGATCCCAGCAGACCTGCGGTCCCTGTACGAGGCCGCCGACGGATTCTTCGATCAAGCCGGCCAATGGTTCGTTGTCTGGCCGCTCGAACGCCTTGTCTCGGACAACGTTCGCTCGTGGTCGGAAGGAAGACTTCGTCGAGACCTCCTCGCGTTCGGAGATGACGGAACCGGCAATCCCTTCTGCGTCCCGACGAACGAAGCGCGACCCCGCGAGGTCATCCGCTGGAGCTGGATCGACGACGACGTTGAGGACGCCGTCGCGACGCAAGAGTTCTTCTCCATCTGGACGACACTCAGGGCTTTCCCGCCCAAGCGAGACGAGTAGCGAGCTTCACCGGATCCAACAACTACCCACATGGACTACGCGTCCCAGAACGCGCTGCCCGACCGCGGCAGAACGACGACGGGCGAGCGGACGTATCGCCGGCTCGATGACGATGCCCTGCATGTCGGGGCGCCCCAACGGGGGCGGTCATTCGGCTCGTTCTGGTGAGCGTCGAATGGCAAGGCCGATCGACAAGAAGATGCCCGCCACCGCCAGCGGAGCCATGGCGCCAAATCGGTCTCCCACTACGCACAAGAGGAGCCCGAAGGAGCCGAACAGTGCTCCGCTGACCATCGCCCCGCGGAACTTGCCGCTGCGGTTCGAGATACCGAGGTCGGAAGGTCCTCGAAAGATGATGAGTAGGTAGATCGGGACCCAGACCGCCCAGAACCCGCAGACGGCAAGAACAGTGCGTGCGGTGCTACTCACGGAATCTCCCCTTTGTAGGCATCACCCTGCGCCTCACGTCAGTGTTGCAGTCCGCGCAACCCACCACGGTTGGAGTTGACCGGTCCGGGCGCGCACATGCCCCAGAATGCGCGTCCCATATTCCCGACGCCCTCGCTCCGATCGCCGGTAGCGAGCCGACGATCACCGCTTCAAACCTCTCTGGCGCGCTCCTCGCAAATCGAGGTCGAGCTCCCGCCGGTAGCTCAAGAGAGTCGCGCGCGAGGATGTCGGTCATGAGAAGCCACACGAGGGCCGCCGGCGACGCGGGGAGCGATGCGTGAGGGCGTGAGCTCGAGGGATTGGGCGTCGGTCCGTCATGCGTTCGGGCCCGCGACCGATCTGCCTGCGTTGTTCGACACGCTCGCGTCGGCTCACGATGCCGCGTGGGACGAAGCGTTCGGCACCCTGAGCAACCTCATCAACCATCAAGGCAGCGTGTACGACGCGTCCGTCGTCGCCGTTCCGTATCTCGTCCGGTTGCTGGACACGGTTGACTCGGCGCAGGCCCGCAAGGTGCTGAGTCTGATCGGTGCTCTCGGAGTGAGCTACGCGTACGACTACTTCCGGTTCGCGTTTTGGTTCGTCGACGAGGCGACTGCGGCCAACGATCGAGCGCCAGCGCCCGAACCCCCGATTGCGGTTGACGCCCGGACGGCAATCGCAGCGCACACACCCGTGTTCCTCGAGCTCCTCAAGGGGCCCGACGCCGAGACGGCTGGCAGTGCCGCCCGGGTGCTGGAGCTGTCGAGCACCGAGCGCCCGACGATCCACGACACCGTGATCGAGATCCTGCCCCGGACGATTGACCCAGGGATGCGCGCCGTACTGCTCTCTCTCGAGCTCACCGCGTGCCGCCCTGACCAACGACGAGCCGCGGCTCGGGCACGACTGCA
>CAYUOL010000042.1:0-29903 GCA_964446345.1 uncultured Iamiaceae bacterium | reverse complement strand
CCTCGTGCAAGGTCGAGGTGCGCGACGCCGACAGCGGCGAGCTCGTCGCCCGCGGCCGCGCGCCGCACCCCGCGACGACGCCACCGCGCAGCGAGCAACACCCGCAGCAGTGGTGGGACGCCTTCGAGGCAGCCGGCGCCGAGGCCGGTCTGTTCGATCGCCACCGCCCCGCCGCGATCGCGATCGCCGGGCAGCAGCACGGGCTCGTCGCCCTCGACGCCGCCGGCGCGGTGCTGCGGCCCGCGAAGCTGTGGAACGACACCGAGTCGGCCGCGGACGCCGACGCGCTCGTCGCCGCGCTCGCCGACGGCGCGCCCGGTTGGGCGGCCGCGTGCGGGAGCGTCCCCGTCGCCAGCTTCACCATCACCAAGCTCCGCTGGCTCCGGCGCACCGAGCCCGAGGCGTTCGCCCGGCTCGCGAAGGTCGCGCTCCCCCACGACTGGCTGACCTCGCGCCTGACCGGGCGCCTCACCACCGACCGCGGCGATGCGTCCGGCACCGGGTGGTGGTCTCCCCGCGACGAGCGCTACCGCTACGACCTCCTGGCGTTGGTCGACGACGGCGTCGCGTGGGAAGCCGCGCTCCCCCCGGTCGTGGGGCCCACCGAACCGGCGGGCGAGTGGCACGGCGCGCTCGTCGCACCCGGCACCGGCGACAACATGGCCGCCGCGCTCGGCCTGGGGTTGCAGCCGGACGACCTCGCGCTGAGCCTCGGCACGAGCGGCACCGCGTTCTGTGTGAGCGAGCGCCCCACCGCCGACGGCTCGGGCGCCGTGTCCGGCTTCGCCGACGCCACCGGCCGCTACCTCCCGCTGGTGTGCACGCTCAACGCGACCAAGGTCACCGACGCGATCGCCCGCCTCCTCGGCGTCGACGCCGGCGAGCTCGACCGCCTCGCCCTCGCATCCGCCCCTCGTGCCGACGATCCGGTCCTCGTGCCGCACCTCGACGGCGAGCGCACGCCGAACCGGCCGGCCGCGACCGGTGCGCTCACGGGCCTGCGCTCCGATGTGCGTCGGGAGGACCTGGCTCGCGCCGGCTTCGTCGGCGTCGTGGGCAACCTCCTCGCCGGCGCGGACGAGCTCGGGCGGTGGTCGCCTCGCGCGGGCACCGGCCGCGTGCTGCTGGTCGGCGGGGGCGCCCGCAGCGCGGCCTACCGGAAGATCGTCGCCGACCTCGTGGGCCGGGAGGTGCTCGTGCCCACCACCGACGAGCTCGTGGCCCGCGGCGCGGCGCTCCAGGCCGCCGCGATCCTCCACGGCCGCGGCTTCGACGAGGTCGGCGCGGCATGGGACTTCGAGTGCACCGCGGTCGAACCCGACGCGACCGTCGACGCACCGGCCATCCGCGCGGCCTACGCCGCAGCCGCAGCGCACACGAGCTGATCGCTCCGGCGCGCTCGCTCGATCCGCGGTGTCCAGCGCCGGGTACGATGCCGCGCCCGCTCTGGGGGACGGCGAGGCCGGCGCCGCAGGGCGATGGCCGCCGCCGAGGAGGCTGCCGATGTTCCGACAAGTCATCGCCGTGCGCTGGGCCGACCAGGTGACGTCCGAGGCCAAGCAGAGCTTCCGCGAGGCGCTCGATGCGCTGCGCGGGATCCCCGAGCTGCTGGAGCTGCGGTGGGGAGACGACGCCGGCCACTTCGAGGGGAACTTCGACTTCGTCGCCGTCATGGACTTCGCCGACTTCGCCTCGGCGCGCGTCTACGTGGACCACCCCTTGCACCAGACCTACGTCCGTGACCACGCGAGCAAGGTCATCGGCGAGCGAGTCGTGGTGCAGCACGACTGGGAACCCGCTCCCGGCTGAGCTGGCCGCACACATCATCAGGAGCAGCCGGTGATCCTCCCCGAGGTCCGTGATCCCCGCTTCACCACCATCCGGCGCGGTGGGACGCTCACCGATCACGATCATCACCTCCTGGCCTTCTGGGCGGCGACGTGCGCCGAGCACGTCCTGTCCCTCTTCGAGGCGGAGCGATCCACCGACCCGCGCCCGCGCGTGGCGATCGAGAGCGTCCGGGCATGGGCGCAGGGCGAGATCCGCATGTCCGATTCTCGGGCGGCGGGCGGCCACGCCATGGCGGCGGCGCGGGTGCTGAAGGGCGCCGCGCGCCACGCCGCCTTCGCCGCCGGCCAAGCCGGCGTGGTCGCTCACGTCGCCGCCCACGAGCTCGGCGCCGCCGCATACGCGATCAAGGCCGCGCAGGCAGCCGCGCCTCCAGCCGAACGCGATGAGGCCCGCCGGGGTGAGTGCCGGTGGCAGCGCGCGCAGCTGCCGGAGGCGATCCGCGAGCTGGTGCTCGACGACCAGCGTCTGCGCAACGACCTCTGCTGGTCGGTGTTCGACTGCTGACCGGGCGTCCCAAGACCGGCTCGGGAGGCAGGCCCCGACATCGTCCGCGAGGGTTGCAAAGCATCGTCCGTCGTATACCCTGGGGGGTATGTGTAGCCGAGCCCAGTGCCCCACCTGCAACCGTCCGACCTACAAGGGATGTGGCAACCACGTCGAGCAGGTGCTCGGCGACGTGCCGCCGTCCGAGCGATGCCAGTGCGCCGAGGAGCGCCGCAAGGCGAAGGCCGCCCGGCCGAAGCGTGCATGGTTCGGCTCCCGCGCGGCCGACGCCTAGCCCACCCCTGCAGCTGCGGTTCGCTCCTCTCGCGGGCGTCCGCACCTGACAACGGAGAGAGAGGTCCAGATGATCTTCAAGCAGTACGAGCTCGGGTGCCTGTCGCTCTACTCCTACCTCGTGGGGGACGAGAGCAGCGGCCGTGCCGTGGTGGTCGATCCGCAGCGCGACGTCAGCACCTACGTCACCGACGCGCAGGCGCTCGGTCTGCGCATCGAGCGTGTGATCGAGACCCACTTCCACGCCGACTTCCTCTCCGGGCACCTCGAGCTGGCCGCGGCCTCCGGCGCGGTCATCTCCTACGGTTCGCTCGCGCAGCCGGACTTCGCGTTCGAGGGGCTCGCCCACGGGCAACGCCTCTCGCTCGGTGAGGTCACGCTCGAGATCCGCCACACCCCCGGCCACACCCCGGAATCCATCTCGATCGTGGTGTACGAGCACGAGGGCGACGAGCCGTGGGGCGTGCTCACCGGAGACGCGCTCTTCATCGGTGACGTCGGCCGGCCTGATCTGCTCACCTCGATCGGCTACCGCGCGGACGACCTGGCTCGCCAGCTGTACCACTCCGTCCACGAGCAGCTGCTGACGCTGCCGGACGCGACGCTGGTGTACCCGGCGCACGGCGCGGGCTCGGCGTGCGGCAAGAACCTCTCGACCGCGAAGGAGTCGACCATCGGCGAGCAGCGGGTCACCAACTACGCGCTGGCGCCCATGACCGAAGACCAGTTCATCGAGGCCGTGACGCAGGGCCAGTCGGTGGCCCCCCTGTACTTCGCGTTCGCCGCCAACGCGAACCGCAGGGACCGTGAGCTCTTGGACGAGACGGACGAGCCGCCTGCCTTCGACCTCGATCTCGTGAGGAAGGAGCAAGCGGACGGGGTGATCGTGATCGACACCCGTCCGGCCGAGCAGTTCGCCTCGGGGCACCTGCGCGGTTCGATCAACGTCGGTCTCGACGGTCGCTTCGCCGAGTACGCCGGTGACGTCCTGCGGCCCGGGCAGTCCGTCATCCTCGTCACCGAACCGGGTCTCGAGCGCGAAGCACGGGTCCGGCTCGCCCGCATCGGGTTCGATCACGTGATCGGCGCCCTCCCCTGCATCACCGACCAGCTCGCGACGCGACCCGAGCTCGCGGCGCAGGCGCCGCGCATCACGGCGACCGAGGTCGACCAGTGGCGTCGCGACGATCCCGATCTGCAGGTGATCGACGTCCGCAACCCGGGCGAGCGCCAGGCCGGCTGCCTCGACGATGACCGCAACCTGCCCCTGCCGACGCTGCTCGATCGTCTGCATGAGCTCGATCCCGATCGTCCGACGGTCGTGTACTGCGCCGGGGGCTACCGCTCGTCCACGGCTGCGTCGCTGCTGCGGGCCGCGGGCTTCGCGACCGTGGCCGAGCTGCAAGGCGGCTACAACGCGGGCATCACGATCCCGGCGTAGGACCTTCGCCTCTGGCCGAACGCCGACCGCGGTCGGTAGCTTGCACGGATGCTTGCGACCCCTCCACGAGCGCGCTCGGGCGGCACCGCAACGCACAGCGGGACGGGCTTGGACGCCAAGGTCCAGCTCCCGGGTCTGGTGGCAGGTCTCGTCTCGCGGTCGTCGCTGCTCGCCAGGTTCCGCGACGCCGATGCTTCGCTCGTCACCGTGACCGCTCCTGCGGGCTACGGCAAGACCACCTTGCTGGCGCAGTGGGCCGCCACCGACGGCCGTCGCTTCGCGTGGGTGTCGCTCGACGACCTCGACGACGACCCCCTGACGCTCACCACGAGCATCTTGCGCGGGCTCGAAGCCGCCGGGCTCGTCGACCAGGACGTCGCCGACGATGCGGCTCGAGCCGACTTCGTGACGACGTTGCGCCCGCGGTTGCGCCGAACGATGGCCCAGCTCCCCGAGCCGACGGTCCTGGTCCTCGACGACGTGCACCTGCTGGGCGGTGCCATGACGGCGGACGTGCTGCTGACCCTGGTCAAGAGCGTGCCCGACGGTTCCCAGATCGTGCTGAGCGGACGGTCGGCGCCGCCCATCCCGCTCGGTTCGCTCCGCGCAGGACGCCGGCTGTTCGAGGCCGGCGCTGGCGATCTCGCGTTCGGTGACGCTGAAGCCGCCGAGCTCCTGCGGCGCGCCGGCCTCTCGCTGCCCGCGGGCCAGATGCAGGCGCTCATCGATCACACCGAGGGATGGGCGGGCGGCTTGTTCCTCGCGGCGCTCGCCCTGCGATCGCAACCCGACCCGGGGCAAGCGGTCGAGGCGTTCGGCGGCAGCCACCGCGTCTTCGCCGAGTTCTTCGGTGACGAGCTGCTCACGGGTCTGCCCGCCGATACGCGGCAGTTCCTCGAGCAGACCTCGGTGCTCGAGCGCCTCTCCGGCCCGCTCTGCGATGCGATCACGGGCCGGCGCGACTCGGCTCGGTTGCTCGAACGCCTGCACCAGGCCGGCAACCTCTTCGTGGTCCCCCTCGACGACGAGCGCCGCTGGTACCGGTACCACCACATGTTCCGGGACCTGCTCCAGGCCGAGCTGCGCCTGACGAGCCCCGAGGCCGAGCCCGAGGTGCGCCGGCGGGCGAGTGCCTGGCTCGAAGCCGACGGTGACCTCGACGGAGCGGTGGACCAGGCCGTGAAGGCGGGCGACGCCGATCGCGTCGGCCTGCTGCTGCTCCCCCAGCTGATCGACCTCGCCGCCGACAACGCGAACGCACGGGTGGGTCGATGGCTCGCCGCGTTCGACGACGAGCAGATCGCGGCTTCGGCGCCCCTGGCCCTCGCCGCCGCATGGCACATGCTGGCGATCCCCGACCCGCCGGGGGTCGAGCGGTGGCTCGACGCCGCCGAGACGGCGTTGGCTGCTCGCGGCTCCGACGCACCGGAACAGGCACGCCTCGCGCTGCTCGTCGGTCGGGCGATGTTGGGCGCCGGCGGCACCCGCCAGGTCATCGCCGACTGCGAGTCGGTGCGAGCAGCCGGCTCGCTCGGCAACCCGTGGTGGGGCTTCGCGTCAGCGGCGTGCAGCGCCGCGCTCATCTTCTGCGGGGAGATCGACCGGGCCGCCGAGATGCTCGAGGACGTGGTCGCGAGCAGCGCGCCGGCCACGGCCGCCCACACCGCCGCGCTCGCCCTGCTCTCGTTGGTGGCCAGCGAGCGCGAGGACCGGACCACCGCGCTCGAGCTCGTCCGGCGAGCCGAGGAGCAGATGGATCAGGGTCGCCTGTGGGAATTCGCCCCCCTCGTCGTGGTCCACGGCATCGCGGCCAACGTCCTGCAGCGGGCCGGCGAGCCCTCCGATGCGCTGGCCCACGCGTCCCAGGCCCGTCGCCTCCTCGGCCGTCTGCAGGGGCGAGCACCGCGCACGACGATCGTCGGCGCTGTGCTCGCGGGCGACGCGTACGCGGGCCTCGGCGACGTCAGCACGGCACGGACGATGCTCGCCGAGGCGCGTCGGGTGCTGCCCGCCGAGCCCGACGCCACCTGGCTCCGCGAGCGCTTCGCCCAGCTCGAGCAGCGACTCGCGCGATCGACGGCTGCGGTCTCCGCCGGTGTCGGATCGATCACGCCGGCAGAGCTGCGCCTGCTCGAGTACATGCCGACGCACCTCTCGCTGCGCCAGATCAGCGATGAGCTCTACATCTCCCGCAACACGGTCAAGAGCCACGCGGTGTCGATCTACCGCAAGCTCGGCGTGAGCAGCCGCAGCGACGCAGTCGTGCGCGCCCGCGAGCTCGGCCTGATCACCACGTAGCGGCTCGGCCTTCGCCGCGGGCGTGAGCTCCGCGGCATCGATTCACCCCGATTGGGCGATGCGGGTCGATCACCCACGCCGCACGATCGCGTCGGCCCGATTCGCAACGCGAAAGGCGACCCCATGGCTGCAGACACCATCGACGAGCTGGGCCCCGTCGACTACGTGGTCGTCGAGTTCCCCCACGGCCAGCCGGTCTTCGCGGGCGAGCTGGCCCGCGAGCTGGCGGCGTTGGTCGAGGCCGAGCTGATCCGGGTGCTCGACCTGCTCATCATCGAGAAGGACGAGGACGGCCGGGTCGAGGGCCACGAGCTCGCCGCCCACCCCATCGAGCAGCTGGGCTCGCTGTGCGGCGTCGAAGCGCAGCTCGCGGAGATCCTCGCCGAGGAGGACGTCGAGCACCTGGCGGCGGCCATGGAGCCCGGCACGGTGGCGGGCGTCGTCGTGTGGGAGAACCTGTGGGCCGCGCCCTTCGCCGCCGCCGCTCGCGATGCCGGCGGTCAGCTCGTCGCCTCCGGTCGCATCCCGATCCAGGCGATCCTTGCGTCCGTCGAACCAGACACCATCGACGCGATCGGGGCCGACAGGGCCGGAGTGGACCAGCGCGGCGCTGACGGGTCCGCACCGGCGGTGGGAGCCTGACGTGGCGATCGCCGCTCGCCGCACCACCCGCCGCGGGGTGATCGGCGCCCCCGTCGCCCGCACCGCCGCCACGGTGGGCACCGTCGCCGTCGTCGCCCACGACCTGCACCGCCGCCAGGACCGTCGCCGTGATCGGGTCGACGCCGCTCGTCGACCGGAGCCCCGTCCCCGAGGCTGACGCTCCCCGTCGCTAGGCCGCCGCGGGCCGACCGAACCAGCGCTCGATCGTGGGGAGCAGCGCGGGGTCGGCGAGGTCACCGGCCCAAGCGACGTGCCCGTCGGGGCGGATGAGCACGGCGTCGGGCGCGGGGACGCGGCCGATGATCGGGATCTCCCAGGTCGCGTTCGCGCGCGCCTCCACGAACCCGACGCGATCGTTCAAGGCCGCAACGTCGAGCCCATCGGATCCGGCGAACGTCACGAGCACGGGTCGGGCCTCGTGCAACAGGGCGAAGGCGCGCGTCGTGCCGGCGGCTGTCTGCAGATCGAGATCGGGCATGCGGCGACCCAGCAGGGGATGCCCCTCGCCGGCGTCGTAGTGCACGTCGAGCCCGGTGATCATCCCTGCGATCGCCCGCCGGGGCTCGTCCATGCCCAGGAGCTCGCTCACCGTGGCGTGCAGTGCTCGGTGACGATCGCCGGGTTCGGTCAGCGCGGTCTGCGCCATTGTGTTCTGCTGGACCCGGGCCCCCACGGGATGGCGCTCGGCGTGGTACGTGTCGAGCAGGCTGTCGGGGGAGACGCCGCGCACCACCTGCGCCAGCTTCCACCCGAGGTTGACCGCGTCCTGCACGCCGACGTTGAGGCCCTGCCCGCCGAGGGGCGCATGGATGTGCGCCGCATCGCCGGCGAGCAGCACGCGGCCGCGTCGGTACGACTCGGCCTGCCGCGTCATGTCCGTGAAGCGCGAGATCCAGCTGGGGCTGTGGGCGCCGAAGTCGGATCCGTACGCGGCGACGAGGGCGGCACGCAGATCGTCCATCGTGGCGTCCGCCGGATGATCGGGGTGCTGCTCGCGCACCACGACCCCGTACGGGCCACCGCCGCCCGGGTGCACAGGACCGATGCCACCCCCCTCGGGCCGGATGCCGAGAGGTGGGTCCTCGGTCATCTCCACCTCCGCAGTCACGAAGCTGACCGAGGGATCGAGACCGGGGAAGTCGATGCCTGCGGTCTTGCGCACCACGCTGCGACCTCCGTCGCAGCCGACGAGGTACTGGGCCCGCAGCGTCGCACCGTCGGAGAGCTCGACGTCGACGCCGACGTCGTGCTGGGCGAAGCCGACCACCTCGCGAGAGCGCAGCACCGGCACCCCGAGCTCCTCGATCCACCCCGAGAGGATGCGCTCGAAGTCGCGTTGCACGAGCGCCAGGACGTAGTTGTGGCGCGAGGGGAAGTCGCTCACGTCCAGCTGGATGTACGCGAACCCCACGATCGGGTGGGGCTGGCCAGCTTCGAGGAACCGGTCGACCACGCCCCGCTGGTCGAGGACCTCGATGGTGCGCGCGTGCAGGCCTCGCGACCGCGGGCTCTCGAGCTCTTGCGTGGCTCGACGCTCGACGATCACCGCGTCGACGCCCGCCAACCTCAGCTCGGCCGCCAGCATCATCCCGGTGGGGCCCCCTCCCGCGATCACCACGGCGTGCTCGGTCGGGGTCGGTGCATCCATGCGGGGCTCCTCGGGTCGTCGCTCCGCCGGTGATCGGCGGAAGAGGGGAGTCATCATCAGCACGCCCGGGCCGCTTGCGGCAAGCCCCCACCCTCGCGTTACGCTTCACCTGGCGGCCACGGGGCGAGGCGACGAGCGCACGAGCGCACGAGCGCAGCATCCAACGACCCCTCTGGCGCCGGCGCTCACCACTCCTGGCGTGCCTCCTCGGCGAACCCCTGCAGGCCGTCGACCACGAGCTCGAGCCCGTCGTCGGTGCGGACGCGGCCCGACCAGGTGCCGAACACCTGATGGGTCTCGCTGCCCTTGTCCCGACCCGGCAACCGGGTGTGCTTGTCGTACGTCGGCGTCAACGTCACGTCGAGCTGCCCACCCGGGTCGACGACGTGCCACGGGGCCAGCGGTGCGTCCCAGTCGTAGGTCCACTCGAGCTCGTGGCCGAGCTTGCTCAGACGGCCGTCGACGATGACGCCGTTCTCGGTGTACCCGGACCCTGCGGTCCACTTCGCCCCGAACTGCAGGCCGACGACGTGATCGCCCGCGCGCCCTGCGCCGCCACCCCAGTTCCACGTGATCTCCGAGGGCCAGCGCCCCCGGCCGACGTCGAGCACGCCCCAGGCGTCGCCGTCGTCGCCACCGATGTGCCACCGCTCGTTCCCGACGACCAGCTCGCCCGTGGCCGGGCGCGCCTGGTGCTTCGACGTGTAGTTGAACGTCGCGTCGTCCCACGGGATGACCACGTTCAACGACTCGTGGCCGGGCGGGAGCGCCACCAGCGCGTCGAGCCGGCCGGGGCGCCCGTCGGACTCGGTCCACGTCGCGGTGAGCCGGGTGCCGTCCTCGTGGTCGACGATGGCGAGGTCCAGGCCGTCGCGGTCGATGCGCAACGGCGCCGTCCCCGGCTCGTCCGGCAGCGTGATGTCGTCGTGCTCCAGGGTCACGACCAACGACCCACCCGTCGCTCCCGTACGTTGGTCGGCCCACCACACGTCGGCGAGGCCGAGGTGGTCGAGGTCGGCGTACACCGACGAGATGAGCAGGTCGCCGGCGAGGATCGCCCAGTAGTCCCATCGCTTGTTGCGACCGAACGCGCCCTCGAGGTTGGCGCGATGCAGCGGACGGCGCGACCACCCTTTGGCGGCCGGGTTGAGGCGCGACCCGTCAGGGGTGCACAGGTCGACGGGCTCGGTCAGTTCGTTCTCGTGGGTGCTCACGGCCGCATGCTCGCAGACGCAGCGGACCGGTTCACCTCTCGCGTCGGGCGAGCGCCGCGAATGCCGCGGCGACGGGTCGGGCGGTGCGCGCGGCGTCGAACAGGCCGACCTCGGTCACCTTGCCGACCGGAACGGTGAGCGCGCGGTCCCAGTCGTACTGATCACCGCGGCTGTACCAACAGATGCCGCGCACGGGGAGGCCGCGCGCACCCATCGCCGTCATCGAGCCCACCAGCGCGTCCAGCCACTCGACGCCCTGCTCCACCGGCAGCGAGAGGTTCGAGGTCTCCGACACCCAGAAGGGCACGTGGTAGCGCTCGTGCCAGGCCGTGGCGGTGGCCTCGTACGCGGCGACCCGATCGGCGATCGTGACCGGCCTCGACGCGCGTGTGCCGTGGGCGGTGACGCTGACCGGGTAGATGTCGTGGCCCGCGACGATCCGATCGCGCGGCACCACACTCGTGAGCGCGGCGATGCGCTCGAGGGTGCCGGGGGCGATCACGTCGGACAGCCGCGCCGCGACGCCGCGGGGGGCGATTCCGAGGTGCAGGTCCCACACGGCGTGCTCGAGGTCCCGGGCATCGGTCGCGGCGCGCTGCGCCGCCTCGTCACCGGGGTCGGTGAGGTGGCACCCGAAGCCCTCGGATCCGATCCACCAGCCGTCACGGTCGGCGCGGATCAGGCGCAGCGCTTCGAGGTTGGCCCGCGTGATGTTGCCGAGGGCGGTGAAGTAGTCGTCCTCGGTGGCCTTGCGGTCGTTCCACAGGCCGAGGCGAGCCGAGAACAGCGCGGTGATCCCGGGCTCGTTGACCGGGGTGAACCAACGGGGTTCGGGGTAGCGCGCGAGGAACGCCTCGACGTAGCGGACGAAGCCGTCGACCCAGTCGGGCGCGCAGAAGCCCGGGAAGTGGTCGGGCAGGCCGAAGTGGCAGAGGTCGACGACCGGCTCGAGCTCGTGGCGGCGGCAGGCTTCGAACGCCCGATCCCACAAGGTCCAGTCGTACACGCCGGGCGACGGCTCGGTGAGGCGCCACGGCATGCCGTAGCGCCACACCCGCACCCCGAGCGCCGCGACATCCGCCAAGTCGTCGTCGAGCCGGTTGTAGTGACCGCTCATCGCGTACTCGTCGACGCGCACGATCTGCCCCTCGTGCTCGACGAGCGGGTCCGACCCCTCCTCACCGACGGCCACGGCGAAGCTCGGGAAGGCGCGGTCGGCGGCCGTCACGCGCCCGCCCCTCTGCCGTCGGCCACGCCGCCGTCAGCCTGCCGGTTCGAGCACGAAGAGCGGGATCTCACGACTCGTCCCGGCCTGGTACTCGTCGTAGTCCGGCCAGACGACCGCGGCGCGGCGCCACCAACGCGCCTTCTCCTCGCCGGTCACCTCGCGAACGGTCAGCTCGCGGACCTCCGCGCCGTCCTGCAGCCGGGCGACGGGGTGCGCCCGCAGGTTGTGCACCCAGCTCGGGTTCGTCGGCGCCCCGCCCTGCGAACCGACCACGGCGTAGCGCCCTTCACCGTCGGTGACCCGTACGAGCGGGGTCTTGCGCACCTTGCCGGACTTCGCCCCGAGCGTCCACAGCACGATCCACTGCTCGCCGACGAGCGCGCTGGGCTCGGCTCCCGCGGTGCGCTCGTACAGCGCCACCTCGTCCGCGATCGGCTGCCACGGGCTCGGCTCGTACTCGGCATCCCACGCTGACATCGGTCACCCCTTCCCGCGCCTGTCGGCGCGGCTCGATCGGCCTTCGCGCGGTGATCGTACGAGACGAGGAACACCTGCGCGCCTGCCCTCCCCAGACCGTCCCGAGGGACGGTGCCCGGTGGCATCCGGGTCCGCGTGATCGCGCGCCGCGCCGGCGGCGGGGTGTCGGTTGGCGCAGGCCACCCAGGGCGTCGCATCACCTCGGCCAGAACGGCACGAACCGCGGGGTCCGCTGCGCGTAGTCGACGTATCCGGGGTACCGGCGAGCCAGGTGCTGCTCCTCCCAACGCGCCTTGAGCGCGAACCAGACCACCAGGGCCACCGTGGCCGAGAGCACCAAGATGCTCGCAGACCGAACCGAGATGCCGACGGCGAGAGCCATGATGCCGGCGTAGATCGGATGGCGCACGAAGCGGTACAGCCCCCGGATCTTCAGCTCGCCGTGCGGAACCGGCGTCGGGAGCGGGGTCAGGGAGCGGCCGAGGTTCACGATCGCTGCGAGCAACACCCCCGCGCCGACGACCTCGAGCCCGAACGCGGCGGTGTCGAGCCAACCCGGCACGGGCCACGCATTCGCGGGGGGAAGCACCGCGATCACGACGAGAAGTGCGAACTGGATCGTGACGAAGAGCCACGCCAACGCAGTGTCGCGAGCGTTGTCTGCCGTGAGCAGACCCATCAGTCGCGCACCGAACCTGCACCGGAGGCTCCGCACGTCGCTGGCTCACGATCCGCAGGCTCCGTGGAGCACCGCATGCTGGTTCCTCCAAGTGCTTCCATCGCTGACGGTACGAAGATCCCCTTCGAGGCGGGCTCCCCACCCGGCGCCCTTGGTACCCTAGGGGGTATGAGCACCTGCGGCATGACTCGCCTCCTGATCCCGGGCTTCCTCGTCGGCCTCGCCGTCGCGACCTTTGCGCGGAACGACCTGTACGGATGGATCGCGGCCGGGCTGACCATGGGGATCGTGGCCGCAGTGCAGAAGGTCCGCGACAAGGACCAGGTCTGCGTGATCGCACCGCCGATGGACACCGACCGACCTCCTGTCGAGGACGCATCGGACGCGAGCGGCTCCGACGTTCTCTCGCGCTGATGTGTGAGAGGGGCTACGAGCGGCGGACGCGAACGAGGCAGTCGAGGGCCGGGCGTTCGGCTCCAGCCACGGCCCGCTCGATCGTCTCGGCGCGCTCGACCGCGATGTCGATGCCTGCGGCTTCGAGGTCGGCCAGCACGTCCGCCGGGCGATAGAGCACATCGGGGTCCGACGGTCCGCCGACGCCCGCGGTGAGGTTGGTGCTGTCGTGGGCGACGACCACCAGCGTGCCGGCGGGAGCGAGCGCCCGACCGGCGACGCCGATGGCTCGCCGGCGCAGATCGGCGGGCAGCTGCAGGTAGCAGACGGCAACGAGGTCGAAGCCATCTCGGGGCGGGTCCCACCTGGTGGCGTCCGCACAGATCCACGTCACCTCGACGTCCCGCTCGGCGGCGAGCCGGCGCCCCTTGTCGAGGCCCACCTCGGAGAAGTCGACTCCGGTCGCGGCCCAGCCCTGCGCCGCGAGCCACACCGCGTTGCGGCCCTCGCCGCAGGCGAGGTCGAGGGCGCGGCCAGCGGGCAGGGTCGCCGCTTCGGTGGCGAGGAAGATGTTCGGCTCCGCCTTCCACACGTACTCAGCTGTGGCGTACCGGTCGTTCCATTGGCTCGAGTCCATGCCGGTCCCTTCTCGGGCGGTCAGTCGTCGCTCGCGGGTTCCGCGAACTCGCGGTACGCGGCGAGGGCGCGTGGTGCCCACACGCTGGCCGGTCCACCGTTCATGAGCAAGGCGACACCGAGGGCTTCGGCGACCTCGTCCTCGGTGGCGCCGGCGGCTGCTGCGGCACGGGCGTGGTAGGCGACGCAGCCGTCGCAGTGCTCGACGACGCCGACGACGAGCGCCATCAGCTCCTTGATCCGGCTCGGCAACGCCCCGTCGGCCATCGCCGACTTGTGCATCGCGGCGAAACCGGCCCAGGTGTCGGGAATGGCCCTGCGCAGCTCGCGGGTCGGTTCCCGCAGGTCCGCGGCGACGTCGTGGAAGTGGCCCATGGAGCGCTCCTCGGGGGATGGGTGGATGAGGTTCAGACCGATGTGAGCCCGAGATCGGCCTCGATCGCCGCGCGGGGCTTGGCGCCGACGCTTTGGGCGATGGCCCGACCGTCGCGGAACAGGGCGATGGTAGGGATGCCCTGGATGCCGTACCGGCTGGCGACGGCGCCATTGGCGTCGACATCGACCTTGACGACCTTGATGGCCGCGCCATGAGCTTCGGCGAGCTTCTCGAGCTCGGGGGCGACCATGCGGCACGGTCCGCACCAGGCGGCCCAGAAGTCCACGACGACGGGAACGTCGGACTGGAGCACCTCGGTGTCGAAGGCGCCAGGGGTGTCGGCATGCGTGATGGTTGACATCGCGGCAGGTCCTTTCGGAGTTCGGTGGTCAGACGGCGGTGGTCAGGAGGCGGAGCAGCGGTTGGGCCCGAGCTCCAAGCGTTCGAGCCACGCGATCGGGGACTCTGGCCGACCCATGTTCGCCTTGATGATCTCGCCGTAGTTCGGAGGTCGCGGCGTCGCCCGTTCCGTGGCCCACGTGACGAACGCGTCCTCGTCGAGCGCGAGCGGTTCGAGAGTCCGGCGCAGCTCCGCGAGCGGCGCACCGACTGGCACCTGGGGGTGAACGGGGACGCCCGCGCTGAAGTGGCCGGGCAGGACGAAGGTGTGCTCGGGCAGCGTGAGGACCCGTTCCTGCAGAGAGTGGTACAGGTTGTGCGCGAACTCCTCGGCCCGGTCCGCGAGGTCGGGGCGGCCGACGCCTTCGACGAAGAGGGTGTCACCGGTGAGCACGACATCGTCGCCGACGAAGTACATGGTCGAGCCGATGGTGTGTCCCGGTGTGTGCATCGCGGCGACAGACATCGCAACGCCGCCGGGGAGCTCGAAGTGGTCGCCGTCCTGGAGCGGCGTGAACGGGAACGTGAACGTGTCGGCCGGGTTCAGGTAGAGCGTGGCGCCCGTAGCCTCAGCCAGATCGCGAGCGCCCGAGAGGTGATCGGCGTGGAGGTGGGTGTCGAACACCTTGGTGATGCGCCATCCCTTCTCCGACGCGACTTGGAGGTAATGACTGATCGCGATGGCCGGGTCGACGACGTATGCCTCGTCGCCCGAGCCGACCACATAGGACAGGCATCCCTTGCCGCGTCGGCGGACCTGCACGACAGTGGCTGCGCCAGCCGTGAGCTCGGCGGTGTCGTAGACATTGGCCCACGCAGCCATGCCGCCGCGCAGGTCGTGCGCATCCCAGCCGCTCCGGGCCAGTGCACTCGTGGCTCGGGCGGAGCGGCCCCCAGACGCGCACACCACGACGACCTGTTCGTCGCGGGGGATCTCACCTGCGCGCCGGCCCAGCTGCTGAAGCGGGATGTTGACGGCGCCAGGGATGGCCCACTCTGCGACCTCGTCGGGTTCACGCACATCGAGGATGAACGGTTCCTCGTCGGTACCGAGGCGGGCGGCGACATCACGGGCGCTGATCTGGTGGTTCACCGAGATCCTCCTTGAGGCGGGGTGTGGTCCGGCCGACGGCCCGACGCCCCCGACAACACATACCCCCGGGGGTATATTCCGCGCGTCAGCCAACCGCTTTCGAAGCGGGGCCGGTGTGCAGGTGAAACGGGAGGTAGAGGGGGCAGAAGCCGACCGCGGCCGTGGCGACCATGACGGCCGCCAGCACAGTGGCCAGCACGCCGCCGACGGTGCCGAAGCCGACGACGAACGCCACGACCAAGAGGGCCGGGGCCACGAGCAGGGCCCGGATCAGTCGGTCGGTGGTGCCCATGTTCTTCTTCATGACGAACCTCTCCTGTTGTGACGTAGCGCCATCGTGCAGTGACGTAGCGGCGTCCGGTAGGGCACAAAGTCATACCCCTAGGGGTATAACTCGGTTCGTCGCTCGCTCCCGGTCCCGCTTGCCCGGTGGCGGTGGTCCTGGCTGCGATGACGTCGCGGGGTGACGAACCACCGAGGACGATGGCGACTACCTTCGGCCGTCGCTGGCGGTTCCTCGAGGCAGAGCACCGCCAGCTCGTTGGTTGGGTCGCCGACGCAGCATCCGTGCCCGAGGGCGATCCGACAGCGAGGTACCACGTGCATTCGAGTCGAGCGGCGTCGAAGCCCGTCATCGCCCTGGTCAGCATCGTCATGGTCACGGTGGCGTGCGCCGGCAGCCTCGATCCGGCCGCCGAGGACACCCCGAGATCGGCGCCTGCGACCAGCCCGTCGGCGACCGGCCGAGCGTCGGGGCCTCACCGGCCCAACATCGTACGGATCCTCACCGATGATCAGGACATGTCGAGTCTGCCGATCATGAAGAAGACGCAGGCGCTTCTCACCGCGAGAGGTGTCACCTACTCCAACGCTGTCGTCAGCCTCTCGCTGTGCTGCCCGTCACGGGCGACCCTGCTCACCGGCCAGTACGCGCACAACCACCACGTCTGGGACAACGGCGGCCAGACCGGCGGCTACGCCCACTTCGACGACGCCGGCAACTCGTTGGCCCCGTGGCTGCACAACGCCGGCTACCAGACGGCACACGTCGGCAAGTACATGAACGCCTACTCGAAGGCCGACGTCGCCCAGGTCCCTGCCGGTTGGGACGACTGGTTCAACGTCGTGGACGAAGCGCGTGAGTCCTACCCGTACTTCGGGTACACGATCTCCGACAACGGGATCGGCCACAAGTACGGCAACGCAGATGCGGACTACATCACCGACGTCTTCGCCGACCGCGCCATCGCCGACCTGCAGAAGATCGACCGGACCGGCACGCCGTTCTTCCTCGACTACTGGCCCACGGCCCCCCACTCGGGCAACGGGCGGATTCCCTCGAACCACCTCGGGCCGGTGCCGCCACCCGAGTACGAGGACGCGAACCCAGGTGTGCAGGCTCCGAGGACGGCGAACTTCCTCCCACCCGACGCCGCCAACCAGATCCCCAAGGGCCTGCTCAACTACGCGGGTGTGTACCGCTCCGCCGCCGGCGGCGCTGCGGCCTTCCCCGCACTTATCGACGCGAGCTACCGGGACTACCTCAACTCGTTGCTCTCGGTCGACGACTCAGTCGAGCGCATCGTGAACGAGCTCGAAGCATCCGGCCAGCTCGACAACACCGTGATCATCTTCATGTCAGACAACGGACTGATGTGGGGCAACCACGGCCTGGCCGCGATGAAGTGGGAACCCTACGAGGAGTCGCTCCACGTGCCCCTCATCATCACCGGTCCCGGTTTCCCGGCCGGAGTCACCACCGACCGGACCGTCGCGAACATCGACATCGTGCCCACGATGCTCCAGATCGCCGGGGCCACCGCAGGCCGGACGATGGATGGCACATCGCTCGTCCCCGACATCGGCGGGAGCGTCGACGCGACGCACGACAAGGACCGCGGCATCCTCATCGAATCGAACATGTACGACCCGGGCCAGCCCCTCCAGTTCCGCGGCTACCACGTGCCCCGCTTCAAAGGGGTGCGCACCGCCGGGTTCCAGTACACCGAGTGGGCCGACGGCACCATCGAGCTCTTCGACCTGAGAGCGGACCCCGCCGAGATGCACAACCTCGCACAGGAACCCGCCCACGCCGACGATCGAGCGAGGCTCGCCGCGGGCCTCGTGAAGCTCGACTCGTGCGCAGGCATTGGGTGCCGCGTCGACATCCACGGACTCACAGGCACCTGAGCGATGCACGTGGGCACCGACGACTGGGAGCTCGAGGTCCCAGTCCCAAAGGATCGAGCGGACACGGTAGAACGCCATGAGCGGGTGGCTGGACAGGGCACACGAACCCATCCGACCTGTGGTCACCTCACCTTGTGTGTGGGGAACGGCAGTGGCAGCCTGCACGCGGGCCACACCGGATCTCGTCCAGCGTTTAGGGAACCTCGATGACCCACCACCATGCCGCCCTGCTGGCCTCGCTCCCGAGCCCGGGGGCGTGGGGCCGCCAGCTCCGCCTCTACGGGATCATGATCGCTCTGGGGGTGGTCCTCGGGCTCGAGCTCGCTCGCCGGCGATGGGCTGCGCGGGGTGGCGATCCTGACGACATGAACGCGATCGCGCTGTGGGCCGTGCCAGCCGGACTGATCGGCGCCCGGTTCTATCACGTGATCACCGACAACGAGCTCTACCGCGGAGCCAACTGGTACCGAGCGTTCGCCATCTGGAGCGGCGGACTCGGGATCCCGGGAGGGATCGTCGCCGGGGTCGGTGTTGGCGCGTGGGTGGCCCGAAGGCGGGGGATCCGGCTTCCCACCGGGCTGGATGTGGTAGCCCCGTCTCTCGTCCTGGCCCAAGCGGTCGGGCGGTGGGGCAACTACTTCAACATCGAGCTCTTCGGCGGACCTACCACCCTCCCTTGGGGCCTCCAGGTGCCCGACTCGGTCGCCGCCGCACAGCCTGAGCACTTCGGGCCGGGGCTCACGTACCATCCAACGTTCCTCTACGAGTCCTTGTGGAACGTCGCGCTGGTGGGGTTCCTCGTCTGGGTCGACCACAAGCGAGTGCTGCGCCCGGGTCGGATCTTCGCCCTTTACATCGGCGGCTACTTCACCGGCCGGCTCTGGGTCGAGTCGTTGCGATCCGACTTCGCGAACACGATCCTCGGTCTCCGGGTCAACACGTGGATCAGCGTCCTCGCGGTCGCCAGCGTGGCGATCTTCCTCATCACCCGCGGTCTGCGCCGTCGCCCCGGGGACTCCGACGAGCCGTACGAGGACGGCCACCGCGGGGCCGCCAGCGGACGCATCCATCCTGCGGAGGCCGCGCCTAGGTTGCCCGAGCGTCGATGATGCCCATCATGCCGAGGTCCTCGTGGTCGAGGATGTGGCAGTGGTACACCGCCTTGCCCGGGATGTCGCGGAACGGGATGCGCAGCCGCACGGATTGACCGGCCGGGACGTTGACCGTGTCCTTCCAGCCGGGGGGCAGCGCCGCGCCGTCGCTGCGCTCGACCACCCGGAACGGCCACACGTGGAGGTGGAACGGGTGGTCCATCGACGAGGTGTTGCGGACCACCCAGTCCTCGGTCGTGCCGATCTGGATCGCGATGTCGACGCGGTCAGCGTCGAAGCTGCGGCCGTCGATCAGGAACTGCCCGTCCCCTCCGGCGCCGCCCATCCCCATGCCCATGGTCATGGACAGGACGACGTCGCGGGTCCGGGTGACCGAAGCAGGGTCGGGCTCCTCCAGGGCGCGCAGCACGACCGGGAGGTCGGGGGCGCCGCCGGTCTCAGCGGCGACGTCGAGCGTCGCGATCACGGTCGTCGTGCCGACGGCCGGGGCGGGGCCGTTGCCCCGGCCTCCCCTGCCACCGCCTCCCATCCCGCCCCCCATCCCGCCTCCCTGTCCGGCCATGCCCATGCCGCCGCGGTCGACGGTGCGGGACGTGAGGGCACGGGCGCCCGTCGTGACGGGCAGCAGCACCTCGGCGCGCTCGCCCGGGACCAGAACCAGCTCGTCGATCGGCTGCAGGGTGCCGAGGCGCCCGCCGTCGCTGGCCGCGAGGTGGAAGGGCTGGTCTTCCAACCGCAACGCGTAGTAGCGCGAGGGGCTCGCGTTGACGATCCGCCAGTGCTCCACGGTGCCGGCTCGGGCAGGGATGCGGGGCTGGCGGAGGCCGTTCACCAGGACCGTCGATCCTTCGCGGCCCATCATCCGCTGCATCATCGTGGCATCCAGCACGGCGGCCGAGTCCCCGATGTTCGCGTCGGCAAGGACGAGCACGCGCTCGACGGCCGAGGCGATCTCGGGCAGCGCATCGATCGCGTCCTCGACGATGATGACACCGGCCATCCCCCCGAACACCTGCCGGGCGACCTCCCCGTGGTGGTGCGGGTGGTACCAGAACGTGCCGGACGGGTGGTCGGCAGGGATGCGGTACGTGTAGGTGTGGCGCTGGGCCGCCTCGACCATCACGAAGACGTTGTCGCTGTCGCCTTCCGGGGAGACGTGCAGACCGTGGGTGTGCAGGTTCGTCGGCGTGTCCAGGCGGTTCTCGAGCGTCACGGTCAAGACGTCACCAGGTCGGACCCGCAACGTCGGGCCCGGGGTGGTGCCGTTGTAGGTCATCGCCCACCGGGTCCCACCCGCGTACGGAACCATCGTCGCCTCGGCGATCAACGTGACGTCGAGCCGCCCGTCCTGGCTCGCGATCTCGATCGGCTGGGTGAGCTCGCTCGACAGCCCCGCGCCGTTCGCGGTCGACTCGCTGCCCGTCGTCGCGGTCGGGGTGCGGGTGCAGGCAGCCAGGCCCCCCACCGCAACGAGTGCGCTGCTCGCGGCGAGACCCGTCAAGACGCGGCGACGACTCAGCCGGCCGCCGTCGAACGTCGTCATGGCGAGACCAGGGCGAGACCGGCCCGGATGGAGACGTAGGTCGCCAGCACGACGAGCAGGCCCACGAACCAGCGGACGAGGGTCACCGTCGAAAGCCGGTCGGCGATGTGCTTGCCCACGGAGACGCCCAACAAGGCCGACGCGGTGAACGGGATGGCGATGTCCCAATCGACCGGAGTCGTCCCGATGCGTCCGGCGGGCGCAACGGCGGAGTTGATGGCGATGACGAGAAGCGAGGTGCCGACCGCCTCCGGCATCTCGAAGTCGAGCGCCAGGACCAGCGCCGGCACGACGACGAAACCGCCACCCACGCCGAAGAACCCGGTGATGAAGCCGACCACGGTGCCGGCGATGAGGACCTTCGAGACCACCGTGACGGTCACCTGCGAGCGGGTGAGCACCTGGACGGTGCCGCCCGGTTCGCGTTCCGGCTCGGGGAAGAGCTCGAAGTCCTCGTCACCCGCTCCCGGCTCGGTCTGGTTCACCCACATCCGCCACGCCGCGACGAGCATCAGACCGGCGAACGCGAGCAGCAGCACATTCGCATCGACCGCGTGGTTGAAGCGCGTGCCCACCACCGAGCCCCCGATGCCGGCCAGCCCGAACATGATGCCGGGCACCACCCGGACCCGGCCCGCGCGCAGGTGGGCGAACATGCCGACGAACGATGCCGCGCCGACGACGATGAGCGAGGTCGTCGTCGCAGCCTGCGGGCTCTCGCCGGCGGCGTAGACGAGGATCGGCACGGCCAGGATGGAACCGCCGCCACCGAGAGCGCCGAGCGACACCCCGATGAGGAAGCCGAGCGGCGAGACGACGAGCGCCCGCCCGTTCATCGGCCCGGTCCGGGCTGGTGGAACCTGGTCGCCGCCGGCCGGCCGTCGATCCTGGTGACGATTTCGAAGAACCCGAGCAGCAGGCCCATGAACCACCTTCCGAGTCACGGGGCACGTCGCCATCATATACCCCTGGGGGTATGCTAGCGCGGTGCGGGAACAAACCCCCTGGGGTATGTGGTTCTAGGATCCGATCGCCGCCACCGCGCCCACCAGAGGAGAAGGTCCATGGAGCTGCCCGAGGAGATCACCGAGGACCTGCGCAAGCGCCTGCGCCGGGTCGCGGGTCAGGTCCAGGGGATCGAGAGGATGCTGGACGAGGGGCGCGAGTGCCGCGACATCGTCACCCAGATCTCCGCCGCCAACCGAGCGCTCGAGCAGGCCGGGTTCAAGCTCGTCAGCGCGGGGCTCACCTACTGCCTCTCACATCCCGAAGAAGCCGAGGCCGACGGCTACCCGATCGGCGAGGTCGAGAAGATGTTCATGCGCCTCGCCTGAGCCTCCTGCAGCCCGGGCGCCCCCGATCTCCGGGGCGCTGCGTCAGGCGACCGGCTCGAGCCGAGCAGGCACGTGCTTGTGGTACGGGGTGCCGGCGATCGGATCGCGGTGGTCGCTCGAGGTGAGCTCGTTCGGCGCCACGCCGACCGGCGCCTCGTCGGGTGTCCGGGTGAGACCGAGGCCGTTGGGCAGCGAGATGTGGCCCCGCCGCATCGTCGAGCTGATCTCGACGACCACCTCGGCGCTCCCCCGCTTGGTCGTGATGCGGGCCCGGTCGCCGTCGGTGAGCCCGAGCTCGTCCGCGTCGGCCGGCGAGATGCGCAGCGCGCCGTCGCGGTCCTTCTTGCGCCAGTCGGGGCTGCGGAAGATCGTGTTCGCCGTGAACGCGCGGCGCTCGCCGGC
This sequence comes from uncultured Iamiaceae bacterium, assembly GCA_964446345.1. Taxonomy (GTDB): domain Bacteria; phylum Actinomycetota; class Acidimicrobiia; order Acidimicrobiales; family Acidimicrobilacustridaceae; genus CAYUOL01. The sequence goes on along the minus strand of CAYUOL010000042.1, from coordinate 8,149 downwards.
GGAGAGCACGAGCGGGAACTCGGGGTCGGATCCGGGAGGATCCAGCGACGCCAGCGCCGCGGTCGCCTCCAACATGAGCTCGTTCGCCAGATCGAGGCGGCCGTCGGTCGTGCGGACCCGCGACCAGTTGTCGTCGGGCTCGTCGATGCTGAAGACGACGCCGCTCGGCGAGCTGACGATCGCGTCGAACAGGTTGTCACCGAGCTCGAAGCCGTCGCCCTCGAAACCGGCGCGCTTGATGCTGGGCCCGATCGTGTTCGCGGCGATGCTCGATGCGCCCCACAGGAGCGCGGCGGCCTCGCCCCCGTCGGGCAGGGTCGGGCCCAGGGTGCGGTACAGGATGATCGGCGTCAGCCGGCCGAGCTCGGGGTGGGCGCCCATGAAGTCGAGGAACGCCGGGCCGTACGCGCTGCGCCCCTCCCGGGCGGCTTCGGCGAGCGGTTCGAGGTCGACGTCGTCGAACGCACCCAGCGCCTCGACGATCCGTGCGTGGATCTCGGGCTCGGGCAGCGTCCCCTCGAGGGGGGCGACGACCGGCTGGCGGAGGTGGAAGTAGTTGTGCGGGAACTCGAAGTTGAAGAACGTCGCCTCCCACTTCTCGAACTGCGACGACGCCGGCAGGACGTAGTCGGCCTCGAGCGCCGTCTCGGTCATCGCGACGTCGATCACGACGACGAAGTCGAGCGACCGCACCGCGTCGCGCATGCGGGGGCTGTCCGCCAGCGAGTGCACCGGGTTGGCCGACTCGACGATCAACGCCCGGTAGCGGTCCGGGTGGTCGGTGAGGATCTCCTCGGCGATGACGTTGCATGGCACGAGACCGTTGATGATCCGCGCGCCGGCGACCGGCGAGAGCCGCTCCTTCTTCTTGCCGCCGCCACCGCCTGCGCTGGCCAGGTTCACGATGCTCGTCGGGATGTAGTGGCCACCGGGGTTGGCGAAGTTGCCCGTCAGCACCCACAGCATCCGGTCGAGGTAGCTGCACAACGTCGAGTGCACGCCCATCTGGACGCCGAGGTCCTCGTAGACCGCGACGCTCGACGCCCGAGCGATCCGCCGCGCGGCGGTCCGGATCAGCTCCGGATCCAGGTCGCAGATCGCCGCGTAGGCGTCGACGTCCACCTGCGCCAGGACCGCTTCGACCTCCTCGACGCCGTTGACGTGCTCGGCGAGCCAGGCCCGGTCGCACAGGTCCTCCTGCACGAGCACCGCCGCGAGCGCGGCGAGGCACCACGCATCGGTGCCCGGCCGCAGCGCGAGGTGGTGCTCGGCGAGCTCTGCCGTCTCGGTGCGTCGCGGATCGAGCACGATGATCGCCCGGTCGGGGTCGCGGGCGATCTCCTTCAGGGTCGTGCGCGCGTGCGGGATCGAGTGCGACTGGAAGGGGTTCTTCCCGATGAACACGCTCACCTCCGCGTGCTCCACGTCGCCCTTCGTGTACGCCCCGATCAGCTGCGAGTTGACCCACATCTCGCCGGACTTCTCCTGGGCGAGCGCGTTCGAGCGGTACACGCTGCCGAGCGCCGCCCGCGTCGCCGCGCCGTACCCCCCGCCGAGGTGGTTCCCCTGCCCGCCGCCGCCGTAGTAGAAGATCGACGTCCCGCCGTGCGCATCACGCACGCGAGCGAGCCCGGCGGCCACCTCCCGGATCGCCGTGTCCCAGTCGATGGCCTCGTAGGTCCCGTCGGGACGCCGGCGCATCGGCGCGGTCAGCCGGTGGCGACCGTTCTGGTAGTGCTCCAGCCGCAGGGCCTTCTCACACGTGTAGCCCTTCGAGGCCGGGTGGGCCTTGTCCCCCCGGATCCGGTCGAAGGTGCGCCCGTCCTCGCCGAGTCGGATCTCGATGCCGCAGTTGCACTCGCACAGGATGCAGGCCGTCGGGTGCCACTCGGAGGTGCGGCGCGGCGGCGCCGGCCCGTCTTTCGTCGTGTCGGACACGAGCTGCTCCTCCCGGTGCGTTCCAAGGTGAAACGGATCGTAGACAACTAGGTTCCACCATGCAACCCATGGTCTAGGCTGGCCGGGTGAAGCGAACCGACACCTCCGGCTGGCCCTGCACCATCGCCCGCAGCGCGGACGTGCTCGGCGACCACTGGAACCTGTTGATCATCCGCCAGGCCTGCCTGGGCACGCGCCGCTTCGACGACTTCCAGGCTGCGCTCGGCACCGGCCGCAACATCCTGAGCCAGCGGCTCAGCCGCCTCGTCGACGAGGGCCTCCTCACCCGGGTGCAGTACCAGGACAACCCGCCGCGGTCCGAGTACCGCCTCACCGACAAGGGCCGCGAGGTCTACCCGATCCTCGCGGCGATGGCGGCCTGGGGCGACAAGTGGCTGACCGGACCCGAGGGCACCCCGCTCGTCCTCCACCACACGACGTGCGACCACGACATGCACGCAGTCGTCGTGTGCAGCGAGTGCGACGAGCCCATCGACGTCCGCGCCATCCGCGCGAAGGCCGGGCCCGGCTACCCGAGCGCACAGCACACGTCCTGACCCGGCCCCTCGGCCATGTCCGAGGCCGAGACCGCCCGGCGGCGTCCTGGTGCGGGACCAAAGCCTCTGGTGACGTCGATGCCGTGCTGCGGAAGATCACCGCACGGACCATCCGACGCGACGGAGGACCATCGTGCCGACCGAGCTTCGCACCGACGCCACCCTGATCCGCGAAGAGGTGATCGAACGATGAGCGCCCGCCGACCAGCGCGCGCCGCCGTCTGCGGGATGGGCCTCGCCGGCGTCGCCGGGTACGGCGCGTTGCAGTGGCTCGGCCGCACGTACGGATCGACCTCCGTCGAACGGTCCATGGCGATGCCCGGCGACGAGATCGTCCCCGTCCCGCACTACGACATCACCCACTCCACCACCATCGCCGCACCCGCCGCGGACATCTGGCCCTGGCTCGTGCAGGTCGGCTGGCACCGCGGAGGCTGGTACACGGCGCGATGGGTCGACCGCCTGCTCTTCCCCGCCAACGACGCCAGCGCCGATCACCTCATCGCCGAGCTCCAGCACTGCGAGGTCGGCGACTTCATCCCGGACGGCCCGCCCGAATCCGAGTGCGGGTTCCACGTCGTCGAGATCGAACCCGAGCGCCACCTCGTGTTGGAGTCCACCACCCACCTCCCCCTGAAGTGGCGCACCGACTGGCACGCCCGCTTGCGCTGGACCTGGACCTTCCAGCTCATCCCCGAAGACGCCGGAGCGAAGACCCGCTTCGTGTTCCGGTGGCGGGCCCGCGCCGAACCCTGGTGGGTCCGGGCGTTCACCTCCGCGGTCATCGTCCCCGCCGACGCCATCATGTCGCACGACATGCTGAACGGCCTGGCCCAACGCGCCGAGCACCGACAGGAGCGCACCGATCGACCGGCCTCGACGCGGAGCTACTCCAGCCCGTCGAACGCGGCGGGGTAGATCACGCTCCCCCGCAGGGTCAGATCGCCTGCGTCGTACGACCCGAGGCAGACGACCTGGGCCGCTTCGGGCGGCGCCCACTCGGGCAGGTGGATCCTGATGCCGTGCCGCTCGGAGTGCTCGAACCCGAAGCGCCGGTAGTAGATCGGGCTTCCTTCGAGCACGACCAGCGGCTCGCCCCTGCGGTCGGCGGCGGCGAGGGCGGAACGCACGAGGGCCCCGCCGATGCCCGACCGCTGACGCGGCGGCAGCACGGCGAGGGGCGAGAGCATGCAGATCGATCGCTCACCGATGTCGTTGCGGATCGTCGCACCGCTGATCATCACATGGCCCACCACCGTCCCGGCCTCCACCGCGACGAGGGACAGCTCGGCGATGTACTCGGGAGAGGATCGGATGCGATCGACGAGGTCCGCCTCGACGTCGGAGCCGAACGCCGCCGCGACCACCTGACGTATCGCGGGCTCGTCCTCGGGTGCTTCGGGGCGGATCTCCACTGGTTCCGTTGGCGCTGCCATCGATCGATGATCTCATCATGTCGCGCCGCCATCTTCCGCATCGCCGCCGCCTGCGGTACCGCTGCGCGCGGGCGAGTCGCGGGGCGATCTACCGGTGGAGCGACCCGCCGCGGCACAGGCTCGCCGTCGCATCATCGGCGGCTCAGTCGGGTGTCCGCGATCATGGCGGGCAGCGCGTGCGGGCCCGACGCGCCGGCGTCACCCGAAGGAGCATCCATGTCGACGGCCTCGACCGCATCCCGATCCCGCCTGCAGGGCGCGCCCGCCGTCCTCGACCGGCCGTGGAGCCGCCCCGGCCGGCGGGCGTACGCGAAGGCTCGGCTGCGTGCCGCGCTGCGCCCACCGGTCACGGTGTACCGGATGCCCGACGACGTCGTCGTCGAGCGCGACGTGCCGGTCCGCCTGCGCGACGGCGTCACCCTGCGGCTGAACCTGTTCCGGCCAACGACCGGCGGTCCGTTCCCCGTGATCCTGTCGGCCCACCCGTACGGCAAGGACGCGGTGCCCACCGAGAGGCGCGGCCGCTGGTCGCTCAACCCGCAGTTCCGGATCATGAACCAGCCGGCGCCGCTGCGCATCTCCGACCAGACGAGCTGGGAGGCGCCCGATCCGGCGTGGTGGGTCCAGCAGGGCTACGCCGTGATCAACCTCGACACCCGCGGCGGTGGGACCTCCGAAGGCCGTGGGGAGCTGCTGTCGGACCAGGAAGCCGACGACATCTCCCAGGTCATCGCCTGGGCCGCCGACCAACCGTGGTCGAACGCCCGTGTCGGGATGCTCGGCGTGTCGTACCTCGCGCTGTCGCAGTACAAGGTCGCGGCGATGGGCCCGCCGGCCCTACGGGCGATCTGCCCCTGGGAGGGCTTCACCGACGCCTACCGCGACTTCTTCACCCCGGGCGGGGTCGTCGAGAACGGCTTCGCGCGCGTCTGGCTGTTCATGACGAAGCGGATCACCCGCCAGACGACCGATCTCGCAGCCGAGCGGCGACGGCACCCGCGGCGCGACGAGCTCTGGGAGCGGATCACCCCCGACCTCGCGGCCATCCGGGTGCCCATGCTCGTGTGCACGAGCTTCTCCGACGCCAACCTGCACAGCGTCGGGTCGATGCGCGCGTTCCAGCAGGCGGGATCGAGCGAGCGCCACGCCTACGCCCACCGCGGCCCGAAGTGGGCCACCTTCTACGGGGAGCAGGCTCGACAGACGCAGCTGGCGTTCTTCGACCGGCACCTGCGCGACCAGGACATCCCCGCCCTGCCGCCCATGCTCCTCGAGGTGCGCGACCGCGCCGACCACATCGTCGAGGTGCGCGCCGAACAGGAGTGGCCGCTCGCCCGCACCGACTGGCGGCTCCTGCACCTCGGCGCAGGTGGCACCCTCGACGCCCACCCGAGCGGTGAAGGATCGGCGACCTTCAACCTCCGGCGCAAGGCCGCCGTCTTCGACCACCGCTTCGACGCCGACACCGAGATCAGTGGCCCGATGACGCTGCGCCTCCACGTCGCCGTCACCGGCACCGACGACCCCCGCCTGTTCGTCGGTGTCGAGAAGCGAGCGCAGGGTCGAGCGATCCCGTTCGCCGGCTCCTACGGCTACGGCCGCGACCACGTCGCCCAGGGTCGGCTCCGCCTCGCGCTCCGCGAGATCGACCCCGAACGCAGCCGGCCCCACGAGCCCGAGCACACCTTCACGTCCCTCCAGCCCGTCACGGCCGGCGAGACCATCGAGGTGCTGATCCCCCTGAGCCCGTCGGCGACCCTGTTCCGTGCCGGCGAGACGCTGCGTCTCATGATCGCCGGCCGCTACCTCCAGCCGCGCAACCCCTTCTTCGGCCACTTCCCCACCCACTACGAGCGCAGCACCCGAGGCACCGCCACCATCACCTGGGACCCCGACCACCCGTCCACGCTCGAGATCCCGGTCGTCCCGGGTCCTGCCTGAACCCGCACCCGAGCCAGCGCGGGGGACCAGCCGGTGATGCGCGCGGGTCGTGGTCTGCGAGGATGGCTCGACCGAGGCCGGGGGAGCTCCATGGCGTTGCGGATTGGGTGAAGACGCAGGGTCGTGACCCTGCTCATCGCCGTGATCGTGGTCATCAGCGGCGCGACGACGCCGGGTGCGGCCTCGACCCCCACGGAGGTCCCCGAGCCACCCGGCGTCGTCATCACCGTCGTCACCAACGGCAGCGACGCGACCTTCTCGTTCACCAGCGACATCCCCGGCGCGGCGTCGTTCTCCATCACCACCGAGCACAAGGTCGGCACGGCCCGGTTCGACTCCCCTCCCGGCACGTACACGGTGACCGAGCTCGGACCACCTCTCGGGTTCACGGTCCTCGGCGTCTATGGCACAGGCTGCGCCCAGCTCGGGCCGCAGACCTTCGAGGCGGTCGTCTCGCCCGACGATGTGACCACCTGTCTGGTGCTCAACCAGCAGACGCAGCTGGAGGTCGTCACCAACGCCATCGGGGGCGACGGGACCTTCGCCTACACGACCGACATCCCCGGTCTGCCTACGTTCGAGGTCACCACCGGAACTGGGGTCGGAGCGAGCTTGAGCGGCGTCCCGGTCGGCACCTGGACGATCACCCAGCAAGGGCCGCCGGCTCCTTTCGCCTTCGAGGGCGTCGAGGGCTGCGCGCCGGGCCCGACGCCGCGGTCCGTGATCGTCACCGTCACGCTCGGCCTCAAGACGACCTGTCTGTTCGCCAACCGCGCGCCGGGCACTGCCATCGGTGGCCCGTTCGTGACCGGTCCCTTCGGGGCCACTTCGAGCGTGCCGGTCTCGTCACTGACCCCCAGCGGCTCGCAGGTCGGGTTGGGCTCGCCGCTGCCGGCTGCGCAGGTGCCACCGGGAGCCCCGGAGAGCCTGGGCACCTTCGCCGGCATCTCCACCGAGAACGGAGGGTCGCCCAACGTCGTCGATCCCACCGGCGCTGTCGGGCCTGGGCACTACGTGCAGATGGTGAACACGATGTTCGCCGTGTTCGCGAAGAGCGGCGCGCGCGACGCCCACCGACGTCATCACCAATGAGGTCGTGCTGTCGGCTGGCTACGGCGGCGGCCTGGAACGGGCTTCGAACACGACGCTGATCGAGATGCCCACCGCATCGCCCGCAGCGACCCCCGCCGCCGTGGTGGCGGTCCCTCGGTTCACGGGCTGACGGACTCGAGACGTCCGCTCGACCTCCCTTGGGGTCGACGCTCAACCACCCTGGACAGAGGCTCGAGCGACCGCGATCCGCCACGACCCGAGTCGTGTGCGTGCTCTGCCACGCAGTCCTGGCGCCGCGAGTGGGTGACGACCAGCCGGTTGTGCGCGTGGGCGGGTCACCCTACGCGAGTGACGCTCCCTCGGACGCCGCCGCGGCTCGGCGGGACTCCTGGCGGCGGTAGTAGGCGACAGCGACGAGCAAGGCCACGACGAGCACGCCGGTGCCGACCAGGCTGGCCTCGACACCGAAGTCCCCTCCCGTGACCAAGTCGTTCGCGCCCTTGACCGGCCCGAAGTCCAGCAGCGCCGTGCCCTCCGGGTGGCCACTCACCGGCAGCCCGAAGATGTTGCCCTGGAAGTAGTTCCAGCCGGCGTGGATGCCGCACACGAGCCACAGCCCGCCCTCCCCGAGGGCGACGAAGCAGACGAAGACCGCGTAGAGGACGATGTTGATGAACGGGACGGGAGCGAAGGCGAGGTGGAGCGCCGAGAAGATGACCGACGTGCCGGCGATGGCCGCGGCGGCGGGGATCTGCAGCCCTGCCACCTGCAGCATGTAGCCCCGGCTCATGATCTCCTCCGTGGAGCCCTGCAGGATGAACACGACCAGGAGCGGCACGAGCCAGACCACGGCGTCGGCGCCGAGGCGAGCATGGGTCGAGAGACCGAGGCCGTACTGGCCGAGGGCCCACGGGATGGCGACGCCGACGGCCATCATCCCCGCACCGATCACCAGACCCAGGGCGAGCTTGCCCACCGGTTTGGCCCCGCGCAGGCCGACCGAGCTGAAGGGTCGCCGCTCCTTGAAGTGCAGCCACAGGAACAGGAGCACGATGACGGTGCCGAACATGAACAGCTCGCCGAACTGGTAGAGCGGGCCCGACTCGGTGGGGTTGCCGAGGGCGGCGGCGCCCAACGCGCCGCCCGCGACGAGCCCGACCAGGATGATCACGATGCCCACCAGCCACGCCGCCCACCAACGGGTCGGTCGTTCGGCCTCGTCGG
>CAYUOL010000041.1:11244-29912 GCA_964446345.1 uncultured Iamiaceae bacterium | reverse complement strand
GCTCGGCATCGTCACCGTCGCCGAGTGCGTCGAGACCGAGGAGCAGGTGGCCAAGCCGCGCGCCACGAACTGCGACGTCGCCCAGGGCTACTACTTCAGCCACCCCCAGCCCCCCGACGTCATCAGCCACCTGATGAGCGACACCGGCAACCGGCAGGAGTGGCGCCCACCGCCGAAGACCACGCGCTTCGAGGAGATCGACGACCGCGCCCCGGTGGTCGAGGTCTCGACCGAGCCGCGGCTGCCACCGCGCACCACCAACGCGTCCTGACCTGACAGGCGCGGCCACGGGGTGAGCGGGCGTCGCGGGCAACGCTCCTAAGCTGCCCGCCGTGCTGAGCCCGTTCGACGACCATCCCGTCCACCAGCTCGCAGAACCGGTCACGCGGCTCGCCACCAGCGACCGCAACGCGTTCGAGCGCTACCGCTTCTTCGGCTTCGACGCCCCCGGGGGCGTGCTCTTCGGCGTCACGCTCGCCTGCTACCCGAACCGCGAGATCGTGGACGCGTCGCTGTCGGTCGTCATCGACGGCGTGCAGCACTCGGTGCACGCCACCGCCCGGTCGACCGCCGGCGAACGCCCCACCGCCGTCGGCCCCTTCGCCGTCGAGGTGCCCGAGCCCCTGCGCACGTTGGTGGTGCGCTGCACGGGCCCGCAGGCCGACGAGCTCGGCATCGACGCCGCCCTGACGTTCACCGCCGCCGCCCCGCCCGTCGAGCACCGCGGCCAGCGCGAGCGCGCCGACGACCGGGTGCACACCGACCGCGCCTGCTTCAGCCAGTGGGGAACCTGGAGCGGCCACCTCACGGTCGACGACACGCGGCTCGAGATCGATCCCCGCACGCACGTCGCGCAGCGCGAGCGCAGCTGGGGCATCGAGCCGGTCGGCGAACCGGTGGGCGGGGCGCCACGGCTGCGGCTGCCCCAGCGCGCCTGGATCGCAGCGGCGGCGCACTTCGCCCGCACCGATCTGCACACCGCCACCGTCGAGGACGAGCTCGGCCGGGCGCGCCACGCCGACGCCCAGCGCGTCAGCGCCGACGAGGTGGCGCCGGAGCCGCTGCGCGACCACGCCTGGGCGATCGAGTGGCAGCCGGCCACGCGCCGGCCCGCGGCCGCGACGCTCCGGGCCACGCCATGGAACGGACCCCCGTTCGAGGTCGCGCTCGTCCCGGTCGCGGCCATGGCGCTGCGCGGCCTCGGCTCTCACAGCCCCGACTGGGGCCACGGGTCGTTCAAGGCCGAGGCCGCCGTCGGGCGCGAGCGATGGATCGTGGCGGACCTCGACCCCACCGACGTCCACAACCTGCACTGGCTCCAGGTGTGCCACGCCGCCGGGCCGGACGGCGACGGGGTCGGGCTGCTCGAGGTGCTGCCGCTCGGCCCCCATCGCCCGAGCGGGCTGACGGGCTTCACCGACGGCGCCGGACGGTCGGCGTGATCGCGTGGCAGGCCGCCGAGCACGGCCCGGTCGCCGAGGTGCTGCGTCGGCGCGACGACGTCGCCCAGCCACAGCCCGCGGGCGACGAGGTGGTCGTCGAGGTCCGCGCGTGCGCGCTGAACTTCGCGGACGCGCTGCTCTGCGAGGGCACGTACCAGGAGCACCCTCCCCTGCCGTTCACCCCCGGGCTCGAGATGGCCGGCGTGGTCGTGGCCGCCGGTCCGGAAGCCCGCCACGAGGTCGGTGCCCGGGTGGCCGGCTCACCCGCGCTCCCCCACGGCGCCCTCGCCGAGCGCGCCCTCGCCCGCTCGGGCCACGTGTTCCGGCTGCCCGACGACGTCGCCGACGAGGTCGCCGCCGCGATGCACGTGACGTACCAGACGGCATGGTTCGCCCTGCAACGGCGCACGCAGCTGCAGGCCGGCCAGACGTTGCTGGTGCACGCCGCCGCCGGGGGCGTCGGCTCGGCGGCGGTCGAGATCGGGCTGGCCGCCGGGGCCACGGTGATCGCGACGGCGGGCGGGCCTGAGAAGGTCGCGAGCGTCGCGGCGCGCGGGGTCGCCCGCGCCATCGACTACCGAGCGGAGGACTTCGTCGAGGTCGTCAACGACCTGACCGGGGGTCGCGGCGCGGACGTGGTCTTCGACTCGGTCAACGGGGACACGTTCACGCGCTCGACGAAGTGCATCGCCTGGGAGGGCACGATCGTGGTCATCGGCGCCGCCGGCGGCCGGTACGTCGAGGCCCGCACGAACCACGCCCTGGTGAAGAACTACGGCATCGTCGGGCTCAACTGGCGCGGGTACCTCGAGCGCCGGCCCGACCTCGTCGCTGATGCGCACGTGCAGCTGACCCGCCTGCTGAAGGCGGGCGCGCTGCAACCGGCCATCTCCGAGCGCCTGCCGCTCGACGCCGACGTGCCCGGCGCCATCGGCCGCCTCACCGGAGGATCGACCACGGGCAAGCTCGTCGTGGTCCCCCGGTCGGCCTGAGGCATCCCGGACCGTGTCAGGCGGACCGCGGGAGGAATCGGCGGGTCTTGCCGGTCCGGGGGTGGTGAGGCTTCAAGCGTGCGGGTTCAGGAGACGACGAGGCCGCCGTCGCACGTGATGACCGCGCCGACGGTGAACGCGCCCGCCCGGGAGGCCAGGAAGATCGCGAGCCCCGCGATGTCCTCCGCGGTGCCGACGCGCCCGCGCGGCATCGTGGCGCCCAGCGCATCCCAGTCGGTGCCCTCCACGTCGCCGCCGGTGCCGACGCCGGTGCTGAGCATCCACGTGGGGAACGGACCCGGGGCGATCGCGTTGACGAGGATGTTGCGCTTGACGAGCTTGGACGCGAGCTGGCTGGTGAGCGAGTGCACCGCGGCCTTCGAGGGCCCGTAGGACACGGTGTCGAAGGCCGGCGTGCGGATGCCGTCGATCGAACCGATGTTGATGACCCGCGCCGGGTCCTCGGCGCTCGCGGCCGCCTCGAGCAGCGGCAGCAGCTTCTGGGTCAGGAAGAACACGCCCTTGACGTTCGTGTCCATGACCTTGTCCCAGCCCTTCTCCGGGAAGTCGTCGATCAAGGCGCCCCACGACACGCCGGCGTTGTTCACGAGCACGTCGAGCCGCGGCTCGCGCTCGGCCAACTGGGCGGCGAGGGCCTCGACGCCGGCGAGCTCGGACAGGTCGGCCGGGATCGAGATGCACTCGCCGCCGGTCTCCTCGGCGAGGCGCGCGGCGGTGGCGTCGCAGACGTCGGCCTTGCGCGAGCTGATGTAGACCTTCGCGCCGTTCACCAGGAAGCCGGCCGCGATCATCTCGCCGAGGCCGCGCGACCCGCCGGTCACGAGCGCCACCTTCCCGTGCACGGAGAAGAGGTCGTTGATCGTCAGGCTGTTCACTAGGTCCCCCGGGGTGCGAGTCAGTCGTGTTCGAGCCACGCGCGGTTGCCGAAGCGGTCGAGGTGCACGACCTCTTCGACGGGGCGGCGGGTCGTGGGACCGTAGCGCCCCTGCGGCCACCCGAGCGGCACGATGCAGCAGGGCGTGATCGACAGCGGCATCCCGAGGATCGAACGGGCCGAGGTGACGCTCCACAGCGGGAGCGTGATGAGCGACGCCCCGAGGCCCATCGCCCGTGCGGCCAGCAGCAGGTTCTGCACGCTCGGGTAGATCGAGCCGAAGAACGACGACGTAGCGATGTGGGGCATCGGCGTGTACGGGATGCGCCCCTCCTTCACGCCGGCCCGCAGGCAGGCCACCACGAAGACCGGGTAGGACTCGAAGTTCTCGACCTGCCACTGCACCGCCCGCAGGATCTTCAGCATGCTCTCGTCGCCCTCGGCGACGCGCTTGCCCATGCCGCCGTAGAGCGCCCAGGCCTGGCGGTACCGCGCCGCGAGCTGCTCCTTGACCTTCGCGTCCTTCACGACCACGAACTCCCAGTTCTGGCCGTTGGAGCCCGTGGGCGCCTTCAGCGCGAGCTCGATGGCCTTCAGCACGATGGCGTCGTCGACGGGATCCGGCTTGACCCGCCGCACGGCCCGTTGGGTCATCATGGCCTCGACGAGCGGCATGCGCAGCCGCTCGAAGGCCTCCTCCACCGAGGGGATCGACGGGTCGGTGGTCGTGGTGGCGTCGCTCATGCCGGCAGGCTACGCAGATCGGCCGCGGCCGGCACCCCGGCCGCGCCTGTGCTCAGGGCCAGTCGGTGGGCGGCCGACCGGCCGGCACCGCGATGGCGTGGCCGCCGCCGTCCGCGCGCGCGGAGCGGTAGAGCGCCTCGGCCAGCACGTGCGCCCGCAGCGCCTCGCCGAAGTCGGGATAGGCCGGGGTGCCCGCGGCCACGGCGTCGATGAACGCGGCGTCCGGGTTGCGGATCGTGATGCCGAAGCCGTCGAGCGCGTCGCGCAGCGCCGGCCCCGCCAACGAGCCCTGGTCGCCGTCGAGGGTCCAGTGCACGGGGCCGTCGACGTCGCCCTCGAGCACGTAGAACGCCCGCTCGCAGAACACCTCGACGCGCCGCAACGACGGGCGCTCGAGGATGTCGTGCCAGACCGACGTGAGCGTGCCGATCGCGCCGCTCTCGAAGCCGAGCGACGCCACCGCCAGGTCGTCGATGCCTTCGATGTCGTGGAACTCGGCCGAGCGGCCACTGGCACTGGACACCGGGCCGAACAACCACTCGAGGAGGTCGAGGTCGTGGATCGAGTGCTCGAGCAGGGTGCCGGCTCCGGCCTTGGCCGGGTCGGCACGCCACGTCGACGCGTACATGCCCTGGATCGGGATGAACTGGTCGTCGCGGAACACCACGCTCATGACCCGACCGGACTCGGGCCGGTGGATCAGGTGGCGCAGCAGGTTGAACGACGGCGAGTCGCGCAGCACGAGGCCGACCTGGTTGATGACGCCGGCCGCCGTCACGGCGTCGACCATCGCGAGCGCGTCGCGGAGGTTGGTGGCCAGCGGCTTCTCGCTGAACACGGGCAGGCCCCGGGCCGCGGCAGCCTCGACCAGCCGCCGGTGCTCCGACGTCCACGTCGTGATGTAGACGGCGTCGACCGCGTCGAGCAGCGCCTCCTCGCTCGCTGCGATCGCCGCGCCGCTGCGCTCGGCGAAGGCGGCGGCCTTCTCGGGATCGGGGTCGTGCACCTGCGTGATGGCGACGTCTGCGCCGGACGTGTGCAGCATCTTGCCGTGGTAGTGGGCGATGAAGCCGCCCCCGAGGAACCCGACGCGTACGGTCATGCGGCGCACCCTACCGAGGTGTGACGAAGGACCCCTGGCGCCCGGTGCGCCGATCGTTGACGCTGGCGCCGAGGGCCAGTAAAAGTGAGCATCGCTCAGTTTGAGCGCACCAGGGGGAGACGACGCATGGCGATGGTGGAGCACACCCTGCGGGACCCGGCGACCGGCGCCTTGACCCACGTCGAGGTCGACCACGGCGTGCCCGAGGAGGGGCCACGGCTGCTGATCCGCCCCGTGCCGCTGCCCGTCCCCAACCGTCGCGACGTGGCCGCCCGCCTCGCGCAGGTCATCCGCTCGACCACGGTGCACCTCTCCCCGCTCGTCACGCGGGCGGCGCGGCGCCAGCCGGTGGACGACGCCGTGGTGGCCAAGGCCCTGCGCAAGATCTTCGACGACATGGGCGGGTCGTTCGCCAAGTTCGGCCAGCTGATCGGTTCGTCGCCGAGCCTGTTCGGCGAGGAGGTCGCCGCCGAGTTCCGCAGCACGCTCGACGAGGTGGCGGCGGTCGACTTCGACCTGGTGCGGGCCACGGTCGAGGACGAGCTGGGCCTGCCCCTCGAGCACCTCTTCCTGGAGTTCGACCAGACCCCGCTCGCGGCAGCGTCGCTCGCCGTGGTGCACCGCGCGGTGCTCCCCGACGGCACCGTCGTCGCGGTGAAGGTGCTGCGCCCCGGCATCGAGAAGAAGATGGCGGTCGACCTCGCCGTGATGGGGCCGTTCTTCGAGTTCGTCGGCGCGCAGGTGGCGATCGGGATCGCGGGCGAGCTGCCGTCCCTCATCAGCGGGCTCGAGGAGCAGCTGCGCGAAGAGCTCGACCTGCGCAACGAGGCCCGGTCGGTGCGCTGGTTCGAGCACCTCCGGGTGACCATGCAGCTCGACAAGGTGCGGGTGCCGCTGCCCGTCGAGGGCTACGTCACCAAGCGGGTCCTGACGATGGACTTCCTCGACGGCGTCCCCGTCGACAAGCCGGACCGGATCGAGGCGCTGGGCATCGACCCGGCCCCGCTCGTGCAGGAGTGCGTCAAGGCGTGGTTCGCCACCGCGATCTGCACCGGGGCGTTCCACGGCGACGTGCACGCCGGCAACCTGCTCATCACCACCGACGGCGTGCTCGGCGTGCTCGACTGGGGCATCGTCGGCCGCCTGGATCCGCTCACCCAGAAGTTCTTCCGGCGCGTCGTCGAGGGAGCGTTGGGCGACGAGTCTGCGTGGGCGGACGTCTGGACCTACACCAAGTCGATCTACGGCGCGATGGTCGCCCAGAGCGGGCTCACCGACGAGCAGATGGCGATCTTGATCCGCATGCAGATCGAGCCGATCTTCCAGCTGCCGTTCGGCGAGGTGCAGCTGACGGATCTGCTGATGGACCCCGAGCTCGGCGACCCGGCCGGCGGCACCGTCAGCGAGAAGCCGCAGTCGCAGATGACCACGTTCGAGCTGTGGCGCTCCGAGCGCCGCCGCCGACGCGAGCAGGCCGCATCAGGGGTGCGCGAGACCGACTTCGACCGCGGCATGTTCCTGCTCGGCAAGCAGCTGGTGTACTTCGACCGCTACGGCAAGATGTTCCTCCCCGACGTGCCGCTCATGTGGGACCGCGAGGCGTTCGAGAAGCTGCTCGCGATGCCGGTGGTCGCGGCCGAGAGCCCCTGATGCCGAAGGTCAGCGCCGAGCACAAGGACAACGTGCGGCGCGGGATCATGGACGCCGCCGTCGTGTGCCTGGCCCGCAACGACTTCCAGAACCTCACCACCCGCGAGCTGCTGGCCGAGGCCGGCATCTCGAACGGCACGTTCTACAACTACTTCCCGACCAAGGAGCACCTCTTCGAGGCTCTCGCCGAAGAGCTGCTGTCGGAGGACGTGCGGCGCATCGCCCGCGAGACGAGCGAGGGGGGCAAGGCGGGAGCGGGCCTCTTCAGCCTCCTGCGCGACTACATGTTCACCGATCCCCGGGCAGCCATCGCGGTGGCCAGCTTCCGGCGCCGCACGTCCGGGGACGACGAGGCGATGGCCGCGATCAGCCGCCTGAACGCGTGGATCATCGACGAGTTCACACCTCTCGTCGAGCAGGCGCAGGCGGAGCACTTCCTCCGCGACGACCTCGATCCCAAGGCGCTCATCGAGCTGTTCGACATCATCTGGGACGGCCTCGGGCACCGCGCCGCGCAGGGGTCGTTCCAGACGAGCTACGAGGAGATCGGGCGCACCGTGCTGCAGGTGATGCTGCGCGGCGCCGTCGTGTCCGCGGCCGCGCAGGACGAGGACCTGACGCCGCAGCCGGTCCCACCACCCGAGCGCGCCTGGCCGGTGTGACGGCGCGACGAGAGCGTCGCGCTACCCGGAGACCACCACCGCTGCCACCTCGTCGGCGCGCTGGCGGAGGAAGGTCGCGCGGGCATCGCGGGGCAGCGGCATCATCTCGATGAAGAAGCCGTAGATCAGCCCGCGCAGCACGCGGGCGGTGATGTGCAGATCGCCCCACAGATCCGGGAACAGCTGCTCGAGCCACCGCTCGAGGGCCTTCTCGAAGGTGGCGGAGAGCTCTGCGGCCGACGCCAGCGCGTGCGGTTCGCCGCGCAGGCTCTCGCCCAGCAGCAGCTTCCACATGTCGTCGTGCGCACCCATCTCGTCCCAGATCCAGTTGAGCAGCGCCGCCAGGCGCTCGCGCCGGGGCTGCGCCGGATCGATCGGCGGCAGCGGCACGAGCAGCTCGGCGTAGTTGCGATCGGCGATCACCTCGCCCAGCAGCGCGTCCTTCGACGGGAAGTAGTGGTAGATGGTGGCGACGTTCAGGCCGCACGCGGCGGCGAGCGTGCGCATGCTCATCGCGTGCACCCCGCCGTCGGCCATGAGGCGCAGGGCGATGTCGAGGATGCGGCGGCGTTGGTCGCTCGGCGCCGGCACCACCGCCGGCCCGTCAGCCACCTCGACCCCGACCTCGTCCACGATGGCGGGCACGTCGCCGTTGCTCATGCGCTCAGCCTGACACGGGGCAACCCGCCGCGGCCGCATCATCGGCGCCGCGGACCGGCGTGAACACGGCGGGCAGGCTCTCGATCGCCAGCACCAGCGCGTTGTCGGAGCGCACGGGCGCGACCCCGTCGGCGACGGCGATGTCGGGGAGGCGGCGGAAGAGCTCCTCGAACACGATCTGCACCTCGAGCTTCGCGAGGTTGGCGCCGAGGCAGAAGTGCGGGCCGATGCCGAAGCCGAGGTGCGGGTTGGGGTTGCGATCGATGCGGAACTCGTCGGGCGCCTCGAACACCGCTTCGTCCCGGTTCGCCGATTGGTAGAGGATCAGCACCTTGTCGCCCTCCTTGAGCTGCTTGCCGTGCAGCTCGTGGTCGGCGGTGACCGTGCGGGTGAAGCTGATGACCGGTGAGACGTACCGCACGATCTCGTCGACGGCGGACTCGATGAGCTCGGGGTGGTCGAGCAGCAGCTGCTTCTGCTCGGGGAAGCGGGAGAACGCGAGCAGCCCGCCGCTGATCGCGTTGCGGGTCGTCTCGTTGCCGGCCACGACCAGGATGCACAGGAACATCAGCAGGTCGTCGTCGGTGAGCTCGTCGTCGCCGTGCACCGCCGCCGCGTCGCCGGCATCGAGCGCCCCCTCGTCGTAGGCGCCCGTGAGGATCGAGATGAGGTCCTCGCGCGGTTGCTGGCGGCGCTCTTCGATGATGGGGATCAGGTAGGTCACGTACTCGCCGAACGCCTCGGCGGCCTGTTGCAGCACCGGGTCGTCGGGGTCGGTGTGGCCGTCGCCGCCCATCATCCCGTCGCTCCAGCGGTAGAGGTCCTTGCGCGCCGCCGGGTCGAGGCCCATGAGCTCTGCGATCACGATGAGCGGCACGTGGATCGCGAAGTCGGGCACGAAGTCGACCTCGCCCCGCTGCTCGATCTCGTCGAGGATCTCGTTGGTGAGGTCGCGGATGTGCGGGGCCATGCGCTTGACCTGCCGCGGCGTGAAGCCCTTGTTGATGAGGCGGCGCTGACGCGTGTGCTCGGGGTCGTCCATCGAGATGAGCGACATCGGCGCCGCCACCTTCGGCCGCACGCCGTGCTTCGAGCAGTAGAGGTCGGTCGTGCGCGAGACGTAGGCGACGTCCTCGTGGCGCGAGATGACCCACAGCTCGTTCTTCTCGTCCCAGTGGACGGGGTCGTTGGCGCGGAGCCACGCGTACGTGGCCCAGGGGTCGTCGTAGAGGTGGCCGTCGTTGATGTCGACGGATCCGGTGAACGGGCAGCCGGCCGGCGCGGCGCCCGTGGCATGGAGCGTGTCGGTCATGTCCGCACCCTCCCATCAAACGTTCGTTTGGTCAAGGATCGTCCGCCCCCGTTCGGGGAGGATGTGACGAACATGCAGGTCGCAGCGGTGGGAATGCGGCAGGGAATCCTTAGGTTGGAGGTCGTAATTCCGTAATGCCACTCGCGGACCTGCGGTGGCACCCCGCGGCGGACCCTCGGAGGATCCGCCCTCCCCTCCGGAGCGACCATGGCCGAGACCACGACCCGCACCCTGCCCATCCTCCCCCTGCCGTCCGGCGTCGTCCTCCCGGGCATGGTCGTGACGATCGGCCTCGAGTCCGCCGACGCGCGCGCCGCCGTCGACGCCGCCGGCCCGGACCGCACCCTGGTGCTCGTCCCCAAGATCAACGACCGCTTCGCCAAGGTCGGCGTGATCGCCCACGTCGAGGACGAAGGCGCCCTGCCCGACGGCACGGCCGCGATCGTCATCCGTGCCGACCAGCGGGCCACGCTCGGTCTCGGCACCATCGGCACCGGCACCGCCACCTGGGTGCAGGTGGAAGCCATCGACGAGTCGGCCCCCACCGATCGCACCGACGAGCTCGCCAGCACCTACCGCGCCACGGCGCGCACGCTGCTCGAGCGCCTGGGCGGACGCCGGCTGACCGGCCTGCTGCGCGACGTCGAGACGCCGGGCGCCCTGGCCGACACCGCGGGCTGGTGGCCCGATCTCTCGCTCGAGCGCAAGGTCGAGCTGCTCGAGACCACCGATGTCGACCTGCGCCTCGAGAAGGTCACCGCGTGGACGAAGGAGGCCCTCGCCGAGTACGAGGTCGCCGACAAGATCCGCCACGACGTCACCGACGGCATGGAGAAGCAGCAGCGCGAGTTCCTGCTGCGCCAGCAGCTCGCGGCCATCCGCAAGGAGCTGGGCGAGGGCGAGGACGACGACGACGTCGTCGAGCAGTTCCGGGCCAAGCTCGCCGAGCGCGCCATCCCGGACGGCCCCCGCAAGGCCATCGAGCGCGAGATCGACCGGCTCGAGCGCACGAGCCCGCAGAACCAGGAGCACGGCTGGATCCGGGCCTGGCTCGACACCGTGATCGAGATCCCCTTCGGCGAGCGCACCGACGATGACTTCTCGCTGACCCACGCCCGTGCGGTGCTCGACGCCGATCACACGGGCCTCGACGAGGTGAAGGACCGCATCGTCGAGGACCTCGCGGTGCGCAAGCTCCGCGCCGACCGCACCGCGGACGTGCTCGCGGACCGGGACGACGCGCCGGTGCTGCACACGGCGGAGGACGGCGAGGCCAGCACGGCCGACGAAGCCAGCACGGCCGACGCCGTGCTCGAGCGGGAGACGCGCCCGGCGCCGACGATCCTCGTGCTCGCCGGCCCGCCCGGGGTCGGCAAGACCTCGCTCGGCGCCTCCATCGCCCGCGCCCTCGGGCGCCGGTTCGTGCGCGTCGCGCTCGGCGGCGTCCGCGACGAGGCCGACATCCGGGGCCACCGCCGCACGTACGTCGGCGCCAAGGAGGGCCGCATCGCCCGCGCGCTGATCGACGCCGGCACCATGAACCCGGTGTTCCTGCTCGACGAGATCGACAAGGTCGGCTCGGACTGGCGCGGCGACCCGTCCGCCGCGCTGCTCGAGGTGCTCGACCCCGCGCAGAACCACACGTTCCGCGACCACTACCTGGAGATCGAGCTCGATCTGTCCGACGTGCTGTTCATCGCGACGGCGAACCAGCTCGACACCATCCCCGGCCCGCTGCTCGACCGCATGGAGATCATCACGATCGACGGCTACACCGAGGCGGAGAAGGTCGCGATCGCCCGGGACCACCTCGTTCCCCGGCTCGTGAAGCGGACCGGTCTGCGCGCCGACGAGGTGACCGTCACCGAGGACGCCGTGGCAGCGGTGATCGCCGACTACACCCGCGAGGCGGGTGTGCGCGGCCTCGAGCGACAGCTCGGCAAGGTGCTCCGCAAGGCCGCGACCGCGATCGCCGTCGATGCGGACGCCGCCGCCGAGCGCACCGCGGACGAGCCCGACACCGAGTCGGGACCGCGCGTGGTCGACGTCGCCGAGGTGACCGAGGCGCTCGGGCGGCCCCGCTTCCGCCGGGACGAAGCCAACCGCGAGCCGACGGTCGGCGTCGTCAACGGCCTGGCCGTCACCGGAGCCGGTGGCGACGTGCTGATCGTGGAGGCCACCGCCATGGACGGCGAGGGCCCCGAGCGCGGCAGCCTCGTGCTGACCGGCCAGCTCGGCGACGTGATGACCGAGTCCGGGCAGATCGCCCTGTCGTTCATCCGCTCGCAGCGCGAGGCGTTCGGCATCGACGCCGTCGCCTTCGGCCGCCGGTTCCACGTGCACTTCCCCGCTGGGGCGGTGCCCAAGGACGGCCCGTCGGCCGGCGTCACGATGAGCACGGCGCTGGTCAGCCTGCTGACCGGGCGTGCGGTGAAGCCGACTGTGGGCATGACCGGCGAGGTCACGCTGCAGGGCAACGTGCTGCCGATCGGCGGCGTGAAGCAGAAGCTGCTCGCCGCGCACCGGGCGGGGCTCACCGACGTGGTCATCCCGAAGGCGAACGAGCCCGACCTCGACGACCTGCCCGACGCCGTGCGCGACGAGCTGCGCATCCACCCCGTGAGCCACGTGCGTGAGGTGATCGCCATCGCCCTCGGGGACGCGCCGACCGAGGCGGCGGTGGCGGCGTAGTCCCGTCGCACCAACCCGCAGCACCCAGCTGACAGGACCGATGAGGCCGGCGCACCCCCTGGCGCCGGCCTCGTCGCGTCAGGTGAAGCGCCGCACCAGGAAGTCCGTCAGGAGCCTGTTCGTCTCCTCCGGGTGCTCCTGCTGGGTCCAGTGCCCGCACTTCGCGATCTCGTGCATCTCGAGGTCGCCCACCACGTCGGGCATGCCTGCCGCCATCGCCGGCACCAGCACCGGATCCCACTCGGCGGTGATCATCAGGCACGGGATGCCGTCGATGTGCGCGCCGTCGAGCTGCGGCGTGGCCTCCCAGTTGTGGTCGAAGTTGCGGTACCAGTTCAGCCCGCCGGTGAAGCCGGTCGCCGTGAACGTGTCCACGAAGACCGCATGCTCCTCGGGGGTGTGCATCTCGTCGCCGAGCACCGGCGCGTTGACGACCGCATCGACGAAGTTGCCGGCATCGGCGCCCGCCTCGCGGATCCGCTCGGGATCGACCGAGCGCCGCATCATGTTCGTGAACACCGCGTCGACGTTCTCCGCGAGCGCGGCGTCCGCCACGCCCGGTTCCTGGAAGTAGAGGATGTAGTGGTCGTCGCCGCCGACCATGCGGAACAGCTCGGTCGGTGGCATCGGGAAGCGGGGCACGTACGGCGTGTTCAGACCGACGACGCCGGCGGTGCGCTCGGGGTGCAGCAAGGGCATCTGCCACACGACGAAGCCGCCCCAGTCGTGGCCGACGAAGATCCCCTTCTCGGCACCCACGTCGTCGAGCACCGCGACCAGGTCGCCGGTCAGGTGGAAGATGTCGTACTCCTCGATCGGCTCGGGCCGTGAGCTCGCGCCGTAGCCGCGCTGGTCGATGGCGATCGCGTGGAAGCCGGCGGCCGCAACTGCCGGGAGCTGGTGGCGCCACGTGTAGGCCAGCTCGGGGAACCCGTGGCTGAAGACGACCACGGGGCGGTCGGGGTCGGCCCCGCCCTCGGGGATCGCTTCATAGGCCGAGAGGCGGACGCCGTCCGACGTCTCGATGAAGCGATGGGTGGCACCTGCGATGGCGTATGGCTCTGGCGTGACGGTCACGGGCCCGGAGCGTACCGGCGGGCGCGCCGGGCGGTACCGTGCACGCCGTGGACGGCCTGGGGCACCTCTTCCTGATCATCCTGCAGACCGCCTTCCTGTGCATCCCGATCGCCCTGTCGCTGTGGGCGCTGCTCGACTGCGCGAAGCGCCCCGCGTGGGCCTGGGCGATGACCAGCCGCAGCCAGCAGGTGTGGTTGGCGACGATCCTCTGCGGGATCCTCCTCGTACCGGCGGGGCTGGTGATCTCGGGTTGGTACCTGCTGCGGGTCCGCCCGGCCGTCGCCGCGGTCGAGGGCGGGCAGCTGCCGAGCCTCGCCGACCTCGATCGCGGGCGCCCCGAAGAACCTGCGTAGGCACCACCTGCGCCTCGGCAGGCAGTACGTTCCGTGCGGATGAGCGGGACGACCAGCACCCGGCCGAACCCGTTCGCCCACCGCCCGGCGCTCGACGGGGTGCGGGCCGTCGCCGTGCTCGCCGTGGTGCTCTTCCACGCCGCGCCGATCGCCGGCTGGCACCTCGACGGCGGCTTCATCGGCGTCGACGTCTTCTTCGTGCTGTCGGGCTACCTGATCACGACGCTGCTGCTGCGCGAGTGGGCGGCGACCGGGCGCCTCCGCCTCGGTGCGTTCTGGGGACGGCGCGTCCGGCGGCTGGTCCCCGCGCTGGTGGTCGTGCTCACGGCCTCGCTCGTGGCCGTGGCCGTGCTCTACCGGTGGGACGACGTCGTCGACAACCGCAACGAAGCGCTGGCCAGCCTGTTCTACGTGTCCAACTGGTACACGCTGGCGACCGACCCGCCCTACCTCACCTTGTTCCAGCACACCTGGAGCCTCGCGATCGAGGTGCAGTTCTACGCGGTGTGGCCGCTCGTCGCGATCGTCGTGCTCCGGGCCCACCGGCCCGCTCCCCCACCCGTCGCCGACGACGTGCGCACCGGATCCCGGCTGCTCCTACTCGTGAGCCTGGGGCTGGCGATGCTGAGCACGGCCCTGATGGCGGTGCTGCACGACGGACCGGGCTCGATCCCGCGCGTGTACTTCGGCACCGACACGCGCGCGACGCCGATCCTGCTCGGGTGCGCCCTTGCGGCCGCTGTCGCGGCGTGGGGCGAGATCCCCGACGGACCGCGGCGCCGGCTGCTGGACGTCTCGGGGTGGATCGCCCTCGCGGGGCTGGTTGGCGCGTGTGTGCTCGTGCGGCGGCCGAGCGACGTGCTGTACGAGGGCGGGTACCTGGGCATCAGCGTGCTGGCCGTGGTGCTCGTGGCGTCGGCGGCGCATCCGTCCCCAGGGTCGCTGACGCGGGCGCTCTCGGTCGCGCCCCTGCGGCTGCTCGGGCTCATCAGCTACGGCGTGTACCTGTGGCACTGGCCGGTCTTCTACCTGGCGTCGGCGAACCGACTCGGGTTGTCGGGCATCGCGCTGCTGGCGGTGCAAATCGCGATCACGATCGCGCTCGCGACGGCGTCATATGTGCTCGTCGAGACGCCCATCCGCCAGAAGCGGTTGCCCTTCACCCGGTGATCCGATCCGGGTCGAGCGTGAGCAGGACACCCCACAGGGGTCGGGCACCGGACGGGCGAGATCGATCACGACCCACGACCCGTCCGTGGTGTGCGGGTACCGCAGCGCCATCCTCGCTACGGCGTCGGTGACCGAGGCGCAGGGCGCGCCGGGCGCCGGCAGCTGGGCGAAGGGCTGCGCCAGCATGTCCTTCTGGATGATGACGTAGCGCACGCCGAGGTCCTGCCGAAGTCGTTCGACGCTGCCCTCGTCCCACCGCACGTCGTCACCGAAGGGAACCGCCCGCCGGTCGATGTGCGACGGATCGCAGCGCAGCGCCGCCAGCTCCCGAGAGCTCGCCCATGCGTCGATGCCCGAGAACCACCGCGTGGCCGTCGGTGGCGGGTTGCAGCCTATGTTGGGCTGGCGGTGGATGGACTGCAGCGCGAGCACCCTCGGATCGTCGAGGCGGCAGCCCCACGGCACGATCAGCACGCCATCGTGTCCGAGGTCGTCCGGGGAGGTCTGGCCGATCTGCTCGAGCCTGTGGCGCGTCTCGCTCGAGATCGCGAGGTCGGAGGTGGGCATCGGCGCCGTCACCGACAGCGCGACGAGCACGACCGCGACACCGGCAACGAGAGCTTCGGCGATCGCGCGCGTCGAGCGCGGCGGGGCACCAGGGCTCGAAGGGGCCCCGTGCGCGGCGCCCCCTCGGCCCCGGTCGATCCGATCGAGCAGCGCGTCGAGCCCGACGGCCAGCGCGGCCGTGAGCACCGCCGCCAGGGCGTAGCTCGCGCGCGTCGGGGCCCGCAGCGCCCCCAATCCAGGGAGCGCCTGCAACCAGCGGTACGGCATGAACCAGGACGCGTCGCTACCCGAGCCGCCCACCACCGACCCGGCCACGTGCAGCGCGGGACCGAGGCTGAGGACCCAGAGCGCGAGGGCGGTGAGCAGCAGCGGCCGCCGCGCCGGCCGCTTGCTGAACACCAGCAGCACGAGCCCGGCGAGCAGCGCGTAGCCGACGAACGCAGGACGCAGCGGGGCGTAGAGCTGCACGCCGAGGTCGGCCCGGGGCATCGGCGTGTCGATCCACAGCGAGTCGGGCGGCGTGATCGCCCCGAGCGCATCGGCCGAGAACGCGAGGCTCTCCGTGACACGGGTGACGTCGGGAGAGCCGGCGGCGCGCTCGTCACGCTCGTAGGAGATCCGCGCGGCGATGAACGGCGACAGCAGGACGAGCGTGGCGAGCAGCACGGCACCGAGCCGCAGCAACGCGACCTTCGCCCAGATGGCAGAGCGCGGCCACAGCGCAAGGACCAAGGCGAACGTGATCGCCCCGAACACGAGGTGGTACGCCGAGCACAGGTAGGCCACCACGAACAGGGCGACGAGCCGTCCCACCCGCACCTCGACCTCGCCTCGGGCCATCAGGATCGCCTCGCGCAGCAGGAGGGGCAGCGTGAAGGCGTAGACGAACGCGATGTGGGCCTGGGCCGAGCCGGCCAGCGCCGGTGCGGTCGCGAAGGCGACGCCACAGAGGTACCAGACCCAGCGTCGCGACGAGAGGACCTGGGCGAGGCGGCGCCCCGCCCACAGGTCGAGCCCGATGCCCGTCGCCAGCGCCAAGTTGTACGAGAGGAACAGGTTGCCCTGGGTCACCAGGTCGAAGAACGCCGTCACGCCGCCGGGCAGGAGCCCGTCGATCAGGCGCAGGTCGAGCCCGATCGGCGCCACCGCATCGGGGATCACCCAGGTGAAGAGGTGCCCGTGCCCCCAGAGCTCAGCGAGGCGCCACCCGAGCCACGCGTGGTACGGCGCATCGATCGACCCGGCCAGCTGGTCGCCCGGGTGCGCGGTCACGGGCCACATGACCGCGGCGACGACCAGCACCCCGGCGACCACCTCGGCGAGCGTGACGAGGCGGCGGCGTGTGGCGGGGGCGGCGCCCGGCGCGAGCTCGTCCCCCGGTTGTCCCCCGCGCTCGCCCTGGAGCTGGGAGTCGGACTCGCTGTCGGGCCGGCGCTCGGACTCGCGCTCGGGCTCGTCCTCGGGCCCGGCGACAGCCGCCGAGGGACCTTGCACGCGGCCGACACCCATGCGCCCCACGCTAAACCGCCGCCCCGTCGGTGCCGGACCACCGTCGCGGGTCCGCGGCGGCTTGCCTGTCAGGGGGGCTGCCTACCATCGAACGCATGTGCGCAACGGATGGATCGACAGGTGGATCGACAGGTGGATCGACAGGTGGATCGACAGGTGGATCGACAGGTGGATCAGATCGTTGCGGTCGCTCGGCGCCGCCGCTCACCGACGAGCAGGTGCTCGAGCGCGAACGGGAGGTCCGGCGGCTGGCCGACGAGTTCGTCCAGACGGCGATCGAGGTGTCGTTGATCCAGGTGCGCCAGGTCGACATCGCGCAACGCCTGCTCGAGCACCAAGGCGCCATCGCGGGTTCGGTGGCGAACTGGCTCTCCCAACGTGCCGGGTTGTCCGGCAGCGAGGCCAAGCAGCTCTGCCGCGTCGCCCGCCGCTTGCCCGAGCTGCCGAGGATCGACGCGGCGTTCCGGGCGGGTCGCCTGTCGCTCGACACCACCGACGTGCTGGTGAAGGTCGCGACGCGCGCCAACGAGTCCGTCGTGCTCGAGACCGCGGGCGCGGCGACGGGAGCGCAGCTGCGCAAGATCATCGCCACGTTCCGGCGGATCCGGGCGCACGACGAGCCCGAACCGACGCGTGAGGAGCACGCCTGGTACGGCGAGGACGAGACGATGTGGTCCCTGCGGGCGCGGCTGCAACCAGCACGAGGAGGTGAGGTCGAGGCGGCGCTGCGGGCGGCACGCGAAGATCTGTGGTCGTCGAGCCGCCGAGACGAACCGAACGAGCAAGCCGCGCCGGGCGGGCCCGACGAGCCGAGCGGGCGAGACGAGCCGAGCGGGCGAAGCGAGCCGAACGGGCGAGACGAGCCGAACGGGCGAGACGAGCCGAGCGGGCGCGACGAGCCGAACCGGTCCGCCGCCGACCACGGCGACGGCGCCCGCCCGCCGGTGACCACGGCAGATGCGCTGGTGCACATGGCACGGGCCTACCTCGAGGCCAAGGTCAACGCCGCCGGCCAGCTCCCCGAGCGGTTCCTCACCATCGTCCAGGTCGACCTCACCGGGGCCCGCGAGCCGGGCCAACCCGAGCGCGAGGCCGAGGCGGAGGCGGACCATGACCATCCCCGGCCGAATCGCCAGCAACGGCGGCGATCCGCGGCGGCCCGCCGACGCCGCGGAAATCGCGAAAAGCGCGGCAGCCAGGTGCCCGACAGAGGCGACCGGATGGGCGCCGGGCTCGATCTCGCCGCGTTGGATCGCGACGGCATCGCCTCGATTCGGGGTCTGGGCACGATCGACGGTCCCACGCTCGGGCAGCTGCTCTGCGACTCGCTCGTCTCGGTGGTCGACCGCCGCGGCGTCGACGTCACCGCGACCGCCCCGGTGCGCCTCGCCACCCCTGCGCAACGTCAAGCGCTGTACGCCCTGCACCCCACGTGCCAGTACCCGGGTTGCGGCCGCACCCGCTACCTCCAGGCCCACCACGTGACGTCACATCCGGCCGGGCCGACCGCGCTGGGCAACCTCGCCCTCCTCTGCGACGAGCACCACGCCCAGATCCACAAGCCCGGCTGGTCCGTCGAGCTCACCCAGGACCGCACCCTGATCGTCCGCGATCCGCGGGGCCACGAGCTGCGCCGCGGCGCCCTGCGACCGTCGTCGGAAATCGCGAAAACCGCGAGAACCGCGAACGAGCGGCGAGCCGCGACGGGCGCCGAGAAGAAGGGTCCGATCGACATCAGCCGCCGCCTCCACGGCACCGGCGACCGTCTCGACGCCTGGACCCTCGACAACTGCCTGCACTTCTGGCTCGAAGCGACGGCCGCATGAGCGGCGTTTGCACCCG
>CAYUOL010000041.1:8511-11144 GCA_964446345.1 uncultured Iamiaceae bacterium | reverse complement strand
GTCGTGGTCGCGGGCGGGCTCGTGGTCGGTGGCGTACTGGTGGTTGATGGCGGGCTCGTGGTCGGGGACGGGCTCGTGGTCGGGAGCGAGCTCGTGGTCGTCGAGGTCGCGTCGCCGTGCCGGAACACCTCACCCCGGAAGGCGATCGGCCAGCCGCCCGAGTTGTCGTAGTTCGAGACCTCGCCCACGGCGATGATGCACGTCTTCGCCTGCGGGTCCGAGGAAGTCGGGTGCTGACCCTCTTCCTCGAGCAGCGCGGCGTAGTTGTCAGGGTCGACGTTGCCCGCCATGCAGTCGACGCGACGACCCTGGATGAGCGGGAACCGCCGCACCGGGAACTGCAGCTCGAAGTTGCCCTCGGCATCCGCGTTCGCGTTGTAGCCGATGTTGGTCAGGTCGCAGGCCGCGGCCCCTTGCGTCTTGGCGGCGCCCGTGCACATCACGCCGCCGACGAAGGCGTGCGGCGGGAAGCCCGAGCCCACGACGCGCACCTGCTGCCCGTCGACGAGGTCCTTGTCCGGGTAGGCCCGCACGGGCAGCATCTTCGTGCCGAGGCCATCCGTCGGCGAGCCGGTCGGCAGCTCGGCGAGGTCGTCCGGCACGGAGTCGACCGTGGTGACGCCGGGCGCCGTGGTCGGCGTCGGACCCGACGCGCCCCCGGGCCGCCGCGCGAGGAGCCCGCCGATCAGCAGGATCGGCACGGCCACGAGCGCCCACCCTCGTGACGCACCACGATGGCGCCCGTCCGCGGCGCTGCGGCGCTCGATCTGGCCGCCCTCGTCCAGGTAGTCCGCGAGCGTGGCCGCATCGTCGCTCTCGCCGCTCTCACCGCTCTCGCCGCTCGGGTCTGGTTCCACGTCCCGCTCCCTCCCCCGTCGCGTGCGCACGCACGCCACGACCGTAGCCCCACGTCGGTCGGACGACCGCCTGCGCCCGGTGGTTCCCGCCGATCCGTTCAGATCGGCTCGAGGTCAGACGCGAGCAGTTCGATGTCCGCCATCGGCGCCGTGTCCGGGTGGTCCGCGAAACCCGGGAAGCCGCCCCAGGCGAAGCTCTCACGGAGGTACTGCACCACCGTCAGTGGGGGCTCCCCTTGCCGAGCGGCGTGGCCCAGCACGGGATCGGCGCTCCAGGTCGGCCACTCGATCGTCTGCTCGCCGCCGGAGTGGTACGCCTTGCTGCAACGATCGGGGGCGAAGACGAGGGCAGGTCGGGATCCGTCGAGGTCCTGCATGTACTCGCGGTCGGCGAAGTACGACACGCCGTGCTTGAGCTGCTCGATCCCTGCGATGACCAGAGGGTCTGCGTACGCTTCGCGCACACCCGTCTCTTCCTCTTGGAAGTCGTAGGTCGGCGGGTTCCACGCGTCTGCGGATCCGGTGAGCGACACATCCCCCACATGTTCGGCGAGGGCCCACACGATGTGCGGAAGGGCGCCACCGCTCCGGTGCGTCGTCCGATGCGATCCTCGAGACGCTGGAGGCTCCTGCGCACCGTCTTCGGCGGCCGCACCCGACGGAGCTCGTACTCGTCGATGCCCACGTCACCGAACCGCTTGAGCTGGAACGACGTGGCGAAGCGGAACCTCAGCCCTACGAGCCGTTCGATGATCGTGTCGATGTTCCTGTCCACTCGTTTCCCCGTCTCCGCGGCGACCGCACGAGCGTCAGCGTCGTCAGGCGCAGCGAACGCGGCCGGTCCGAGCGCCCGCAATCGATCCCAGGCCTGCGTCCGCTCGCCGTCCAAGTACTGGTCGAGGTACTGACCCACGAGCAAGTGCTCCTTTCACCACGGTGAGGTAGGAAGGATCCAATACACGTTGGCGTGGGCCGGGCGCCCCGCCCGCACGGGATCAGATCGGTTCGAGATCGGCCGCCAGAACCTCGATGTCGGCCATCGGCGCTGAGTGCGGGTAGTCGGCGAAACCGGGGAAGCCACCCCAGCGGAAGCTCTCACGGAGGTACTCGACGACCGTGACCGGCGGACGGCCCCTCTGGTTCGCACCACGCAACACCGGGTCCGGGGACCAGTTGGGCCAGTCGATCTCCTGAGACCCTCCGGAGTGGTTCGCCTTGTGGCCGCGGTCAGGCGCGAAGGACACCGTCGGCGGGACCCCGTCGACGGCCTGTTCCTCGAGGTAGTCGGGATCCTCGAATGCTCCGACCGCGCCCTGCAGTCCGCGGAGCACGGAGATCACGAGCGGATCGGCGTAGACCGCCGTCGCATCCGGAGGGAGGTCGTCGAACTGGTAGGTCGGTGGATCCCAGCGGTCGCACGAGCCGAGGAGCAGGACGTCGCCGACGTTGGCCGCCAACGCCCACAGGATCGCCGGGACCGGTGCCGGCTCGCCGAGCAACGAGCCGAGCTCGGCTTCGAGATGGCGGAGACGTACGCCCGCGTCCTCGGGTGGGCGGCGGTGGGTCCTGCCCGGAGCGGCGAAGCGAAACGACATGCGCTCCAGGCGCGAGATCAGCCGGTCGACGTTGCGGTCGACGCGACTCGCCGTCTCGTGCGCGAGGGCGCGCACGTCGTCGGCATGCTCCGCGCCAGACGCCGCAGGGCCCAGGGCGCCCGCCCGCTGCCACGCCCCCTGCACGTCGCCATCCAGGAACTGCTCGAGCAAGCTCATCGTC
>CAYUOL010000041.1:0-8411 GCA_964446345.1 uncultured Iamiaceae bacterium | reverse complement strand
TCAGCGGCTCCTGCGCGTTCAGGTGCTGGTCGGCTCGCCGGCCTCGTCGAAGAGGTGCGACGGGGGCGGGCCGAAGCGTCCGAGCGCGAAGTCGAGCATGCCGAACGCCCGGCCCTTGGCCGAGAACAGCCACGAGCGCGACGAGGGCTGCACGAGCCCGCGGGCGAGCTGGAACGCCGCGATGTTCCACCGGATGAACGCGTGGTAGTAGCCGGAGTGCTCGCGCACGAGCAGCAGGGTGTTGCGGTGCATGAGGTAGTCGGTGACGGGGCTGCCCGAGCGCATCGAGGGGTTCACGACGCGCACGCCGCGGGCCAGGCCGACGCCCCACCCCGCGGCCGTCGCCCGCATCCCGAGATCGGCCTCTTCGCAGTACGCGAAGTAGCGCTCGTCGAACAAGCCGATCTCGGCGAGGCAGGCGCGCCGCGCGATGAGCAACGTGCCGTGCGGGTAGTCGGCGTCCTCCCATCCCTGCGTCACCTCGGCCGGCTTCGTCATGCCGCCGAAGTACGGGTCGACCACCGGGGTCTCGCCGTCGCCCACATCCGCGCACGCCAACCCGACCTTGGGCTGTGCTTCGGCCAGATCGATGAGCTCGCGCAGCGCACCTGGCGCCGGCAGCGCGTCGTGCGGGGCCAAGGCCGCCCACTCGCCGAAGCCGTCGTCGAGGAAGCGCTGGAAGCCGACGTTGGCCGCCGGCCCGAACCCGGTGTTCGCGCCGAGCGGGATCAGCTCGACGTCACCGGCGGCGTCGTCGACGACCGCGCGCAGCCGCCCGAACGCCTCGGGATCCGAGCCGTTGTCGACGACCAGGATCCGCACCCGCACGCCCTGGTCCTGGAACGCGGCGATGGTGTCGGCGCACCGCTCGGGCTGGTTCCAGTGCACCAGCACCACGGTCACCAGCTCGTCGAGCGGGGCGGCGTCAGGGTCGCTCGTAGCGGGGGTCGAGGTCGACGGCACGACGGGCGAGCCTACGCGTCCCTCCCCCACCGACCCCAAACGCACCGCCGACCCGGAAGGACGCGACCCCGAAGGACGCGACCCCGAAGGACGCGACCCTGAACGCGGCGACGCCGCCCGCAGGCGGCGTCGCGCAACAGCTCGGTTGTGGTGCCGCTGGCCCGGCGGCGGATCAGCCCGCAGCCATCGAGGCGCGGATGAGCGCGTGCTGCACGAGCTCGAGCAGCGCCATCTTCGTCTGGGCGCGGTCTCGGGCATCGGTGGTGATCATCGGGACGTCGTCGGGGACGCCCAACGCCTCGCGGACGTCTTCGATCGAGTGGTACTGCTTCCCGTGGAAGAGGTTGACCGCCACAATGAACGGCACGCCCTGGGTCTCCATGTAGTCGACCGCCGGGAAGCAGTCGGCGAGACGGCTCGTGTCGACGAGCACCACCGCACCGATCGCCCCGCGGACGAGGTCGTCCCACATGAACTTGAACCGGTCCTGCCCGGGCGTGCCGAACAGGTAGAGGATCAGATCGGCGCCGAGGGTGATGCGACCGAAGTCCATCGCCACCGTCGTCGAGGTCTTCCCCGTGTTCGTGCCACCCGTCTCGTCGATGCCCTCCGCGACCTTGGTCATGGCGGCCTCGGTCGTGAGCGGCGCGATCTCGGAGATGGACCCCACGAAGGTGGTCTTTCCCACTGCGAAGCCACCCGCCACGATGATCTTGACGGGAAGAGGAGCGTTGTCTTCCTCTGGCTGTGAGTCGGCTGACGCCGGAGCGTCAGAGCGCTTGAAGGCCATCGAGCACCCTTTCGAGCAGTTTCAGGTCGGGACGTTCATCCCTCGGTTTGTAACTGGTGAGGAACCCCTCTTCGGCCATGTCGCCGACGAGCACCCGGGCCACACCAAGGGGAATGCTGAGATGTGCAGAGATCTCGGCGATCGAGAGCGGGGCGTTGCAGAGGCCCACGATCTTCTTTCGCTCGAGCTGGAGCCGTGGTGCCGCGGAGGTTCCCTGCGCGGTCACCTTGACCAATGTCTCGATGGGCAGGTCGACGTTCGCGCGCGTGCGTCCCTGGGTGTACACGTACGAACGTACGCGTAGGGAAGGGCCGTCGTCGTCGTCGTCGCCGAACGTGCTCATCGTTGTTCTTTCTCGTGACCTGTTCTACCGGGGAAGTGCGGACTGGAGCTCGGCGCGGATCTCCGGGGTGAGGACGTCGCCGGCCTTCTCGACCAGCACCGCCATCTCGTACCCGACGAGGCCGACGTCGCACTCGGCGCTGGCCACACAGGCCAGGCACGAGCCGTCGGAGATGCCGGTGACGAAGAGGAACGCGTTCTCCATCTCGATGATGACCTCGTTGACCGCGCCGCCACCGAATCGGCCGGCCGCGCCATAGGCGAGGCCGATCAGGCCAGAGGCTACTGCCGCGAAGCGATCGGCCGCGTCACGGTCGAGGCCCGATGACGTCGCGATCGGGAGCCCGTCGGACGAGACGACGACCGCCTCGTTGACGCCAGGCACTCGCTCGGCGAAGTTCTGGACCAGCCAGTTGAGGTTCCTGGCTTCTGAGCTGAGTTCTGCCATCTGCTATCTGTCCTCCGGTTGGTCGGGCAGTCCCGATCCGTCTCGCCCGTCACAGGGACGGGTAGTCTGCCTCATGGACCGGCAGCCATGTGCTGCGCTGCCGATCGAGCCCTTCAGGTGGGCCCGCATGTGGGGTGGTGTGCGGTCACGAATCGGTCTTCTCCGAATCGGCACTACTCCGGCCTTTGTTGAGGCCTGAGCGGTACCGAGACAACATCTTGCGCACTTCTTCTGGCGAGCGCTGGCTGGACCCCGTGGTGCGGGGCTGCTGCGGAGACGTCGCCGTGCCCTCGAACGCTGCGTTCTCGGACTTCTTCTTCGGCGTGCGCTTGACGAGGCCGGCCGCCGTGAGCTCGGCCTCCTTGGCCTCGATGCGCGAGGCCGCGGCGATCTGCTCGGCCACGGTCACGATCGGCTCGGCGCGGCTGCGGGCGGGCTCGACGACGGGAGGCTCGGGCTCGGGCTCGGCTTCGACGGGCGCCGCCTCGACCGGGGCCTCGGCGACGAGGGTCTCGGTCTCGACCGGCCCGGGGGCCAGCTCGTCGCTGATGAGCTCCTGCAGGCCGCGGTCGAACTCGTCGGACTCGCTGATGCCCTCTTCGACCAGGTCGTCGAGCAGCGTGTCGTCCTCGAGCGTCAGCTCGTCCTCGACGGCTTCGACGACCTCGACCTCTTCGGCGACCGGCTCCGCGACCTCGGGCTCGTCGTCGAGCACCACGAGCTCGTCGTCGAGCACGACGATCTCGTCGTCGAGCGCCCCGAACTGCTCCTCCTCGGTGGCGGCCGCCGCGGCGGGCGCCTGGGTGAGCTCGGCCGCCGGCGGCGGGAGCTCTTCGCCCTCGTAGGTGACGAGGTCGGAGGGCAACGTGACGAGCGCCGTGACACCGCCCGACGGGGACGCGGTGAGCTTGACCGAGATCTCGAAGCGCTGGGCCAGACGGCCGATCACGATGAAGCCGAGCGAGCGGGACAGCGCCAAGCCGACGAGCGGCGGGCGGGCCAGCTGGGTGTTGGCCTCGGACAGCTGATCGGCGCTCATGCCGATGCCCTGGTCGGACACCGAGATGATGTAGCCGCTCTCGCCGCGGTGACCGACGATCTCGACCATCGTGTCCGGCGGCGAGAAGTGGGTGGCGTTCTCCATGAGCTCGGAGAGCAGGTGGGCGAGGTCGACCGCCACGTTGCCGCCGACGGTGGCGTCGTCGAGCGCGAGCAGCTGGATGCGAGCGAAGTCCTCGACCTCGCCGATGGCCACGCGGACCACGTCGGCGAGGGCGACCGGACGACCACGACGGCGGGGCGGCTCGGCGCCCGCCAGCACGAGCAGCGACTCGGCGTTTCGCCGCATGCGGGTGGCGAGGTGGTCGAGCTTGAACAGGTTGTCGAGCTGGTCGGGGTCTTCCTCGTTCGCCTCGAGCTGATCGATGAACTCGATCTGGCGGTCGAGGAGGGTCTGGTTGCGGCGGGCCAGGTTGATGAAGATGTCGCCGATGCCCTTGCGGAGCAGGACGCTCTGCTCCTCGGCCACCTCGACCGTCACCTGCTGGATCGAGTTGAAGGAGTCGGCCAGCTGACCGATCTCGTCCTTCGAGTTGATGTCGATGCGGGAGAGGTTCTGCGACAGCGACTCGCCGGTGTCCTCCTCCGGGTTCCGGAGGCGCTCGACCAGGGCCGGCAGGCGCTCGGTCGAAAGCACGTAGGCGGCGGAGGTGAGCTTGCGCAGCGGCACCGTGATCGCCCGGGCCACCAGGAAGGTGATGAAGGCGGCGAGGAGGATGGCGCCGATCGAGAAGAGGGCGTAGAGCGTGGCGGCGTTCTGCGCGGCCTTGGTCTTCGAGGTGGCCAGCGAGGCGACCGACTGCGGGTCGTTCGGATCCGACAGGATGCCGATCTGGGCGTCGGTCAGCTTGTTGATGCGATCGACGGAAGCCGGCACCCACTCGTCGGCCTTGACCTCGGTCGTGCCCGGCTCGGTGCCGGTCATGTCGTTGTGGCCCTGGCCGTTCTCGATGGCGTGGCGCTTGAGCTCGTCGTACTTCAGGCCGGCGTCGGCGAAGCGCTTGCGCTGCTTCTGCTCGCCCGTGGCGCTGTCCTCGAAGGCCTTGTCGGCCGTGGCGAGGTCGGTGTTGGCGGCGATCGAGTCCTTGTAGATCTTGCAGCTGTCGCCGCCCTTGGCAGCGTCGTTGCCGCAGCCCTCGCCGAGGTTGTTGTTGCGCTGGGCCTCGGGCTGGCTGCCGGTGGGCAGCACGGCGGCGTAGAAGCGGATCTCGACGGAGATCGTGAGCAGGGCCGCCGTGCGGAACTCGGCGTTGGTGACCTGCGACAGGTTCACGAAGCTGTTGAGGCCACGGGACAAGGCCGGGTCGTTCACCGACTGGGCGACCGCCCGGTTGACCGACAGCAGGTCGAGCGTGGTCGAGTTGTAGTCCTCGACCAGGCGGGGCGCCTCGGTCTGGATGGCGTCGACCGAGCGGCGGATGGTCGGGAGGCTCTTGAGCCGGTTGTCCGCCTGCTTCAGCGCGTCCTTGATCGACTGGCTGTCGTTGCCCGGCTGGACCTCGTCACGGCTCTTCTCGTAGGCGGCCTGGGCGGCGTCGGTCTTCTTGCGCTGCTCGTCGAGGAGCTGCTTGCCCTGCGTCTTGTTGGTCGAGGCGTACACCGCGGAGTAGATGCCCTCGAGCTGGAGCGCCTGCACCAGCACGGCGTCGTCCTTCGCGAAGCCGGTGAGCTCTTCCACACGTTTCGCGTCGGATGCGTCGGCGAGTCGTTGCTTCACGCCGATGACGGCCAGCGCCATCAGGACGAGCACCGGCGCCAGGAGGATGGCGACGAGCTTCGTCCCGACCTTCAAGTTCTTCAGCATCGCAGCCTCGAGTGTGTCGAATTCACCACAGTGGTAGCCCCCAGGGAGGTGAACGTGCGTTCCGCCACGTCAGCTCCCCGGTCCCGTACCAATCGACCGGGTGGGCAGGTTTTTGAGGGTCTTTTTCTGCGGGCGGCGCCGC
The DNA here is from genome assembly GCA_964446345.1 of uncultured Iamiaceae bacterium. Taxonomy (GTDB): domain Bacteria; phylum Actinomycetota; class Acidimicrobiia; order Acidimicrobiales; family Acidimicrobilacustridaceae; genus CAYUOL01. Next base: position 2,863 of record CAYUOL010000041.1, on the reverse strand, counting down.
CCGGCCCATCCGAGCAGAGCCGGACCGAACGGACCTCCCCCAGGCGGCATTGTGACCGGCCGTCCCGGCGCACGGGTGGATGGGCCGCCCGACCCACCGGCAGCGGGGACACGGGAGCCAGGACGGGGGCGTCGGCTAGGTTTCCGCTGCCATGAGCTCCCGCGCCGCGCTCTCCGGAAGCCTCACCGACCTCCCGCTCCCCACGCTCCTGCCCCTGGTCGAGGCGACGGGCCAGCCCGGCGTCATCGAGCTGGAGGGGCCGGGCGGCGCCGGGCTGATCGTGCTCGACGGCGGCGGCATCACCCTCGCCCTCTCCGACGCTGGCCCCACGCTCCCCCAGGTGATCGTCGGTTCGGGCATCGCCAGCGCCGACGGGTGGGAGCAGGCCCACGTCGCCTCCCTGCGGGGCGCGTCCCTCGCCGACGCGCTCGTCGAGGGCGGCGCCGACGAGACCCGGCTCGAGGCCGTGCTGCGGGAGCAGACGATCGGGGCCCTCTTCGAGTTCCTCGTCCCCGTCGGCATCGACTTCGCCTTCCTGCCGGGCTCGACCCACCCGCTGGGGACCCGGTTCTGCTTCGATCCCGACGAGCTGCTCGCCGAGGCGCAGGTGCGGGTCGATGCGTGGAAGGTCATCGCCGAGCGCATCCCCTCGGTCTCGATGGTGATGCGCCTCACCCGCGACCTCGCCCACCCGACGATCACGATCGACGCCGCCGACTGGACCGTGCTCGCCCGGGTGGACGGGCGCGCGTCGATCGCCGAGCTGATCCGTGACCTCGGCATGAGCAGCTTCGCGGTGTGCGGCGTGCTCCACCGGCTGCTGCTCGCCGGCGCCGTCGAGGCCGTGCCATCGCCCAATGCCCCTGCCGACCCGCGATAGGGTGCGCGTGTTTCGCCCAGACAAGGAGATCGGCGCGTGAGCGACACATCCCAAGGCCCCGGCTGGTTGCAGGCCTCAGATGGCAAGTGGTACCCCCCGGAACAAGCCCCTGGCTACCAGCCTCCGGGCGCTCCCGGCGGCGGTGTCCCCAGCGGCACCGACCTCGGATCGACCCTCAGCTACGCGTGGAACAAGTTCACCCAGAGCATCGGTGAGTGGGTCGTCCTCTGGCTGGTCATGATCGCCGTCGTCATCGTCGGCGGCTTCATCGCCGGCATCCTGGTCGCCGGCGCTGGCATCGGCGGCTTCTCGTTCCGCTTCAACATCCTCGGCATCGGCTTCGGCCTCGTGCTGGGCATCGTGCAGGGCATCCTGCTCGTGGCGGTCGCCAAGGGCGCGGCGATGCAGGTGAACGGCCAGAAGGTCGACGTGGGGGCGTGCTTCAAGCTGACCTCCAACAACCTGATCGCCGGAGCGATCTTCGGGGTGGCGTTGGGCGTGCTCACCTCGTTCTGCAGCCTGCTCGGCATCGTCGTGTTCCTGTTCCTCGGGTGGGTCCCGGTGCTCTCGGCCCTCGACGACAAGGGCGCCGACGCCCTGAGCGAGTCGGTCAACCTCGCCACGAGCCGCTCGAACGAGACGATGCTCTACTGGCTGATCGGCTGGCTCATCACCGGCCTCGTCTGCTTCCTCGGCGCCCCGGTCGCCATGATCGGCGCCACCTACATGGTCAAGCAGTACCGCGGCGAGCCCGTCGCTCCGTAGCGACGCTCACTCGACGAGAGAACGGAACCAGCGCCCCCGGGAGACCGGGGGCGCTGTGCGTTGCGGTGCAGTTCGCAGCTGTCGGTTCATGAGTGGCTGCCGCGCCTGGCGCCAGCCGAGCGGGGGTCGCGGGGGGGCCTTGCCCCCCCCTCCGGCGCGTTCGTGCGACGAAGTCGTGCGGACGCTGGTCCGAGCGGCGCAGCCGCCCAGACACACCTCCACGGAGCGCAGCGACGCCCAGGTGAGACTCGGTTGCGAAGGTTCGGTTCCCTTCGCAACCGACTACCGCAGCTGCTGCGTCGTCGGCGTGATCGGCGACGGGAGCTCGGTGGATCCCATGAGGTGGGCGTCGACCGCCGCCGCGCAGGCGCGGCCCTCGGCGATGGCCCAGACGATCAGGCTCTGGCCGCGGCCCATGTCGCCGGCGACGAAGACGTTGTCGACGTTGGTGGCCCACTGCGAGCTGCGGGCGACGTTGCCGCGGCCGTCGATCTCGACGCCGAGCTGCTCGAGCAGGCCTTCCTGCTGCGCCCCGGTGAAGCCCATGGCGAGCAGCACGAGCTGGCACTCGAGCTCGAAGTCGCTGCCCTCGACCTTCTGGAACACCGGGCGGCCGTCGACGAACACCGTCTCGACCTCGTGCGCCACGAGGCCGGCCACGTTGCCGGCGTCGTCGTCGAGGAAGCGGACGGTCTCGACCGAGTACACCCGCTCGACGCCCTCCTCGTGGGCGGAGGCGACCCGGTAGATCATCGGGTACGTCGGCCACGGGTTCGTCGGGGACCGCTCTTCGGGCGGTCGCGGCATGATCTCGAACTGGTGCACCTGGGTGGCGCCCTGGCGGATCGCCGTGCCGAGGCAGTCTGCCCCGGTGTCGCCGCCGCCGATGATGACGACCTGCTTGCCCTTGGCCGAGATCGGCGACTCCTCGAGGTCGCCTTCCTGCACGCGGTTCGCCAGCGGCAGGTACTCCATGGCCTGGTGGATCCCGTTGAGCTCGCGGTTCGGCACGGGCAGGTCACGACGGGCGGTGGCGCCCCCCGCGAGCACCACGGCGTCGAAGTCGGACCGCAGCTGCTCGGCGGTGATGTCCACGCCGACGTTGGTCGAGGGCGCGAACACCGTGCCCTCCGCCTCCATCTGCTGCAGGCGGCGCTCGATGTGACGCTTCTCCATCTTGAACTCGGGGATGCCGTAGCGCAGCAGGCCGCCGATGCG
>CAYUOL010000040.1:26142-30027 GCA_964446345.1 uncultured Iamiaceae bacterium | reverse complement strand
CGCTACCTCGACAACCCGACCCTGTTCACCTACCCGGGCGAGGCCGGCGAGGTCGTCTACGGCGAGGGCGTGTTCGTCGGCTACCGGGCGTACGACACGCAGCAGGTCGAGCCGCTGTTCCCGTTCGGGCACGGCCTCTCCTACACCGAGCACCGGCTCGGTGCGGCCCGCATCGACGCAGGATCGGACCCGGGGACGTTCACGGTGACGGTCCCCGTGGCCAACACGGGTGACCGGTCGGGATCGACGGTCGTGCAGCTCTACGTCGCGCCCGTGCAGCCGCGGCTCATGCGGCCGGAGAAGGAGCTGAAGGCCTTCGCCAAGGTGGCGTTGGCGGCCGGTGCCTCGGCCGACGTGCGGCTCGAGCTCGACGCTCGGTCCTTCGCCGCGTTCGATCCCACCGTGCCCGGGTGGGTCGCCGACGCCGGTCGCTACGACCTGCTCGTCGGCACCTCGAGCCGGGCGCTGGTCGAGCGCCTCTCCGTCACCCTCGACGAGCCCGTCGTGCGGCCTGTCCCGAGCGTCCCGAGCACCCCGACCACGTGAGCGGGCGGCGCCGCCGCGCGCCCCGGATCGTCAGCACTTGGTGTCGGGTGGCGGCACCTTGACGTCGATGAGGTACGCGGCCTGGATCTTCGACACGCACTCGTTGGCGCCGAGCGCCGCGTGCCGGCTCGCCTCGAGGGTCACCAGCGTGGCGTTCTCGAGCATCCCGCTGATCTTCACTGAGTTCGCGTACGGCGTCGCGTTGTCGCCGGTGGTGCCCCAGACGAGGATCGGCGGTGAGCCCTTGGCCTTGTACGAGGTCGGCAGCGGCTTGGGCGGCACCGGCCAGAACTTGCAGACGCGCACGCTGTTGGCGTTGTAGACGCCGAGCTTCGGGGCGGCCAGCGCCGTCTCGTCCACCAGCTCCTGGAACGCGTCACCGGTCGGGGCCTTGGAATCGATGCAGTTGACCGCTGCGTTCAGCGATTGCGAGGCCGCGCCGATGTAGGCGTTCGCCAGCTTCGCCAGGTTGGCAGGGTCGCTCTCGGTCATCTCCTTGATGGCGTGCCCGATCTGCGGCCAGATCGCCGAGTCGTAGGTCGCGGTCGTGATGGCGAAGTTCACGAAGGTGGTCGACAGCTCCACGGTCTCGGTGCCGACCTTGCCGGGGAGCGGGTCGGTGCGGGCCTGGTCGATCACCTGCTTGATCATCCCTTCGGGGTCGGCGGCGATCGGGCAGTCGTTCTCGCCGTTGCCCGGGTGGGCCTTGCACCACGCGATGAAGCGCTCGTAGGCGTCGTCCACCGCGGTCGACTGCTGGATGGTGCTCTCCTTCACGTCCAGGCTCGGGTCGACGACCCCGTCGAGGATGATCGCCCGCGTGGTGTCGGGGTGCTGGTCCGCGTAGAGCAGGCCGATGAGCGTGCCGTAGGAGAAGCCGGCGTAGGTCAGCTTCTCGTCGCCCACCGCCTGGCGCAGCACCTCGAGGTCGCGCATGACGTCCTGCGTGCCGAGGAACGGGAGCTCGTCGCCGTTGCTCTTCTTGCAGAGGTCCGCCCACTGCTTCGCCGCGGCGTCGGCCTCGGGGCCCGGGTGCGTCGAGCTGAGGTCGTTCGCGTAGAACTCGAGCGCGCCCCGGTCGCACGACAGCGGCGCCGATCCGCCGACGCCGCGGGGATCCCAGCTCACGATGTCGAAGCGCTCACGCACCTCGGGGGCGAAGTCGTCGATGAGGCGGGGCAGCGCGATGATGCCCGAGCCGCCCGGTCCACCCGGGTTGAAGAAGAGGGAGCCGATGCGGTTCGCCTGGTCCTCGGCGGCCTTGCGCTTCACCGCCAGCTGGATCTTCGTGCCGGTGGGGTGCTCGTAGTCGAGGGGCACCTCGATGAAGGCGCAGTCGTAGCCCTCCGGGGCGCAGGGCTTCCAGCTGATCGGGGCGGGGGTGAAGGCGCTCGCCTTCGGCGCGGCGGTCGAGCCGGGCGCCGTTGCCGTGGGCGCCGCGGTGGTCGACGCGGCCGTCGTGCTGCCGCTGTTGCTGCCGCACGCCGCGAGCGCGACCAGCAGCACGGCCGCGATCGCGACGGTCGTGACCTGCCGCGCCGGCCGCCGCGCCGGCGGTCGGTCCGCCGATCGGGCGCGGCGGGATGATCCCGGGACGGCACCGGTTCCGGGTGCTCGCGGTCCTGGCGGCGCGGGCGGTCCGGGTGGGGTCAGCGATCCAGCTGCAAGAGGGGTAGCCACGAACGCCGAGGGTAGTCAGCGCCGTACGGCGAATCCCGACACCGGTCGATCGCTGGCGCCGGCGGCCCGACTCGCCCTGCCGCGACCCGGGCCGCGATCACGCGAGCCCGATGCGCCGCGTCCGCGGCCGCTTCGTGAGCAGCCACAGCAGCACGACCCCGGTGAGCTCGAGGGCGTGCGGGGCCTCGGCCAGCACCAGCGTGGTGCCCTCGACCACGTCGACCAGCGACGTCGCCACCAGGATGCCTCCGAGGGCGAGCGCCATCGGCAGCAGGCCGCGCGCCCGCTCGGGCTGCCAGGCCGCAACGAGGAGCCCGACGGCGAGCGCCACGTCCCACGCGCCCAGGTGGTGCTCGAGGTGCACCTCGGTGCCGTTGGCGCCGAGCAGCAACTCGGGGAGCGCGAGCACGAGCTGCGTGAGCGCGATCACGACGAGGCCGTAGCGGGCCCACTCCCGCACGCGCAGCGGCGCCCGGGCGGGGTCGATCTGCGCCACGATCGCGGCGCTCAGGTCGGGAACCGGCTCGGCGGCGCGGACCCGCACGGCGCGGCTCAGCGAGCCAAGTCGGGCTTGGTGGGCCCGGCAGTCCGCACACGACGCGAGGTGCGTCGTCATGCGCTCGAGCTCGTCGGGTGCCGCCTCGTCGTCGAGGGAGGCGGAGAGGACTTCACGGCACGCGGAACACTCCATGCCCGAGTAGTCGTCGGCCGGGGCGGTCCGGTTCCCGAGCGCCCCGCGTTCCTGCTGGCCTCCCGCTCGACCGCGCGGTGTGCGAGGATCGTGGGCCGTGGACGAACTGACGCGCCTGGCGCTGGCTGCCGCCGAGGGGGACCGCACCGCCCTCACCGTGTTCGTCCGCAAGAGCCAGGCCGATGTGTGGCGGTTGTGCGCCTACCTCACCGATCGCGACCGCGCCGACGACCTGACCCAGGAGACCTTCCTGCGGGCGCTCACGGCCTTGCGCAGCTATCGCGGCGAGAGCTCGGCGCGCACCTGGCTGCTGAGCATCGCCCGGCACACCGTGCTCGACTCGTTCCGGCGCTCGTCCCGCCAGCGGCGCCTCACCGACCGCCTCAAGCAGCGCCGGCAGCCGATCGACGACGACCACGCCGGGCGCACCGAGCTCGAGCTGCTCGTCGACGGCCTCAGCGAGGACCGGCGCACGGCGTTCGTGCTGACGCAGGTGCTCGGGCTGGGCTACGCCGAAGCCGCCGAGGTCTGCGACTGCCCCGTGGGCACCATCCGCTCGCGCGTCGCGCGGGCCCGCGAGGACCTGACCGGCCTGCTCGCCGGGGCCGGTGACGAGCTCCCGCCGGCGGCCGACCCCGGCGAGGAACTCGGCACCGGGGGCTGAGCGCCGCGCCGGGCTCCTGGTGCCGAGCTCTGGGGCCGGGCTCGTGGTGCCGGCTCCTGGGGCCGGCTTCTCAGGTGGCTTCTCAGGTGGCTTGTCGGGTGGCTTCTCGGGCGGCTTTCGGTCTGCTTTCGGTCGCACCTGCGATCGTGCGCCCGGACTCGGTACCGTGGTCGCGCGTCTGCGTCGTGGTGGGGCGACGTGGGCCCGTGCTCGCGTGCCACCGTGCTCGCGGGCAACCCGTGGTTCCGGTCTCGTCCGGCCACGGTTGCGCCCGCAGCCCGTCCGGTTCCTGCTCTGCCCGTCC
>CAYUOL010000040.1:12875-26042 GCA_964446345.1 uncultured Iamiaceae bacterium | reverse complement strand
GCTCTGCCCGTCCTGCTCTCCCCGCCCCGTGCCCTCCCCGCCCCTGTCCGTAGGAGCTCCGTGAGCGATCAGTGGTCGTCGAACCCCGGTGGTGCGCCACCCACGCCGCCGTCCGTCCCGGCCGGATGGGCGGTCACGACCGCCCCGACGCAGCCCCCGAGCTACGGCGCCGGCCCTCCGATGCCGCCCCTGCCGCAGCCGTACGAGCGCAAGCCCCCGAGCCGCACGGCGCTGGTCATCGCCTCCATGGCCCTCGTCATCCTCATCCTCGTCGTGGGACTCGCGTTCGTCTCGTTCCGCAAGAGCGACGACACGGCGACCGCCCCGACCACCACCACGAGCCCGTCCACGTCGACCACGAAGAAGCCGGCGACCACCACGACCCCGTCCACCGCGCCGTCCACCCCCTCGACGGTCACCCCGCCTTCGACCACGCCGCGCCCGCCGGTGACCACCGCGCCCCCCGGTCCTGCGCCCACCCAGGCCGAGGTCGACGCCGTGGTCAAGGAGCTCAGCGCCTTCGTCGAGAAGGAGCGGGGGCTCACGTTCAAGACGCCGGTGAAGGTCGAGCTCGCCGCCGACGAGGCGTTCAACCAGCGCCTGCTCGCGAAGTTCGACGAGGACAAGGCCGACATCGAGCGCGAGGGCAAGCTGCTCAAGGCGCTGGGTCTGATCGATCCGGGCGTCAACGTCGTCGAGGCCCTGCGCACCTCGCTCGGCGCCGGGGTCCTCGGCTTCTACGACCCCGAGACCAAGGAGCTGGTCGTGCGGGGCCAGGCCCTCACGCCGTACATCAAGCAGACCATGGCGCACGAGCTCGTCCACGCCATCGACGACCAGTACTTCGACCTGAACCGCAAGGACCTCGACGACAAGAAGGACGAGTCGGCGTTCGGGTTCCAGGCCACCGTCGAGGGCAACGCCCGTCGCATCGAGGCGGTGTACGAGAACCAGATGTCGCCGGCCGACAAGAAGGCGCGCGACACCGAAGAGGCCAGCTACGCGTTCGCCGCCGGCGACGCGCTCAAGGACGTGCCTCCGATCCTGCTCAGCCTGCTCAGCGTGCCCTACGACGTCGGCCAGCCGTTCACGACCGCCGTGGTGAAGGAGGGCGGCAACGACTTGCTGGCGTCGGCGTTCACCACGCCCGCGCCGACCAGCACGCAGATCCTCCACCCCCAGAAGTTCTTCACGCACGTCGCGCCGGTCGAGGTGGCGAAGCCGAAGGCCGAGGGCAAGGAGATCGACGACCGCATGTTCGGCGAGATGATGACCACGATGACGCTCAACGACGGCGCCCCGGCCGAAGCGGCCAAGGCCGGCGACGGGTGGGCCGGCGACTGGTACGTCCTGTGGGACGACGGGAAGAACGGCAGCTGCGTCCGCATCGACTACAAGATGGCCACGCCGAAGGACCTCGACGAGCTCGAGCAGGCGTTCAAGACCTGGCAGAAGAAGCACAAGGGCGCCGACATCCAGCGCAAGGACGGCGGCCTCGAGGTCACCAGCTGCTCGAGCGCGGCGGCGGGCGGCGGGCGCAGCCCTGCCTGACCCTGCTCGATCCTCCCCGGACCTGCCCGGCCCTGCCCGGACGTGCCCGGACCTGTCTCGACCTGTCTCGACCTGTCTCGACCTGTCTCGACCTGTCTCGACCTGCCTGGCCAAGGGGCCGGTTGGACAGCCGCGAGCCGCGGGGAAGCTGATCGCGAGCTCATCGTTCCCTCACAACTCCCCGCCACGATGACCGTGTGAACGAACGGGAGCAGATCGCCTGGCTGTACCGCCGTGTGGGCTTCGGGCTCGCTCCGGGGCAGCTCGACGAGCTCGAGGCCCGAGGCGTCGCCCGCGTGCTGGACGAGCTCGTCGCGCCGCTCCCCACCTCAGCCACGACCGCGGCCGATCCCTGGGTCGGTCTCGACCTGAGCGCCTACGACCCGCAAGGGGGCGGGCAGAACCGCGGCCTGGTCACCGGGCTCATCAGCCGGTGGATGGTCGCGATGGCGACGAGCCCCCACCCGTTCGACGAGTGGATGCGGTGGTTCTGGCACGGCCACTTCGTGTCGACGATCCGTGTGGTCGAGTTCCCCCAGCTGATGGTCCAGCAGCTGCGCGTGCTCGGCTCGCTCGGGCTCGGCGACTTCAAGACGCTCCTCGCCGCGATCACGACCGACCCGGCGATGCTCTTCTACCTCGACGGGGTGACGAACACGAAGGGCGCGGTCAACGAGAACTACGGGCGTGAGGTCCTGGAGCTGTTCGCGCTGGGCATCGGCAACTACACCGAGCAGGACGTGCGGGCCGGGGCCGAGGCGCTGACCGGGTGGCGCGTGGATCGTCGGGCGGTGCTCGGCACCTCCGATCCTGCCGTCGCGGTGCTCGTTCCGAAGCGGCACGACGACCGCCCCAAGGAGTACCTGGGCGTCGCCGGCGTGCACGACGTGGCCACGGTCGTCGATGCGATCGTGCAGCACGAGGCGTGCGCGCCGTTCATCACCTCGAAGCTCGCGCGGGCGATCCTCGGCCCCGAGGTCGACGACGGGCTCCTCCGCCGACTGGCGGGGGACTTCGCCGCATCGGGACTGCAGATCCGGCCGCTCGTGCGAGCCATCCTCGAAGCCGGCCTCGGGGGCGCGTCGAGCGAGCTGGTGCTCGCCCCGGTGCCGTGGGCCGCCGCGATGGTGAAGGCCACCGGGGCACCGGCCGACAAGGCGCTCGGCCCATCGGCGCAGCGCGCGCTGGGCCCGGCGGGCCAGGTCCCCCTGAACGCACCCAACGTCGCGGGTTGGCCCGGGGGGCGCACGTGGCTCAGCTCGTCCGCGACGATCGCGCGCTTCAACCTCGCGACCCAGCTGGCGGCGCTCGTCCCGGCCGATGCGGAGGCGCGCCGCGCGGCGCGGACCGGCGATGTGCCGCGGCTGGCCGATCAGCTCGCGCATCCCGCCGGCTTCACCGGCGCGACCGCGGCGGCGCTGCGCGATCTGGCCGAGCACGACAAGAGCGGCGACGCGGTCCTCGCCGTCGCCATGGCCTCGCCCGACGTGGTGATCGCATGAGCCGGCGGTCGGGGGTCGAAGCGGGCGACGGCGGCGCACCCGAAGAGGATCGACCGGTGTCCGAGACGCCGCCCGTGGCCTCGCCCGCCGCGACCTCGCCGGCGGGCGAGCGGATGGACGAAGGGTCGGCCGCCCTGCGGCTGTCCCGCCGCGGGTTCCTGACCCTCGGCACCGGCGTGGCCGTGGCCGGCGCGATCGGCGGTCGTCTGGCCTGGGGATCGCTGGTGGCCGAGCACGTCGAGCAGGCCACGAGCGGCGCCGCCCCGGGCACGACGTCGGTGCCCGGCTCGTCGGTGCCGCCGGCGCCCGGCCGGGTCCTCGTCATCGTGCAGATGAGCGGTGGCAACGACGGGCTCAACACCCTCATCCCGGCGGGCAACGGCGCCTACTTCGACGCACGGCCGACGCTGCAGGTGAAGGAGGCGGACGTGCTGGCGCTGCCCGGCACCGACCACTACGGGTTCCACCCGGCGCTGCAGCCGCTGCTGGCGGTGTGGCAGCGCAAGGAGCTCGTCGCCCTCGATGCGATCGGCCTGCCCGACCAGACCCGCTCGCACTTCGCCGCCATGGATGCGTGGTGGTCGGCCATGCCCGGCAAGACGCGGCGCAACGGCTGGGTCGGCCGCTGGCTCGACCGCACCGGCGACCCGACCAACCCCCTCCGCGCCATCGCGCTGGGCGGTGGGTCGCCAGCCCTCATGGGCGACCGGGCCATCGCGACGGTCGTGCGCGACCCGGCGACCTTCACGATGCGCACGCCGAAGGGCGCGTCCGCCGCGCAGGTCCGCGACGCCTTCCTCGCCACCGCCGCGCCGCTCGAGAGCGACCCCCTGCTCTCGGCGGCGCAGACATCGGTGCCGGCGGCGCTGCGGGCCGTCGACCTGCTCGCGCAGGCGGCGCAGAGCGCCGCGGATCCGGAAGGCCGCCCGGGAGGGCAGGTCGAGGCCGGACCGGGCAAGACCGGCGGCGCCTCGGACGTCACGGACCTGCTGCGCACCGCCGCCGGCATCATCGACCTCGACCTCGGCACCCAGGTGATCCTCGTGGAGGCCGACGGCTTCGACACGCACGCCGACCAGACGCGCCGGCAGGGCGAGCTGTTGGCGGACGTGGCCACCGGCATCGCCACGTTCCTCGACCTCGTGCGGGCGCAGGGCCGGGCCGACCGGGTGCTCGTGATGACCACCAGCGAGTTCGGCCGCCGCGTGCACGAGAACGGCAGTGGGACCGACCACGGCAACGGCAACGTCCAGTTCCTCGCTGGCCCGATGGTGGCGGGCGGCCAGATCGTGGGCGCTGCGGATCTCGGCAACCTCGATCAGGGCGACCTGCGGGCGAGCATCGACACGCGCTCCCTGTACGCCAACGCCCTGGACTGGCTCGGCGGCGGCGCCGGTCGCACCGACGGCGGCCTCACCGACGAGGTGCTCGGCGCGCCGTACGACCGGTACGCCCTCGTCAAGACGTGACGTCGACCGGGTCGCCGGCCCGTTCTCGCGGCGCACCGGCGGCGCGCTCACGCACCCGCTGGCGCGCGGTCTCGACGCGTCCGGGTGGGCGCCGCCGCGCCGCCCGTCGCCGCGCAGCGCGGTCGGGCTTCAGCTCGGCGTAGATCGCCTTGCCCGCGCCGAACACGGGCACGGCGACCATGGCACCGATGATGCCGCCCACGGTGAACCCGCCGATGGTGGCGACCATGGTCGACACCGGCGAGAGGTCGACCGCCTTGCCGATGATCACCGGCAAGAGCACGTTGTTGGCGATCACGAGGTAGATGCCGAAGATGGCGGCCGCGACGAGCCCCGTCGTCGCTCCCTGCGTGAAGGCGACCAGCACGAAGAGCGATCCACCGATCGCGCCGCCGGCCTGGGGCACGAGGTTCCACACCCCGGCCCAGACGGCGAGCAGCGGGCTCAACGGCACCCCGAGCGCGAGCCCGGTGATCAGCACCTGCACGGCCTGAAGCCCGGCGAGCAGCAACGAGCCGGAGAAGTAGCGGCCGACGCTCTGGCCCACGAGCGTGCCGGCGCGCTGCAGCAGGGGGAGCCGGTGACGTGACGGCACGCGCTGCAGGCCCCGCACCAGGCGCGGTCCGTCGATCAGCGCGGTGATCATCACCACGAACACGACGATGCCCGCGAGGATCGCCTGCAGCGCGGTCGCCGCCGCGCTGGTGATCGTCGAGGTGTCGTGGCCCATCTGCTTGGGCAGGTCCGCCGCCCAGCTGCGGACCTTGTCGGGGGCGTGCTGCTCAGCGAGCACCCCGCCGACGACCGGCAGGTCGGCCAACTGGTCGACGACTGCAGGCAGGTCGTCCTGGAACGACCGCGCCTGCTCGACGCTGGACGGGCCGAACGCCACCACGCCGCCGATGGTCAACGTCGCGAACACGCCGCACACGAGCGCGACCGCGAAGCCGCGCGGGAGGCGCAGCCGCCGCTGGATCCGGACCACGAGCGGGTCGACGGCGAACGCGAACAGCACGGCCAGTCCGGTGAGGGCGACCGTCGGCCCGGACATCACGACGACGAACAGGGCGAGGAAGCCGACCAGCGTCGCCGCCGCGATCAGCGGCGTCCGCAGCCCCAGCTCGACGTCCCGGGTGGCCTGCCCGTCCTCCTCGACCGTGACGCCGGCGACCGCGACCTCGTCGGCGGCCGGCGAGCTCGGGACCACCGCCGGCTCCTCGATGCTGAAGAGGCGGCGCAGCGCGCTGAGCAGGTCCTCGTCCGTCGCCAAGAGCCGCTGCAGGGCCGCGGCGCCGAACACCGTCAGTGCGAGGGCGATGAGCACGCCACCCACGCCGTAGAGCTGGGAGCCGAGCATCACGGCGAGGACGGTGGGGAACGGGCCCACCCGCACCGATGCGGCGTCGATGCGCGTCTGGACGAGCACGGCGTCGATCGCCTGCACCACCAGTGCGATGACGATCATCGCGAGGGCGGCGCCCGCGGACTGCGGCACGATGCCGATCGCCAAGGGGATGGTGGCGAGCACGATGCCCAGCAGCGGGATGACGCTGAGCGCCGCGAACCACAGCCCGACCACCGTCGGCGTCCCGAAGCCGAGCGCCAGCGACGTGAGTCCGGCCACGACACCGATCACCAGCGCGCGCACGATCATCAACCACGTGTAGCGGCTGGTCGCGTCGTAGGCCGCGTGGATGAGGGCGCGCAGGCGGCGGCGCCGGCGGGGTTGCTCGACCTGTTCGATGCCCGCCGTGACCATCGACTGCCCGAAGATGAGCATCAGCAGCGCGAGCGTCGTCACGGCGAACAGCGCGCTGCCCCCGGAGGCGACGGACCCGACCGCGCCGGTGAGATCCTCGCCGGAGCTCACCACGGGGAGCGCGTCGAACAAGGAGTCGACCTTCGCGGTGACGTCGAACTCGGTCGCCACCGATCCGTAGCGCGGGGAGGCCTCGAGCTCCTGGGCGGCCGCGGCCGCGCGACCCTGCAGGTCCTGGGTCTGGCTCTGCACCTCGGCGAACCCGCGGTAGCTGACGGCCGCGGCGACCCCGAGCACGACGAGCGTGAGCACGATGAGGGCCAGGGCGTTGGGCAGGTGGCGCTTCAGGCGCTCGAGCGCGGGGTAGAAGAGCGCGGCGAGCGCGCTGGCGATCGCGAGCCACACCAGCACGGTGCTCGACAACCACACGAGCACCACCGCCGCGCCGGCCCCGAGGAAGATGCCGACGGCGCGCACGATCGACCAGGGTCGGTACTCCACGCGCAGGGGCCATGCGTCCGGACCGGGCGGACCGGCGCGCACCTGGTCGTCGTCGCTGATCGGGGCCGGAGCGGTGCGCAGGTCGAGCATCGTTTCGTCACCCCGCTCCGAACCGCTCGCCTCCCCGCGCGCCGCCGCACGTGCGGTGCCCGACGTCGGTCGGGCGGCTCCGGACGTCGATCGGGTGGTGGCCACGCGGCACCTCTACCCCGGCACGCAGGGTGGCAGTCGTGGCGAGCTTGCAGGGTCCCGCGGCGTATCGTCGGCCCGTGACCGACGAGGCGGACCCCGAGCATCCGAGCGTGCTCCGCCGCGCCTGGGCCGTCGTCGGGCGGGTCAAGGACAACGCCCGGAAGGACAACATCACGCTCATCGCCGGGGGCGTCGCGTTCTTCTCGCTGCTCTCGGCGATCCCTGCGCTGGCGGCCGTCGTGTCGCTCTACGGGTTGGTGGCCGATCCCAAGGACGTGGTCGACCGGATCAGCGAGCTGTCCGCGACCATGCCGCCCGAGGCCCGAGCCCTGCTGGACGACCAGCTCCAGAGCCTCACCACCACCGACCGCGGCGGTCTCGGCTTCGGGGTCGTGCTCGGCCTGCTGCTCGCGCTCTGGGGCGCCTCGACGGCGATGCAGCAGCTGACCATGGCACTGTCCGCCGTCTCGCAGAAGCAGGAGAGCCGCGGCTACGTGAAGCTGCGTCTCCGGGCCCTGGCGCTGACCGCCTCGGCGCTCGTCTTCGCGGCGATCCTCGTCGGGCTCCTGGCCGTGCTGCCGCTCGTGGCCCACGACGGGCCCTTCGCCACGACGCTGACGTTCGCCCGCTGGCCCTTCCTCGCGGTCCTGATGCTGATGGCGCTGTCGGTGTTGTATCGCTTCGCCCCCGATCAGCACGAGGGCCGGTGGCGCTGGGTCAGCACGGGGTCGGTGCTCGCCACGGTGGCGTGGCTCATCGCCTCGGCGCTGTTCACGGCCTACGCCGGCCACTTCGACTCGTACACCAAGACGTACGGCGCGCTGGCGGGGGTCGTGATGCTGATGCTGTGGCTCTTCATCACGGCGCTCTGCGTGCTGCTCGGCGCCGAGGTGGACGCTGCGATGGTCGAACCCGGGGACGAGGCGAGGGAGGAGGCCCTGGACGAGGCGCTGGACGCGGTGCTGGACGGGGAGTCGGACGAGGCGCTGGATGGGGCGCTGGATGGGGCGCTGGACGGGGAGTCGGACGGGGCGCTGGACGGGGAGTCGGGTGGGCGCAAGGGCGGGGCGAAGGACGGCGCACGCGAACCGGCGCCCCATCCGGGCGGTGCGGATGACCTCCTCGACCCCGTCGGCCGGGCCGACGCCCACGACGCCGACGGCTTCGACGACGAGACCGAGGCCCGTCCCGCGCCCGGAAGCGCTCCGCAGACGGCCAGCTCCACCGGGTCCGGTGCGCTCACGTCGCGGCGCCGGCCGGGGGAGTGAACCGCGGCTTTTGAGGGCCGGTGGGGTGGGTGGCGTCGGCGGGGAACTGCTGGGCGGCGCGGCGGAGGTCGGCGAGGGTGTCTGTGGCGAGTTTCTGTTGCTGAGCGACAGAAACTCTCCGCAGACGGCTTGTTCGGTTGGGCCGGGTGAGGCAGCAGCCGACGAGCGTCCGTGATCGGGGCCGGGGCCGGGGTCGGGGCGGCGGTGCGGGCTGCGCGGATGCAGAACGGGTTGGGCGCGGTCGGCGCCGCGGCGGCGGTTCCTGCTTCGAGGTTCGAGCCCGCCGTCGTCTCCGCCGCGGTTCCTCCCGTTGTCGCGCTCGCCCGTGCGCGCCGGTGGGACCCGGCGTGGTGCTCACGTCGCGGCGCCGGCCGGGGGAGTGAACCGCGGCTCCCGGGGATGCTGGGGTGGGTGGGCGTCGGCGGGGAACCGGTCGCCGTCGCTCCGGCGTCTGCGCCGAGCTCCCGTTGCTGAGCGTCGGAAAGTCGCTGGCATCCGCCCCGCAGGCTCGTTAACGTCCACGCCCCGCTCGCGGCGGCCACCGTCCCGCGACCGCGGAGCACCAGGGGAGAGATCGGCATGGCGCCGCACACGTTGCCGGTGGAGCTGGACGAGGAGCGCCGCGCGCTCGCACGGGCCCGCGACGCCGTGGAGGACAAGCTCGCGAAGCTCGCGGGCATCGCGGGCGGGGGTGCCGACGCGCTCGCCGACGAGTACATCGATGCCGTCGTCGCCGGCACGATCGACAAGCTCCAGCACGAGCTCGTCGTGTTCGGGCGCATCGACGACGACGCGGCGTGGCGGGTCGGTTTGTACGGCATCGACCGGGGCGGCGAGCAGCTCGTGATCGACTGGCGGGCCCCCTTCGCCGGCAAGTTCTACCAAGCGAGCTTCGAAGATCGGCAGGGCCTCGACCAGCGGGTGAGCTACGTCGGCTGCATCGACGACCTCATGGTGGAGGACTTCCTCTCCGGTGAGGTCGCCGGGTCGTCGCCGCTCATGGCCGAGCTCTCGCGCAGCCGCGGCGCATCGATGCGCACGGCGGTGGCGACGCTGCAGACCGAGCAGGATCGTCTCGTCCGCCTCGACCCCGAGGCGCGCCTCGTGCTCCGCGGTGGACCAGGCACGGGCAAGACGGTCGTGGGGCTGCACCGTGCGGCGTGGCTCGTCTACAACGACACGCGGGTCACCGCCGATCGCATCCTCGTGATCGGGCCCAGCGACAAGTTCCTCAAGTTCGTGTCCGCCGTGCTCCCCACCTTGGGCGAGGCCCGCATCGCGCAGACGACCTTCGACCGACTCTTCGGTCCGTCCAGCCACCACGGCGAGGACGCGGAGTGGATCGACATGCTCGACCTGTTCGAGTCCACGCTCTGCGCGCCGGCCTCGGTGGCGGTGCGCGGTCGGCGCATCCCCGAAGACGAGGTCGTCGAGCTGATCGACCGGCTCGTGACCCGCCCGCTGCCGTGGCGCGAGCGCCGCAAGATCTTCGTCGAGGTGCTGACCGCTCGGCTCGAAGCGCCGCGGGCCGAGGTCGCGAAGGCCGTCGCCGAGGTCTTCCCGAGCGTCACGACCAAGCAAGCGCTGGCCCGGGTGAAGAAGCTCGGGATGGACCCGAAGGACGGTGGGCTCGTCGACGAGGTGCGCGCCCGCTTCGAGGGGGTGCCCGCCCGGTACAGCCACGTCATCGTCGACGAAGCGCAGGACATGAACCTGCTGCAGCTCCGTGCCGTCATGCGCCGCTCCACCGGGGTGACGCTGGTCGGCGACGACGCGCAGCGCAGCCAACCCGATGGCCTCGGCCTGCGGCGCGCGGCCGACCTGCTCGACACGGGCCTCGAGACGATGGCGACGGCGTACCGCATGTCCGCCGAGATCGCCGACTGGCTCAACGCCTGGGCGAAGGCGCAGGGCATCGACGCCGTCATGCTCGAAGGCATCCGACCCACCGGCGTCCCGGTGGTCGAGCACGGGTCGCGAGCGGCGGACGAAGCCCGGCTCCGCGAGACGTGGGCCAACGTCGCGGTGATCAGCCACGAGGACGCGTGGTCGCACAAGGGCGTCGAGTACGACGGCGTGATCGTCGACACGCACGACATGGACGCCGCCGAGATCTACCTGGCGGCGTCGCGCGCCGCCCACGAGCTGGTCCTGGTCTGAGACCCTGCGGCATCGAGCGATCGCCGACGGCAGGCCGGAGGGAAGACCGCGAGCTCCGGTCGCTGCGTCAGTTCCCGGTGAGCTTCTCGAACCGCTTGTCGCGGGTGCCCGTCGCCTGCTTGTCGGCGAGGTCCTCGAGCCACTTCTCACCCTGCTCGTTCTGCGCCATCTCGATCATGGCCTTCGGGATCGCCTTCATGACGTAGTCGTCGGGCATCGCCGGCGGCGGGGGCACCCGCTCGGCCTTGCGGGCGAACGCCGCCTCGATGATCGGCGCGAAGCGCTCGGCCTTCTCGGTCTGGTGCGCCGGGTCGCGCTCGGCGAACTCGGGCATGACCTCGCGGGCGAAGAGCTCGAGGGATGCGCAGATGTCCTCGTGGGTGTTGCGCCCGGCCTGCATCACGAAGATCACCTGGTCGACGCCGGCCTCCTCGTAGCGCCGCAGGAACTCGCGGATCTGGTCGGGGGTGCCGATCGCCCCGCGCAGCCCGGTCTGGTCACCCGCGGCGGCTTTGGCGCCGAGCGTCTGCCGCGCCTCGGCGATGGCGGCCTCGGGGGAGTAGCCGAGCTTGCCGCGGCGCTCCTGGAACTCCTGCCACACGTCGGTCTGGCCCGGCACGTGCTCGCCGAACACGTAGAAGTGGGCGAGCGAGTAGCCGAAGAAGTTGCCGCCCTCGAGCCCCTGCGCGATCGCGACCTCCTCGTCGGCGTGGCACATCATCGGCGTCACGCAGGCCACGTTGGGGTTCACGGCCTGGCCCACCGGGACGCACGAGTCGCGCATCGTCTTCTCGTAGTCCGTGACCCAGTGCTCGGCCTCCTCCGGGTCGATGAAGGCGAACGTCAGCGCGCCGATGCCCTTCTCCGCCGCGAGCAGGATCGTGTCGCGGCGGCTGCAGGCGACCCACAGCGGGGGATGCGGCTTCTGGACCGGTTTCGGCACGACGTTGCGCGGCGGCACCGATGCGTACCTGCCCTCGTGGCCGGTGAAGGGCGTCTCGGTCATGCACCGCAGGGCGACCTCGAGGCCCTCGAGCCAGGCCTCGCGCTTCTCCCCGTAGGCGATCGCGAAGCCGCCGAGCTCGGCCTCGGACGACGACTCACCCGAGCCGAAGTCGACCCGGCCGTTGGAGACGAGGTCGAGCATCGCCACGCGCTCCGCAGTGCGCGCCGGGTGGTTGTACTGCGGCGCGGTCTGGATGATGCCGTGACCCAGCCGGATGTTCTTCGTCCGCTGGCTGGCGGCCGCGAGGAACACCTCGGGTGCGCTCGAGTGCGAGTACTCCTCGAGGAAGTGGTGCTCCACCTCCCACACGTAGTCGATGCCCAAGCGGTCCGCGAGCTCGATCTGATCGAGCGCGTCCTGGACGAGCCGGCGCTCGCTGTCCTCCGTCCACGGTCGCGGCAGCTGGTGCTCGTAGAAGATGCCGAACTTCATGCGGGGACCTCCGTGATCAGCGGCGGCCGGATCGGGCGTGGGCAGCGGCCCCGCCCGAAGCCGATCAGACGGGCACGTGGACCTCGTCGCCGTTGCGCAGGCGCTCCACGAAGCTGCCGTCGTCGAGGCGCTGCACGGTGCCGAGGGCGAAGAACTCCTCGATCAGGTCGTCGGCGTCGGCCCGGTCGGCGAGCGAGTCCTCGATCTCCTGCATCGTCAGCCGCAGCAGGTCGCCGCGCCGACCGAACCGCGACTCGGTCAGCGACTTGTCCCACACCTTCTGGATGAGCTCGGCGCCCTCGTACTTCTTGCCGCTCTCGCCCACCCACGTCCAGTCGCGCATCTCGCTCAGCGCCAGGCGCAGGTAGCCGACGTGGGGGCTCTCGTCCTGGCGGATGTACGACACGAGCGCCGCAGCCTCACCGTCACCGGCGCAGAGCTCGTCGTCGGCCAACACGCCCTCGGCCCACGCGAACGTGTGGAACGCCGAGATCTCGATGAACAGCAGACCGATCATCCGCGACAGCATCGACTCGAAGTTGAAGTCGATGTCGTCGGGCAGCACACGGGCCTTCATGGCGGCATCGCGCATGCGGGCGAAGTCGTCCATCGTCAGCTTGCTGGTGTCGGGGATGCCCATGCGGGCCAGCATCGCGTTGGTCTGGTCCTCGCTGACGGGGTTCTCGAACGCGATGTCCCGAGCGGCGAACCACATGAGGTTGTGGCCGGCTTCGGCCTCCCAGCCGGCTTCGTCGCGCGCATGGGACTCGAAGAGCCCCTTGCGGATGTGCTCGGTGGCGGTGCCCGTGATGTCGTCGTCGATCACGACCTGGACGTCGGGCAGCGGCAGGTGGCGCATCATGGCGCCGAACCCCTCGACGGTGCCGATGCGGGTCAACGAGGTGATCGTCTGCTGCGGCGCGCCGTTGCGGATGAGGAACTTCGACTGCTCGATGTTGGGGAAGCTCTCGGGCCAGGTGTCGAGCGGCATGCCGAGCGGCTCCTTGCCGGTGCGCTCGAGGCGCTGCTCCTCCCACGCCTCGATGGCCGGGCCGCGGAAGCGCGTGCGCGGCGACACGTACGTGCCGTCTTCGTCGAAGCCGCCGTGGCAGCGCACGCCGTTGGCGAGCAACGGCTCGGCGTAGTCGTCGTCCATGATGAGCTCTTCGAAGGTGAACTCGACCTGCTGGGTCGTCATGGGACGCCCTCCCCCTGCGTTGTCGTCGGGTCTTCCCCGATGTATACGGGTGAGTGTAAACTCCGGCGTATACAGATTCAACCGGTTGAGGGTCACATGGGGCGCACGACAGCATCGAAGCGAGAGGAC
>CAYUOL010000040.1:3142-12775 GCA_964446345.1 uncultured Iamiaceae bacterium | reverse complement strand
GCGCCCCGTCGCCTGCTCTCTCGCGAAGCGCGCCACGCCTCGATCCTCGCCGCCGCGGCCACCGCGTTCGCCCGGGCGGGGTTCGCCGCCACCTCGATGGAAGACGTCGCCGCCGAGGCCGGCGTCACGAAGCTGATCGTCTACCGGCACTTCGAGTCGAAGGAAGAGCTGTACCGCGCCGTGCTGAACGACACGTCGGAGCGCATGCGGGACGAGTTCGTCCGCCGCCTCCACGAGGCGGAGACGCATCGCTCGGGCTTCGCCACGCGGTCGATCCTGGCGGTGGCCCGCCAGAACCCCGACGGCTTCCGCCTGCTGACGCTCCACGCGACGCGCGAGCCGCAGTTCGCGGCCGAGCTCGACGAGTACCGCGATCGTGGGGTCGCGGTCGCCGACGAGCTGATCGCCGACATGATCTCGGATCCCACCACCAAGGCGTGGGCCACGCGCGTGGTCGTCGACTACCTCATCGAGGGCGTGCATGCGTGGCTCGACGTCGGTGATCCGTCCCGCGACGAGGAGTTCGTCGCCCGCGCCACCGAGGGCCTCAGCGCCATGCTGCTTACATGGGTGGACCGCGGGCGCCTCTCGCCCAAGGTGCGCAAGGCGATGGACGACCTCGACGCCGCTCGCGACTGACCCCGCTCGCGATAAGACAAGGGCGCCGGCGGCAACGAGGTCGCCCCTGATCCAACGGGAGGACGGTCTCATGACCGCAGCCGCCATCGCCGTGAACGACCTGCTGCGCCTCGACGACGAGGTCGTGATCATCACCGGTGCGTCGAGCGGGCTCGGCGACCGCTTCGCTCGCGTGTGCCACGCCGCCGGTGCGAAGGTCGTGATCGGGGCGCGCCGGCTCGACCGCCTCGAGGCCCTGGCGGCCGAGCTGCCCGGCACGATCGCGGTGGCCTGCGACGTCGCCGAGGACGCGGACCTGCAGGCGCTGGTCGACCGCACGCTCGAGGCGCACGGACGCATCGACGTGCTGGTGAACAACGCGGGCATCGGTGGTCCGGTGCCGGCGGAGGACGAGGCCCCCGCCGAGTTCCGCCGCGTCGTCGACGTGAACCTCAACGCCGTGTTCGTCCTGAGCCAGCTCGTCGGCCACCAGATGATCGAGCAGGGCGAGGGCGTGATCGTCAACATCGCGTCGATGCTCGGGCTGGTCGCCTCGGCCCCGATCAAGCAGGCGAGCTACTGCGCGTCGAAGGGTGCGGTCGTGAACCTGACGCGCGAGCTGGGCGCGCAGTGGGCCCGCAAGGGCGTGCGGGTCAACGCGCTCGCCCCCGGGTGGTTCCCCAGCGAGATGGCGATGGAGATGTTCACCGACGAGGCGTCCGGCGCGTTCCTGCGGCGCAACACGCCCATGGGGCGCGGTGGCGAGCCCCACGAGCTCGACGGGGCGTTGCTGTTCCTCGCGAGCAAGGCCTCGAGCTTCATGACCGGACAGGTCCTGACGATCGACGGCGGCTGGACCGCCCGTTGAGTCGCGGCGCGGACCCGCGCTTGACCCTCCCCCCGGGGGAGAGCCGAAGGTAGGACCCATGGCCCCCGCAGACGATCCCGCCCTGCTGTCGATCGGGCTGTTCTCGCGATCGAGCTCCCTGTCGATCAAGGCGCTGCGCGCGTACCACGAGGCCGGCATCCTCGTGCCGGCCCGCATCGATCCGTCGTCGGGCTACCGGTCCTACGACGTCTCCCAGCTCGCCGACGCAGCCGTCATCCGTCGTCTGCGTCAGCTCGACCTGCCGCTGGAGCAGGTGCGCGTCGTCGTCCAGGCCCACGATCCCGAGGTCACGCGCCGCGTGCTCGCGGCGCACCACGCGCAGATGGCGGCCCGGTTGGAGGAGACCGAGCGCATCGTCGCCGAGCTGCAGGCCGGGGTCGAGGACCCGCGTGGGCACACACCCGTGCACGTCCGTCCGGTCGCGGGCTCGCACATGCTCGCCGTGCGCGGCGAGGTGACAGCGGAGACGTTCTCGAGCTTCCTCGAGGCGGCGTACGAGCGTCTCTTCGCCGTCGCCGACGAGGTCGGTGCCGAGATCGCGGGCAGCCCCGGTGGCCTGTACGGCCAGGAGATCGTCGACGACGCGTCCGAACCCGTGGAGGCGTACCTCCCGATCCACGCGCCCGTCGCCCTGACCGCGCGGCACCGTGCCGGCACGACCCCCGTCGTGCTGAGCGAGCTCGCCCCGGTCTCCGCCGCCGTGCTGGTGCACCACGGCAGCTACGACTCGATCGCCGACTCGTACCAGGTGCTCGGCGCCTGGGTCGCCCGCCACGGCCTCACGCTCGACGCGCGGGTGCGCGAGTCCTACCTCGTCAGCTTCGGCCAGACCGATGACGTCGACGAGCTGCGCACCGAGATCCAGTGGCCCGTCGACACCCCCGCCACCCGCATCCGCGCCACCCACACCCCCGACAAGTGACCTCGAGACACCCGCCCCACCCCCAGAACAGAGGGAACACGACCATGACCGTCCGCCTCGCCAACATCACCTTCGACTGCGCCGACGCAGCGCGCCTCGCCACGTTCTGGTCGCAGGCGCTCGAGCGTCCCGTCGACGACGGCGCCTCCGAGCACTTCGCGTCGATCGGGATGGGACGGCCCGGCGCCGATCCGACCTGGCTCTTCTGCGGCGTCCCCGAGGGCAAGACCGCGAAGAACCGGATGCACCTCGACCTCGTGAGCGAGGACCGCGTTGTGGAGGTCGCGCGGCTCGTCGGCCTCGGCGCCACCCACCTCACCGACGTGGACGAGTGGGGGCACCAGTGGGCCGTGCTGCAGGACCCCGAGGGCAACGAGTTCTGCGTCGCCCAGACGTAGCGCGTCGCCGGCCGCGCGCCGGAGCCGGGCGGACCGGTCGGGAGCGGAGGACGGGAGTCGGTGGTCTCAGCCCAGGGCCGGGGTGCCGGCGAAGGGCACCGGGTCCTGGGACACCGGGATGCTCGGGCGTCGCCAGCTCATCACCAGCGCGAGCCGCTCGGCCACGGCGCGCCACTCGGCGGGCTCCCAGCCCTCGGCCTTCGTCTCGATGGCCGGCGCGAGGTTCACGTGCACGAACGCCGGGAGCGTCTCGAGGCCCATCGCCTGCACGAGCGTGCGGTCCGGGTCGACGAAGATGAGGAACTCGGCCGCGAGCTTGCCCATGAACTGCTTCGCTTCCGCCGCGGTGCCCGTGACCAGGAAGCACGGCCGGCAGTCGGCCTCGGCGTAGACCCGCAGGATCCGCACCGCGGTGTCGAGGATCCACGAGCTCTCGTAGGTGAACGGGTCGACGACGACCATCGCGAGGTGGAAGTTCGTGGTCCACTCTGCGAGCGAGCGGCTGTCGCCGTTGATCGTGGCGACTTGGACGTCTCCGGCTACGTCGATGGGCACGGCGGAACGGTACGCGGCGGATCTCCCACGGCGCAAAGCGGCCGGCGCCCCTGCGCGCGTCGGCTCCCCGGGGACGTCGGGGGTGATCGCCCGTCGCCTCGATCGCGAGCGGTAGCTTGGCGGTCGGGCGTCACCCGGGCGCTCCGGCGACCGGGCCTGCGCTCGTGATCGGATCCTCGAACCGAAAGGCAACGGCGACTCGCATGGAGATGGGCTCGTTCGGTTACAACGTGGTCTTGCTGCTGCACCTCGGTCTGGTGATCGTCGGCTTCGGGTCGTCGTTCGTCTACCCGGTGCTCGCGACCAAGTCGAAGAACATGGACTGGAAAGAGCGGTACGCGCTCGACCACGCCGTGTTCGGCGTCCAGAAGTACCTCACGACCTTCCCGATCTACGGCGCGATCCTCGCCGGCATCGGTCTGGTCGCGATCAGCGAGATGGACAACAAGCAGTGGCAGTTCAAGCAGACGTGGGTGTCCGCCGCGTTCGTGCTCGCGCTGGTGGCCATCCTCATCGCCCAGTTCCTCCACACGCCGAACCTGAAGGCCATCGACGAGCTCACCGAGAAGCTGGCGAACGGCACGGCCAAGCCCGGCAAGGACGGCGGCCCGCCCAAGGAGGTGGCCGAGGTCGAGGAGCGCCAGGCGAAGGCCGGGATGTTCGGTGGTGCGCTGCACCTGATCTTCTTCCTGCTGATCATCGACATGATCTGGAAGCCCGGCTTCAACTGACCCGTCCGTGATCGGTCCGCAGGCGCGACCTGGTCGCGCCGCACGGCGGTAGGGTCGCACCGATGCACCCCATCGAACGGCTCCGGTACGTGGCTCGGGCGTCCGGCGTCCCCCAGCGCACGATCGTGCAGGAGACGGCCGCGGCGCTCGCCAGCTTCGGCAGCGACCCCCACGGGCTGGTCACGGCCTGCCGTCGCATCGTCTCGCGCCAGCCGACGTCCGGGCCGCTGCTCTGGTTCGCGGCGCGGGTGCTCACCTCGGGCGATCCGGCGAATGAGATCTGGGAGGCGTGCGGCGAGGTGCAGGCCGATCCCACCGCCCACGAGCTCGCGCACGCCCTGCCCGCCGACGCCACCGCAGCGGTGATCGGCTGGCCCGACGAGATCTCGGCCGCCTTGCCGCGGCGCGGTGATGTGGTCGTGCTCGTGGTCGACGTGCTGGGGGAGGGGTCGGGCTTCGTGCGGCGCCTGCTCCACAGCGACGTCGACGCCGTCGATGTCCCGCTCGCCGGGCTCGGGTCGGCTGTCGCCACGAGCTCGCTGCTGCTCCTCGAGTCCTCGGCGATCGGTCCCGACGACTTCCTGGCCGTCGCCGGCACCCGGGCGGCGGCGGCGGTGGCGCGCAGCGCCGGCATCCCGGTGTGGCTGGTCGGCGGCGTCGGCCGCATGCTCCCGTCGCGGATGTGGGACGGCCTGCGGCGCCGCGTCGAGGTGCTCGACGAGCCCTGGGAGGCCGAGGAGGAGATCGTCCCGCTCGCGCTCGTCGACGTGATCGTCGGTCCGCGCGGCCCGGAGCCCGTGGCCGATGCCCTGCGGCAGGTCGACTGCCCGATCGCGCCGGAGCTCTTCAAGGGCGACGTGATCTGAGGTGACGTGTCCTCGCCACGGCACGACGCCCGCGGACGGACTCGGTAGAGTCCGACCCCATGGGTGAGATCGTCGAGTTTCCGAGCAACGGCCATTCCGCATCCGGGTACCTGGCGGTGCCCGAGTCGGGCAGCGGCCCCGGCCTGATCGTGATCCAGGAGTGGTGGGGGCTCGTTCCGCACATCAAGGACGTCTGCGACCGCTTCGCCGCCGCCGGGTTCGTGGCGCTGGCGCCCGACCTGTTCCACGGCCAGACGACCACCGAGCCCGACGAGGCCGGCAAGCTGATGATGACGCTGAACCTCGAGCAGGCGGCGAAGGACATGGGTGGCGCCGTCGACTTCCTCGTGGGTCACGACGCGGTCACGAGCGCCAAGGTCGGCGTGGCCGGGTTCTGCATGGGCGGTGGCTTGGCGCTGCTGCTCGCGGTGCAGCGCCCGGATGCCATCGGGGCCTGCGTCCCGTTCTACGGCGTCATCCCGTGGGAGTCCGCCGAGCCCGACTGGTCGAAGCTCGACGCGCCCGTGCGCGGCCACTTCGCCGCCGAGGACGGCTTCTTCGGTCCCGACAAGGTGCGGGAGCTCGAGACGAAGCTGCAGGGCCTCGGCAAGGACGTGCAGCTGCAGATCCACGAGGGCGTCGACCACGCGTTCTTCAACGACACGCGGCCCGAGGTGTACGACGCCGAGCGCTCCGCCGTCGCCTGGGACCAGACCGTCGCCTTCCTCTCCGAGACCCTGATCGAGACCAAGGGGTAGCGGCCGCATGGCGACCGGAGCGGGCGCAGGGTCCCGGGCCGGGCGGTCCGACGACGTCGACGAGGACCTGCCCGGCGCCGCGCTCGTCCGGCAGTACCTGTTGCTCGGGTTGCGACTCGGCAAGCACATCGACGGTCTCGTCGATGCGTACTTCGGGCCCCAGGGCATCGCCGATCGTGTGCGGGCCGAACCGGTGTGGGACGCCGCACGCCTGCACGAGCAGGCGCGCACGTTCCGGGCCGCCCTCGACGATCCGTCCGCGACCGGGATGATGGACGCGGACCGCCGCCGCTGGCTGCGCGCCCAGGTCAACGGCCTCACCACCGTCGCCGCCAAGCTCGCGGGCGAGCCGATCGGGTACGCCGACGAGGTCGAGGCCTGCTACGGGGTGCGCCCGAAGCCGGTGCCCGAGGACGACCTGGCGGCGGCCCACCGGGCGCTCGACGAGGCGCTCCCCGGTTCGGGGGCGCTCATGGACCGCTACGTCACCTGGCGCGAGGGCCACGCGGTCGATCCTGCGGTCCTGGATCGGGCCATCCACTCCCTCGCCGACGACTTCCGCGAGCGCACGCAGACGCTGTTCGGGCTGCCCGACGGTGAGCACGTCGACTTCGAGCTCGTGACGCACCAGCCGTGGTCGGGCTTCAACTACTACCTCGGTGACCTGCGCAGCCGGGTCGCGATCAACACCGACCTGCCGGTGCTCAGCACGTCGCTCGGCCACCTCGTCGCGCACGAGGCCTACCCCGGTCACCACACCGAGCACACGCGCAAGGAGGTCGGGCTCGTGCGCCGCCGGCGGCAGCACGAGGAGACGATCTTCCTCGTCGGCACCCCGCAGTGCCTGCTGGCGGAGGGCCTGGCCGATCTCGGCCTCGAGGTCATCCTGGGCCCGCGGCCCGAGCCGATCATCGCCGAGCACCTCGTGCCGCTCGGCATCCCCTACGACGCCGACGTGATCGCGGCGGTCAGCGTCGCCGGCGAAGCGCTCGCCGCCGTGCGGGCCAACGTCGCGTGGATGCTGCACGAGGAGGGCCGCAGCGTCGAGGACTGCGTCACCTACGCGATGCGGTGGAGCCTCACCACCCGCGACCGGGCCGAGAAGATGATCCAGTTCCTCACCGACCCCACGTGGCGGGCCTACATCTCCTGCTACGTCGAGGGCCTCCCGCTCTGCCGTCGCTTCGTCGGCGGCGACCCGAAGCGCTTCGAGCGCCTCATCACCGAGCAGCTCATCCCCGAAGACCTCGCCCCGGCGGCGTGACCCGCGACCTGATCGGACGGGGCGCTCGCCCTCAGCCGTGGCCGGACGCCTCTGCGTCGAGCTGCGTGATCAGGGTCTTGGGCGCCACCATGCGATAGGCGTCCTCGACGATCGACGCGAGCTCGTCGCGGTCCAGGTCGCGGTCGAGGCGCACCCCCAGCCAGCCCCGGTGACCGACGTAGGGCGGGCGGAAGAAGCGCTCGGGCTCCTCGTCGACGAGCGCCTCCTGCACCCCCGGCGGCGCGGCGCACCAGATGCCGAGGATCCCGTCGCCGTGGTGGTCGTCGACGAACATCACGAAGGTCTTCTTGCCGCGGATGAACCAGGTCGGCGAGCCGTGGCTCAGCCGTTCGGTCACCTCGGGCAGGGCCAGGCACAGGGTGCGCACCGCCGCGAGCGGATCGTCCGTCTTCCTCGCGGTGGTCTTCTTCGGCATGAACCCGATTCTGGCGCGCGGCGCGGCCCCACGCGGGCGAAGTCGAAGTGGGGTGGGCCGGGCGCTACTTGACGCTGTCGACGAGACGACGTGCGATGACCTTGAGGCAGAGGGTCTCGTCGGCGCCCTCGAAGATCGACAGCACACGGGCATCCACGAAGTAGCGGCTCACGTCGTACTCCTCGGCGTAGCCGAAGCCGCCGTGGATCTGCATGGCTTCGCGCGTGACCCACTCGGCGGCCTTGCACACGTAGGCCTTGACCATCGACGCCTCGAGCTGCCCTTCACCGCGTGCCATCAGGCGGGAGACCTCGTAGGACGACTGGCGGGCCGCCTGGATCAGCACGGCCATGCGCCCGAGCTTGGCCTGCGTCAGCTGGTACTCGGCGATCGGGGAGCCGAACACGTTGCGGTCGAGGGCGTACTGCTTGGCCTCCTCGTAGGCCGCCTGCATGACGCCGATCGCCCGCGCCGCGGTCTGGAGACGGCCGTTCTCGAAGCCGGCCATCTGGTAGTAGAAGCCGCGTCCCAGGCCGTCATCGAGACCGATCTGGTTCTCCGCCGGCACCCACCAGTTGTCGAGCGCGATCTCATAGGAGTGCATGCCGCGGTAGCCGATCGTGTCGATCGGGCGGCCTTCCATCTTGCCGCCCCCCGGGGCGCCGGCGCCGCCGCCCGCGCCGGCCTCCTGCACGAACTCGAAGCCGTGGGCGTCGCCGCGCGGCTTCGGGGCGATGAACATGCTCAGGCCGCGGTGGGTCTTCGAGCGGTCGGGATCGGTGCGAGCGAGCAGCATCAGCACGTCGGCACGGGCACCGAACGTGCACCACGTCTTGACGCCGTTGATCAGCCACCCCTTGCCGTCCTCGGTCTTGGTGGCGGTCACCTTGATGCCGGCGACGTCCGACCCGTAGTCGGGCTCGGTCACGGCGACCGCGGGCATGACCTCGGCGGTGGCGAGGACCGGCAGCCACGTCTGCTTCTGCTCCTCGGTGCCGCCGGCGATCAGCGCACGCGTCAGGATCTCGGGGCGCGTGATCAGCGAGCCGCCGCAGCCCAGCGAGCCCCGGGAGAGCTCTTCGGTGGCGACGACCATGCCGATGTACTCGGACTCGCCACCGGCCGAGTACCCGCCGTACTCCTCGGGGACGGACAACCCGAAGCCGCCCATCTCGGCGAGGCCCTCGATGATGTCCTCGGGGATGTCGTCGTTGTGGCGGTGGATGTGCTCGGCGATCGGCTTGAGCTTCTGGTCGGCGAACCGGCGGAAGGTGTCCTGCACCATCTCGAAGTCGCTGTCGAGGTGGCGGGGGCCCTCGGTCATGGCCAGGGACGCGACGAACTCGGGAGCGCGGAAGGTGCGCACGAAGTCGCGCGCCTCGTCGAGCGCGCCGCCCTCGACGCCCCACTCGGCTTCGCGCCCGAAGAGCTTCGTCGCCAGCTCCGCCACCGCGTCGGCGATGTACGCGCACGTGAGCTGCGCCTCGAGCTCGCCCTTCTCGCCGTAGCCCAGCATCGCCCGCCCGGTCTCGACGGCGGCCGCCGCGTGCGCCAGGTCGTAGGCGATCACCTGGTTGGCGTCGGGGCCACCCTGCGCGGCGAGCGTGCGGGTGGCGGCGAGCACCACGTCGTGGGCGAGGTCGATGACGGCCTTGGCGGCGCTGAGATCTCCGGTGGTCATGCGGCGAGGTTACCGATCGGTCAGCGCGCGCTCCCAACCCAGCGCCGGACTGTCCCACGACCGGCGAACCCTCGACCACGCACAGTGGTCGTTCGGCCGGAAGTCACGGCAGATCAGCCACGTTCCGGGTCTTTTGGCCTATTCATTCCCTGGGGGGTGAACACGTACCGTGGCACGAACGTTGCGGAAACATGACGTCGAGCCGACGCTCCGACGCCGCCCGCTGCCCGCCGTCCGCCGCCCCAGCCGACCCCCCGGCCCCGACGCCGCCCTCAGACGCGAGGAGATCCGTGACCAGTTGTGTGAAGCACCCGGGGCGCCGGGCCACGGGAAGTTGCCGGGCCTGCGCCACGGACTGCTGCGCCGACTGCCTCGTCTTCTCCTTCGGGCGCCTGCGGCAGCCGTACTGCGTCCCCTGTGCGCTGCTCGCGTCGGGCGTCCACGCCCGGCCCCCGGTGAGCCCGCCCGCCAGCGCGCCCGCCCGCCCGTCCGCCCGTCAGCCGGTCAGTCAGCCG
>CAYUOL010000040.1:0-3042 GCA_964446345.1 uncultured Iamiaceae bacterium | reverse complement strand
TCAGTCAGCCGGTCCGCCCGCCGCACGAGTGACCCGCCCGGCGGCATCGGACGCCCGCGGCGTCAGCTGCGCGAGCCGGGCCCGGTGGCCGTCAGGTCGAGGTGGGTGTGCACGCGGTCGAGCTGGGACGGGTCCTGCACCCACGCGGTGAACGCGTCGGCCGGCACCGGCCGGCTCACGAAGTAGCCCTGCGCACGGTCGCAGCCGAGGTCGGCGAGGCGTCGCAGCGTCTCGCCGTCCTCCACGCCCTCGGCCACCACGGACATGCCGAGGTTGTGGCTGAGATCGATCGTCGAGCGCACGATCGTCAGGTCGCTCGCATCGTTGATCATGTTGCCGACGAACGACTTGTCGATCTTGAGCTCGTCGATCGGGAGGTGCTTGAGGTAGGCGAGTGACGAGTAGCCGGTGCCGAAGTCGTCGATGCTCGTCGGGGTGCCGAGGGCCTTGAGCTTGCCGAGCACCTCGAGGGCGAGCAGCGGATCGTCCATCAGCTCGCTCTCGGTGACCTCGAGCTTGAGCAGGTGCGCGTCGACGCCGCGCTCGATGAGCAGGTCGCTGAGCCATGGCACCAGGTCGCGGTCGTAGAGGTTGCGCACCGACAGGTTCACGCCGACGGTCATCTCGATGCCCTGGTCGAGCCAGGTGCGGATCTGCGTCAGCGCCCGATCGATGATCCACCGCGTCATGGGGTGGATGAGGCCGGAGACCTCGGCGAGCTCGATGAACTCGCCGGGCGGCATCAGCCCGTGCACCGGGTGCTCCCAGCGCACGAGCGCCTCGCAGCTGTGCGCCACGCCGGTGTCGAGATCGAGGCTGGGCTGGAAGTGCAGGGTGAGCTCGCCGTCGTTGATCGCGCTGCGCAGCTCACCCAGCAGCGCGAGGCGCCGCACGCTCGACTGGTCGTGCTCGGAGGAGTACACCGACACGCCGACCCCGGAGCGCTTGGCGGAGTACATCGCGACGTCGGCCCGCTGCGCGAGGCCCTCGACGTCCGTCGCGTGGTCCGGGTACACGGCGATGCCGATGCTGCCCATGGTCTGCAGGCTGATGCCACCGAGCTGGAAGGGCTGCTCGAGCGTCTCACGGATCTGCTCGGCGACGTCCTGGGCGGCGTCCCCGTCGGCGTCGGCGAGCAGCACCGCGAACTCGTCGCCGCCGAGGCGGGCGATGGTGTCCACGTGGCGCAGCACCTTCTGCAGGCGCCGGCTCACCTCGATCAGCAGGCGGTCACCCTGGTCGTGGCCGAGGGCGTCGTTCACGTCCTTGAACTGGTCGAGGTCCATCACCAGCAGCGCGACCTTCTCGTCCGTGCCCTGCGAGCTGCGGATCGCGGACCGCATGCGCTCGTTGAGCAAGGTGCGGTTGGGCAGCCCGGTGAGCCCGTCGTGCAGGGCCTGGCGGCGCAGCACCTCGGCCGCCATCGTGCGCTCGGTGATGTCGGTGAGCGAGAGCCCCACGGCGTCGCCCGGCAGCGGGAAGGCGAAGCCGGTGTAGATCCGCGGGCCGTGGCCCTTGGGGGTGGGTCGCACCTCGTCCAACGTGAAGCCCTCGCCGGTGCGCACGACGTCGGCGAGGCTGCCCAGCACGAGCTCCTCGCCCGGGATCGAGAGCACCTCGGTGAAGGGGAGCCCGACGGCCTGCTCGGGGTCGACGTCGATGAGGCGGCCGGCCTCGGGGTTGATCACGAGCACCTTGAGGGTGTCGTCGTCGTTGAGGTCCTCGAGCCGGAACACGAACAGCGCGAGCTTGATGCCGTCGACGAGGTTGACGAACTGGTTCGCCTTCTCCTGCGCGAGCCTCGTCGCGGAGATGTCGAGCATGACCCCGCGCACGCCCGTGGTGCGGCCCATGTCGTCCGTCTCGACGCGGACGTGGTCCTGCACCCAGACGATGCGTCCGTCCGCGGCGATCATGCGGTACTCGAGCACGGTGCTCACGCCGCGCCGGAGCGCATCGCGGTAGATGCGACGCGCGTCCATGCGGTCGTCGGGGTGGACCGTGCGCGACCACATGCGGGGCTCGCGCCAGGCCTCCCGCGGGTAGCCGAGGAGGTTCTGCGCCTCCTCGTTCACGTACAGCGTCGACGGGTGCTGGGTGAGCTGCTGCCACACGATCGCGTCGATGCCGCCCATGAGGTCGGAGTAGCGGCTGCGCAGCTCGCGCTCGAGCTCGTAGATCGCCCCGACGGTCAGCGTCGTGAACCCGGCGAGCACGGCGTAGGTGACCAGCGCCGGCAGCGGCGTCACGGGGGTGCGGCTCAGCACGACGAGGCACACCCCGAGGAACCCGATGGACGCGGACTGCATCGCGATGCGCCGGCCGAAGGAGATCGCCGTGTTGGCGGTGATCGCCAGCATGAAGAGGAGCGCGGGTGCCAGCAGCGACGGGAAGCAGGCCACGAACAGCACGGGGAGGACCTGGTCGCTGATCGCGATGATCGGCAGGAGCACGCGGGTGCGGCGCAACCACCAGTGGTAGAAGGCCGTGTACGGCAGGCCGACGACGAGGATGCCGACGCCGACCCAGAGGCTGTCGACGCCGACCTGGGGGAGCAGCGCCGCGAGCCCCAGCAGGGCCAGCACCACGTACCGGGCCCGGATGATGTACTCCCACAGCTCGAGCTGGCGTTCGTCGGCCGCCAGCCCCGCCTGGTCGGCGACGGTGCGCACCCGACTCTGCGAGGCGGCGAGCGAGGAGGCGAAGGTGGCGGCGAAGGTGGGCTCGACCGAAGCGCCGGTAGGAGCGCCGCCCGCGGCGGGATCGTCGCCCTGGGGCGCGGCCCGTGCCCCGCCTGTTCCCTCGCCACTCTCAGCCATGCACGTACCTCATCGGCAGGTCACCCCACCATGGTAAGGCGGTGGATCCGGCGGCTTGCGGTCCGACGTCAGGTTCCGCGACCGCCCGGATCTCGCGGGGCGGGCCGTCCGGGTCCCGTTCGGCGCCGCATGCGGCCGTGGATGGCCCGCTCTCGACGTTCTGACCTACGCTGCCGCCGCCCTCGCGGACCCCGCGAACCCGGAGCGGACCGGCCCCTGACCT
>CAYUOL010000039.1:0-30659 GCA_964446345.1 uncultured Iamiaceae bacterium | reverse complement strand
TTGTCACCGAAGTGCCCCCGGACCTCTTGTGCCACCTGATCCGCCAACTTGGTGCGGGCGTCGTACATCACGAGCACGACCGTGCGCACCTGCAGGCCCGGGTTCAGGTTGCGCCGGACCAGATCGATGTTCTGCAGCAGCTGCCCCACGCCCTCGAGGGCGTAGTACTCGCACTGGATCGGCACCAGCACCTCGGTGGCCGCCGCCAGCGCGTTCACGGTGAGCAGGCCGAGCGACGGGGGGCAGTCGATCAGGACGTAGTCGTAGTCGTGCCGCGCCTTGCTGATGGCGTGGCGCAGCTTGAGCTCCCGGCTCATCGTCGGCACGAGCTCGATCTCGGCGCCGGCGAGATCGAGGCTGGCCGGCGCCACCTGCAGCCGCGGCACGGCCGTGTCCACGATGCACGCCTCGAGCGGGAGCTCCGCCAGCAGCACCTCGTACATGCTGGAGTCGAGCGCCCGCACGTCCAGGCCGAGACCGGAGCTCGCGTTGGCCTGCGGATCGAGGTCGATCACGAGCGTCCGCTGCCCCTCCTCGGCAAGGGCGGCACCGAGGTTGACCGCCGTCGTGGTCTTGCCGACGCCGCCCTTCTGGTTGGCCACCGCCACGATGCGAGCGGTCGGACGCGCCGGACCCTCGGGTTCGCCGTCCTCCGCGGCCGCATCGGCTGTGGATGACCTTCCGGGGGCGGTCGCGGGATCCGCAACGGTTTCGTCGAGCACCGAGCCATCCTTTCCCGGACGGGACCTGCGGTCAAACGCCACCGAACATGCAGGTCACAGCCTTGCAACCGGGCGCGGCGGCGCACGTTCGGGCAGGCGACCGTCCAGGGATCTGAGTCCTCGTCAGGTGCACGGTCATCCACAGGGTGTGGGCAAAGAGGGGTCAGAAGACGCCCGCTGCGGCGCGTGCCGTTTCACGTGAAACGACGTTCGACGGCCCAGGAATCGGCCGCGGCGGTTTCACGTGAAACCACCGCCGCGGCGGCTCGATCCGCGCGCCCTCCCCGTCCTGGTGGGCGGCGTGAACCTCGACTTCAGAACAAGGGTCGCTTCGCGGGCATCCCGGCGCGGCGGGGATAGCGGTCGGGCGTGGCCGTCTCTTGCCGGAGGACCCGGAAGTGGGGTCCGTCCTCTGGGTCCGCCGGCCCCGCCACACTGCGCAGCCCCAGCGCTGCAAGCCCCGCCTGGGCAGCCGGCGAATCCCAACGCGTTGCGTCCGGGTGCGGCGGCTCGCTCACCACGAGCCGGCCCGAC
Organism: uncultured Iamiaceae bacterium; assembly: GCA_964446345.1. GTDB lineage: Bacteria > Actinomycetota > Acidimicrobiia > Acidimicrobiales > Acidimicrobilacustridaceae > CAYUOL01. The sequence continues at coordinate 29,403 of CAYUOL010000039.1, read as the reverse complement.
AGCGCCACGAACCCGGACGCGCACTCGGCGACGACCGCCGGTGCGCCGAAGGACCGAGCGACCACCAGGTCACACGCGCCCCGCAGCTCGGGCCTGTGCGCCAGGTCTTCGGCGCGACCGTGCCGCACCTCGACGCGATCGGTCCACCCCAGCGCCTCGACGGCCCAGGTCAGGAAGCTCGTGCGCTTCCGTTGGGCATCGACGAGGTACCAGTGGGAGTCCGGCCAGTGCGCGGCGAGCACCAGTCCCGGCAGGCCGCCGCCGCTGCCGAGGTCGAGCGCGAGCGCCGGGGGTGTGGGCACCACGCCGGCGAACGCCTGCGCGTGCGCGATCTGCTGCTCGACGGGCACGGACGCACCCAGGAGGTCGCGATCGCGTGCGGCCGTGAGCACCGTGGTGAGGTCGGCGGTCGCCGTCATGCGGGCGACACCCCCCTGATGGCCCCACGAGCCTTCGGAACCGCCGTGATCGGCGCCGCCGTGGTGACCACCAACGCGCTTGGCGGGCGCGATCCGATGTGCGTCGCGGACGCAGGTCGCCTGGTCCGGGCCGCCCCCCAGGCCCCCGGCGCGCGGTGATCGCGGCGAACCGACCACCGGGTGCGGGAGGGACGGGGCGTCGAACGGGCGGCGGAGCTCCTCGTCCGGACCGGCCACCCGTCGGCCCGGAGGAGCGCCGTCTGCGCAGGCCGAACGGGGTGCGACCAGCTGCAGCGCGGTGCACCGCGGCGGCGATCCACGGGGGGCCGATCGGGGGTGGTCGCGACGGAGGCGCGGTCGAGGCGACGCCGGCGACGTCGAGCGAGCGCGAGGCGAGACGCCCCGCCGTCACCCGGCCGGGACGGCGCGGGCGCGCCCATCACGCCGCCCGCCACGCGTGCGACGACCGGCAGGGCGAGGGGTCGCGGCGTATGCGGGCCGGACGCACGGCGCGGACGGCGGGCGCCGGTCCCCCGACCGCCACTGGACGACCGAGGGTCGCCGAGGCCGACGCGCCTGCGAGCACGGGGGAGCGGGCTCAGTCCGGCAGGATCACGACGCGGCGACGGGGTTCGTCGCCTTCCGACGTGGTGCGCACGCCGTCGATCGTGTTGACCGTGTCGTGCACGACCTTGCGATCGCTGGCGTTCATCGGCTCGAGCGCCTTCTGCACACCGCCGTCGAGCACCTGCTCCGCGACCTGGCGGGTGAAGCGCTCCAGCGCCTCGCGCCGGCGCTGGCGGTAGCCGCCGATGTCGATGCGCACCCGGCCGTGGTGGGTCCCGGACACCTTGCGCTGCACGTACGTGCGAGCCAGCTCCTGCACGGCCTGGAGCGTCTGGCCCTTCGGACCGATCAGCAGGCCGAGGTCGTCGCCGGCGACGTGGAGCTCGATCGTGTCCTCGTCGACCTGCTCACGGGTGATCTCGCCCTCCGTCCCGAACGCCTCGAGCAAGCCCGACAAGAAGGTGGTCATGAGATCGGCTTGGCCTTCGACACTCACGTCGTCGTCGGACATCGGCATGGCAGGTTCTCCCGGGGGGCTCGCGGCGGCCGCAGTTCGGCCACCGGATTTCTTGGTACGCGTGGTGCTGGCGCCGCCGTTGTCGGACGGCCGGGGGGCGGAGTCGCCGTCCACGGGCGCGAGGGCGTCATCGGACGGGACGGGCGTGCGGGCGCCGCGCCCGCTCTTGGGGCTGCCCTTGGCTCCCGACGAACGCCCACGACCCGACCCGGAGCCCTTGGGGCCCGAGGTCGCCGCCGAGCCGGACTCGGCGCTGGACGCCGCGGTGGCCGAGGTCGTGGCCTTGGCCGGTGCCTTCGCCGCGGACTTCGCCGAGGACCGCCCGGACGCGGTGGCGGTCTTGGTGCCACCCGACTCGGCCCCGTCGCGACCCTCGCCCTTGCCGCGGCGCCGGCGATCGCGGCGCTCGACCTTCGCGCGCGGCTGGGCCGGTTGGATGCGGGCCCGCACGCGGGCTTCGCCGCGCGTGCGACCGAAGAGGCCCGTGCGCGGCTCCTCGAGCACCTCGAACTCTGCGTCCTGCTCGTCGACCCCGAGTTGGTCGAGCGCTGCGTCCTTCGCTTCCTCGATGGTCCGGCCGGTGGTTTCGACCCACTCCACGAGCTACCTCTTCTTGTTCTTCCGGGCCCGAGGTTGCAACGTGGGCGCCGCCTTCGGCGCGTCATCGCGGCTGCTCGACGTGGGTTTCTTCGTCGGCGCCCCTTTGGCCTTGTCTGACCCTGCACGGGCGTTGGCCGAGGTGGCCTTCGTGCCCGTGTTCGCTGCTGCCTTCGACGGCGTGGTGCGCCCGTTCGCGGACTTCGCACCCCCGCCTCCGGCCTTGGCGCTCGACTTGGTCGACGCCGTCGACTTGCTCGCGGTCTTCGTCGTGCCCGAGACCTTCTCCCGGCTGCGCGACGACCCGTTGCCGTTCGAGCCGCGACCGCCGTCGTCCCCGTCCTCGTCGCGGGGGCTGGGACGCAGCATGCCCATCAGCCCGCCGCTCTTCGCATCGCCGCCCGAGCTGGGGGAGCCCTTCGGCCCGCCGTTCCCGCCGCCCTTGCTGCCGCCCTTGCCCCCGCCGCCGCCCGAGCCCCCCGCCGGCTTCTCGCCGCGCTTGATGCCGTAGATGCTGCGGGAGATGAACCACTGCTGGCCGATGCGGTACAGGTTCGACACGGCGAAGTAGAGGACCAAGCCGCTCGGCAAGCCGAAGGAGATCACCGGCAAGAAGATCGGCATGATCTTCATGATCGTCTGCTGCTGCGGGTTGATCTGGGCGTTCGGGTTGCGGCCCTGGATCTGGCGCTGCTGCACGAACCCGGACACGCCGACGATCGCGATCAGCACCATGTAGGGGAGCGCGTGGACGATCCCCCGTTGGAGGGCCTCGGAGCAGCTCTCCGACAGGTCCATCCCGAAGAACATGAGCACGTTCGTCTGGCTCATGGTCTGGTACATCGAGCTGTTGTGATCGAGGTACGCCGGATCGAAGTTGACGTTCGGCGGCCGGGTCGGGGTCTGCCCGACGGCGAGCTGCCCGGACACGAAGCCCGGGTTCGGCAACGGCACGCGCAGGGTCAGGCCCCGCAGCACGTTGTAGAGCACGATGAAGACCGGCATCTGCACCAGCAGCGGGAGACATCCACCCAGCGGGTTGATGTTGTTCTCCTTGTAGAACTTCATCAGCTCTTCGTTGAGCTGCTGGCGGTCGTCCTTGTACTTCGACTGCAGCTTCTTCATCTCGGGCTGCAGCTGCTGCATCATCATCATCGACCGCGTGCCCTTGAGCGTCAGCGGCGTGAGGATCACCATGACGGTCAGCGTCAGGGCGATGATGGCGAAGCCGAAGCTCGGGATCAGCTCGTAGTAGAAGGCGAGCACCCGGGCGATCAGCTCGAAGAAGACGTGAAAGGTGTCCATCTAGACCGGCCTCCCTTGGGCCCGCCCCGAGGGCACCGTCCCCCGGCGGGTGGGGGTCGCGGACGGCGCCGGCACGTCGCTGCGCTCGGGCGGTGCCTGCCCGTGACGACGGCCAGGGCGGTGATCGTGCACGTGATCGTGACGGTGCTCGCGGTGGTGCGAACGGGGCTCGGGCACGGGGTCGTAGCCGGTGCCCCCCCACGGGTTGCAGCGGGCGATCCGCTTCACGGTCAGCCAGAGGCCGCCGAAGAAGCCGTGCGCCGCGAACGCCTCGAGCGAGTAGGTGGAGCAGGTCGGCACGTACCGGCACGGCGACGGGCGGCCCGCGAACACCTTCTGGTAGCCCCTGACCAGCGCGTACGCGCCGCGAGCCGCCAACCCGTGCGGGCGCTCGGGCGGTGCGGCGGCGCTCTCGGCGGGGCCGCCCACGGGCTCCGGGCCGGACGCGGGAGCCGACGCGGGCGAGGACGACGCGGGAGAAGGAGCGGGAGAGGACGTGCTCATGCGTCGCCCGATCGGTGCAGTCCCTGATCGGGAGGCGCGGTCGCTCGGGGGCGACTTCCCGGATCGAGGCGGCTCAAGGCTCGTTGCACGTCAGTTCTCAGTTCGGCGTAGGACAGCTCGGTGGCGGCGGGGCGGACGCTCACCAGATAGGCGCCCGGGAGGAGGCTGACCCCGGCCAGCTCGGCACAGATCGCCCGGAGCTGACGGCGCAGTCGGTTCCTCACGACAGCATGACCCACCTTCCGACCGATGGCGAATGCCACCCGGGGAGGATCGGTCGGGCTCACGGTACCGGCCGGGGCCCCGGCACCGGCGGCGGGCGCAGGTGGCGCAGGGGGCGGGGGATCGAGCAGGGCCGTGATCGTCAGGGGCCCGGAGCGCACGCGGACGCCGTGCTGGCGCAGCGCCACGAACGTGCGACGATCGCGGATCCGCCAGATCAGGCCGACAGCTTGGCGCGGCCCTTGAGCCGGCGGTTCCGCACCACGGCGCGCCCCGCGCGGGTCGACATGCGGTGACGGAAGCCGTGCCGCTTGGCCCGGCGCCGGTTGTTGGGTTGGTACGTGCGCTTCACTTCGTGCCTCCTCGACCACCAGGCCTCCTGAGGCCCGGAGACCCGCGGGCGGGCGCCGGCATGTGCCGGTGCCGTCGAGCGGATCCTGGCGCCTCCCCGGAACGTGGAGGCGGTTGTGTATGTGCAGACCGTCTTGCCGCGCGCGTCGAACGAAGGACCGCGGGCAGTCAGGGCGCAGATGGTACGGCCTGCCCCGCCGCCGGGCAACCCGACGCCGGGCGCCGACGCGCCGCCGGTGGCCGACGCCGAACGGTGACGGCGCGTCGCCTCCTGCCCCTGGGCTGGGGATAAGCCGCACAAAAAGTGCCTCTGAGCTGGGACGACAGGTTTTTTCCCCAGGCCCCGTGCGTCACCGCAGAACCGGGTGCTACGGTGCCCCGTTCACGGCCGAGGGTCCCGGATGGTCACCCCGCTCTGGCGCCCGGTAGGCGCTCGGCCGAGCACACACGTGGGTGCCGCCAGCCGCCGGATCTCCGATCGGGTGCTCGCTGTCGCCCACACCGGGCAGTGCTTTTCCACAGGTGTGGACGGCTCTGTGGACTTCATGCGGTTTCTGGAGGCATTCAGGCAGGTGGACGACGGAGAGGTCCTGTGGAAAGCCTGTGCCGAGGTGTTGCGCGAGCAGGTGTCCGAAGCCGTGTGGCTCACCTCGTTCAACGAGGTCGAACCTGTCGCGTTCGACGGCGAGCTGCTGACCCTGGCGGTGCCGAGCTCGGTGGTGCGTGATCGCATCGAGGCGCGGTACCTCACCGTGGTCAAGGGGGCGCTGGCCGATGCCGGTGCGCCCGACATCGACATCGAGCTGCGCATCCGCACCGACGTCGCCGAGATCGACGAGAGCGACTGGCTCGAGGGCCTGACCGCCTCGACGAGCGACAGCGCGCTCCGCCCGGGCGGCTCGGTGGCCGAGGGGTCGATCGATCCCGAGCTCGCGGCGGCCGACGTCGCCAACAGCATCCCGGCCAACCCGCGCTACACGTTCGACGCCTTCGTCACCGGCACCTCCAACCGCTTCGCGCACGCCGCCGCCCTCGCTGTGGCCGAGACGCCGGCCCGCTCGTACAACCCGCTGTTCATCTACGGCAGCTCGGGCCTGGGCAAGACGCACCTCCTGCAGGGCATCGCGCACTACGTCAACGAGCACTACCCGAGCTTCGTCGTGCGCTACGTGTCGACCGAGCACTTCCTCAACCAGTACGTCGACGCGATCCGCACCGGTGGCATGCCCGAGTTCAAGCGCCGCTACCGCGAGGTCGACGTGCTGCTGCTCGACGACATCCAGATCATCGAGGGCAAGGAGGGCCTCCAGGAGGAGCTGTTCCACACGTTCAACACGCTCCACCAGGCCAACCGGCAGATCGTGCTCTCCTCCGATCGTCCGCCCGACGCGATCTCGACCCTCGAGGACCGCCTCCGCGGCCGGTTCCGCATGGGGCTGATCACCGAGATCAACCCGCCCGACCTCGAGACGCGGCTCGCGATCCTCCGCAAGAAGGCCGAGGGCGAGCCCGTGGCCATGCCCGACGACGTGCTCGAGTTCATCGCCAGCGGCATCACCAACAACATCCGCGAGCTCGAAGGCGCGCTCATCCGCGTCAGCGCCTACGCCAGCCTCACCGGCGAGACCCTCTCGCGCGACATGGCCGAGCGCGTGCTGGCCGACCTGCTCAACGACCGCCAGCCGCGACCCATCACGCCGGCGCTCATCCTCGAGAAGACGTCCGAGATGTTCGGCTTCACCATCGACGAGATCCAGGGCAAGAGCCGGCGCCGGCCGCTCGTGACCGCCCGCCAGATCAGCATGTACGTCTTCCGCAACCTGACTGATCTCTCCTACCCGGCCATCGCCCGCGAGTTCGGCGGGCGCGACCACACGACGGTGATCCACGCCGTCGAGAAGATCGGGGCGCTCATGAAGGAGCGCCGCCAGATCTACGACCAGGTGACCGAGCTCACCCAGTCCGTCCGGAGCGGGGGGTGACATGACCGCGCGCCGACCGGCCCCCGCCGCCACCCGAGCCGTCGCTGGCACCGAGCACCCCGGGGCCGACCCGCGCCCCGCACGTGCGGGTGCCGAACACCCGCGCGGGGGACAACACCGGGGAAGGTGCTGTGGAAACGACGCGCGGCTGCGGTGGACAGCACCGTGGTTATCCGCCGCCACCACCACGACCCGTGCCAACCTGTGGGCGCATGGGGATGGTGCCGGGAAGACGAAAGCCGGCCTGACCAGCGCTTCCGTCGCGTTCTCCACAATCCACAGCTCTTATTACGGTCATTGCCCGGAGATCCATCCATCCAGTGCTGACCACGATCGCGTCGCCTGCGGCGAAGACCAGCCCCCCAGAGCAACCGCACTGCCAAGAGGAAAGTGAGCACGGCCCGTGAAGTTTCGCTGCGAGCGTGATGTCCTTGTCGAAGCCCTGAACACCGCCGGCCGCGCGGTGTCCACCCGCGGAGGGTCCCTCCCGGTGCTGAGCGGCGTCCGCCTCGAGCTCAGCGACGACACGTTGCAGACCACGGGCAGCGACCTCGATCTCACGATCACGTCGTCGGTCACGGTCGACGGCCAGAGCGACGGCGTCGCCGTGCTGCCCTCGAAGCTGGCCACCGAGATCGCCCGGGCGCTCGAGCCGGGTGCGGTGAGCGTCGAGATCGCCGGGGACGAGGCGTCCATCGACGCCGGTCGCTCCCGCTTCGCCGTGCGCACCATCCCCGCCGCCGAGTTCCCCCGGGTGGCCCAGCCGGCCGGCGAGGGCGTCACCCTCGACGCCAAGGTGCTCGCCGAGGCGCTGCGCCAGGTCGTGGCGGCCGCCAGCACCGACGAGTCCCGGCCGATCCTCACCGGCGTGCTGATGGCGGCCGAGGCCGAGGGCCTGCGCCTGGTGGCGACCGACTCGTACCGGCTCGCCGTGCGCGACCTTCCCGGCACGTCGTTCCTCGCCGAGGGCCAGAACGTGCTGGTCCCGTCGTCGGCGTTGAAGGAGCTCAACCGGGTGCTCAACCACGCCGCGGAGGTCACGCTGCGCCTGGGCGACCGCGACGCCGCGTTCGAGCTGGGTGGCGTCAGCCTCATCACCCGGCTGATCGAGGGCGAGTTCCCCAACTACCGCACGCTCATCCCCGAGGTGCAGCCCAACCGGTTGACCGTCAGCCGCGAGGGCCTGCTCGAGGCGGTGCGCCGCGTGCGCGTCGTCGCCAACGACCCGTCGACCCCGGTGCGCCTGGCCATGAGCGCCGACGGGCTCGAGCTCACCGCGACCGCGCAGGACATCGGCAACTCGTTCGAGCAGCTCGACGCGAAGTACGAGGGCAACGAGCTCACGGTCGCGTTCAACCCCGAGTACCTGATCGCCGGCATCGAGGCGTCCACGGGCGACGAGATCACGCTCGAGACCGTCGACGCCCTCAAGCCGGCCCTGTTGCGCTCGATCGACAACTCGGACTTCCTCTACCTGCTCATGCCGGTCCGGGTCTCGTAGCCCGTTGCAGCTGCAGCGCCTCTGGCTGACGGCGTTCCGCTCGTACGACGTCGCCGAGCTGACCTTCTCGCCCGGGCTCACCGCCGTCCTCGGCGCCAACGGCCAGGGCAAGACCAACCTGCTCGAGGCCATCGGCTACCTGGCGACGCTGTCGTCCTTCCGGGGCGCGCCGACCGAGGCGCTCTTGCGCCAGGGCGCCGACCAGGCCGTGATCCGGGCCGAAGGGGTGCGCGAGGAACGGCAGCTGCTCATCGAAGCCGAGCTGAACCGCACCGGTCGCAACCGCATCCAGGTCAACAAGCAACGCCTCAGCCGCAGCCGCGACCTGCTCGGGGCGCTGCGGGTGACGGTCTTCGCCCCCGACGACCTGGTGCTGGTCAAGGGCGGGCCCTCCGAGCGGCGCGGGTACCTCGACGACGCCCTCGTGGCCGAGCACCCTCGCCACGATGCGCTGCGCACCGATCTCGACCGCGTGCTGCGCCAGCGCAACGCGCTGCTGAAGCAGGCCGGCGGGCGCCTCACGCCCGACATCGAGAGCACGCTCGACGTGTGGGACGCCAAGCTCGCGCAGACGGGCGAGCAGCTCGTCGAGGCGCGCGTCTCGCTGCTCGACCGGCTGCGGCCCACGCTGTCGAAGGCCTACGACCAGGTCGCGCACGTCAGCGCCGACGTGACGGTGACCTACGAGAGCAGCTGGCAGGCGGTGGGGCTCGCGCAGGCGCTGGCCGACGCGCGCAACGACGACCTGCGCCGCGGCGTCTCCACGGTCGGGCCGCACCGCGACGAGCTCGAGCTGCGCATCGGGGGGTTGCCGGCGCGCACGCACGCGTCGCAGGGGGAGCAGCGGTCGTACGCGCTGGCGCTGCGCCTCGCGGCGCACCAGGTGATCACCGAGGCCACCGGGTCCCCGCCCATCCTCCTGCTCGACGACGTGTTCAGCGAGCTCGACCCCGACCGCAGCGACGCGCTGCTCGCGCACCTCCCGCCGGGCCAGACCGTGCTGACCTCGGCCGGCGGGCTGCCGCCCCAGGCGCGACCCGACGCGACCATCACGGTCGCCGACGGGGTCGCGACGCCCGGCTGACTCGGCCTGGTCATCGGTCCCGCCCGTGGCCGCAGAGGCGGACCTGGGCGACCGGGGTGGTGCCCCTCCTCGTGGCTGCACCCGGTCCCGTCGGCCCCGTCGGCGGGGGCGAGCCGGGTCGGGCCGGCGTGGGAGACTCGGACATGCCGTGGAAGCCGCTGCCCGGCAGCGCCGACGAGGAGCCCCGGAAGGTGGGCACGCCGCTCGACCAGGTGATGAAGCGGCTCGGCGCGGCGTCGGCGGGCACCGAGCAGTCGGTCTTCGACGCGTGGCCCGAGCTCGTGGGAGCGAACGTCGCCCGCGCCGCGACGCCGTCGTCGCTGCGCGATGGCGTGCTCGTGGTCGCCGTCACCGATCCGGCCTGGGCCACCCAGCTGCGCTTCCTCGAGGCGGAGCTCCTCGCCAAGATCGCCGAGCGCTTCGGCCCGGCCGAGGTCACGAAGGTGGACGTGCGCGTGCGCTCGGCGACGGCGCGCCGGACCCGAGGGTCCTGAGGGGGACGAGCGGGCGGAGGCGGCGGATCGGGGCTCCTGCCACGCCCGGCGCGGGGCCGGCTGAACGACGTTCAGCGCGGGCCGCGCGGGCCTGGACGAGCCCCGCTCACAACCCCGGTCGCGGCCCCCCGAAGATCCTGCTTCGCGCCGCCGCGAATGCCCTTCGGCGTCACTCCCCTCCGGTATACTGGGGAGACTTCGATTCCGGCTTCTGACCTGCACTTATGCGGGATCGGGGGGCCGGCTCCCCGCCGCCGGCGCCGCCGGTGGCACCGCCGAGGGCCCTGCGCCCCGGTGAACCCAGTTCCCTGCAGGAAGAGCCGCGTCTTGGCAACCACCACCGACACGTACGACGCCTCCGCCATCACGGCGCTCGAGGGCATGGAGCACGTCCGCAAGCGCCCGGGCATGTACATCGGATCCACGGGCATCGGCGGGCTCCACCACCTCGTGTACGAGGTCGTCGACAACTCCGTCGACGAGGCGATGGCCGGCCACGCCACCCACATCGAGGTCACGCTGCTGCCCGACGGCGGCTGCCAGGTCGTCGACGACGGTCGCGGCATCCCCGTGGGCCCCATGAAGGACCCGAAGCTGAAGGGCATGCCCGCGGTCGAGGCGGTGCTCTCGCAGCTGAACACCGGTGGCAAGTTCGAGGGCAAGGGCTACAAGGTCTCGGGCGGCCTGCACGGCGTCGGCGTCTCGGTGGTCAACGCCCTGTCGCTGCGCATGGAGTGCGAGGTCGATCTCGACGGTCAGCGCCACTACCTCGACTTCAAGCGCGGCGGCAAGATCGACACCAAGTTGAAGGTCATCGGCAAGGCGCCGCGCGGGCGCACGGGCACGACCATCCGGTTCTGGCCCGATCCCGAGGTGTTCACCGAGACCACCGAGTTCCGGGCCCAGGCCCTGCTCGAGCGGTTCCAGATGATGGCCTTCCTGAACAAGGGCCTCGAGATCCGCTTCAAGGACCTGCGCGAGGGCGCCGAGCTCTCCGAGCCGGTGGTGTACCGCTACGCGGGGGGCATCAAGGACTTCGTGAAGCACGTCAACCAGACCAAGGAGGCGCTCTTCACCAAGGTCGGCTACCTCGAGCAGTCCGAGGAGGAGCAAGAGGTCGAGATCGCGTTCCAGTGGAACACCGGGTTCAACTCCGACGGGCTCCACAGCTTCGCCAACGGCATCGCCACCATCGAGGGCGGCATGCACGAGGAAGGCTTCAAGAAGGCGCTGACCGGCCGGGTCAAGGCCTACGCCGACGCGAACAACCTGCTCAAGAGCAAGGACGACAAGATCGAGGGCGAGGACATCCGTGAGGGCCTCACCGCGATCATCAGCGTGCGCCTGCGCGAACCGCAGTTCGAGGGCCAGACCAAGGCCAAGCTGGGCAACGTCTCGATCCGCTCGCTCGTCGAGCGGGCGACCAACGACCGCCTCGCCGAGTGGCTCGAGGAGAACCCGGCCGAGGCCAAGAAGATCGTGGCCAAGGCGCTGCAGGCGTCGCGGGCTCGCATGGCCGCCCGCAAGGCGCGCGACGCCACGCGGCGCAAGTCCGCGCTCGAAGGCGCGGGCATGCCCGACAAGCTGAAGGACTGCGCGGCGGGCAACCCCGAAGAGGCCGAGCTGTTCATCGTCGAGGGCGACTCGGCCGGCGGCTCCGCCACCCAGGCCCGCGACCCGCGGACGCAGGCGATCCTGCCGATCCGGGGCAAGATCCTCAACGTCGAGCGCGCCCGCATCGACCAGATGTTGAAGAACAACGAGATCCAGGCGCTGATCTCGGCCATCGGCGCCGGCGTCGGCGAGGAGTTCGACGTCGAGAAGATCCGCTACCACAAGGTGATCCTGATGTGCGACGCCGACGTCGACGGCAGCCACATCCGCACCCTGCTGCTCACCTTCTTCTTCCGCCAGATGAAGCAGCTCGTCGAGCAGGAGTTCGTCTACATCGCCCAGCCGCCGCTGTACTCCACCGTGGTGGGCCGCGAGAAGGTGTACCTCAAGGACGATCCGGCGAAGGAGGCGTTCCTCGCCGAGCACCCGAACCACAAGAAGGACTTCCAGCGGCTGAAGGGCCTCGGCGAGATGGACTACACCGAGCTCGGCGAGACCACGATGGACGCCAACCGGCGCACGCTGCTGCAGGTGTCCGTCGAACAGGCCGCGATCGCCGACGAGGTCTTCTCGACCCTGATGGGCCAGGACGTCGAAGCGCGCAAGCACTTCATCCAGACCAACGCGAAGGACGTGCGGTTCCTCGACATCTGACCCGGCCCGACGGCCGGCAGGTGCACCGACGAACCGCGGAGAGACACAGGTATGGCAGACGAGAACCCCCCCAGCGACGACGGCAGCGGCGACGATCGTGACGACGGCTCCCTCGCCGTCGAGCCGATCGAGATCCAGGAGGAGATGGAGCGCTCCTTCCTCGACTACGCCATGTCGGTCATCACCGCGCGGGCGCTGCCCGATGCGCGCGACGGCCTCAAGCCCGTGCACCGCCGCATCCTCTGGGGCATGAACAACCTGGGCGCCCGCCCCGACCGGCCCACCATGAAGTGCGCGCGCGTCACGGGTGAGGTCATGGGCAAGTACCACCCCCACGGCGACGGCGCGATCTACGACGCCCTCGTGCGCATGGGCCAGGACTTCTCGTTGCGCCACCCGCTCATCACGAGCCAGGGCAACTTCGGCTCCCTCGACGACCCCCCGGCCGCGGCCCGCTACACCGAGTGCCGGTTGGCGCCCATCGCCATGCACATGCTCGACGGCATCGACGAAGAGACCGTCGACATGCGCGACAACTACTCCGGCGACGAGCAGGAGCCGACCGTGCTCCCGTCGCGCTTCCCGAACCTGCTGGTCAACGGGTCGCAGGGCATCGCCGTCGGCATGGCCACGAACATCCCGCCCCACAACCTGGGCGAGGTCATCGATGCCGTGGTGCACCTGATCGACAACCCCGAGGCCACCCCCGACGACCTGATGCAGTTCGTCAAGGGCCCTGACTTCCCGGGGGGCGCCCTGATCATGGGGCGCGCCGGGATCATGGATGCGTACCGCACCGGCAAGGGCTCGATCCGCCTGCGTGGCCGCGCCGAGATCGAAGAGGGCCCGCGCAACGATCGCATCGTCATCACCGAGCTGCCCTACCAGGTCAGCCCGAACTCGGTGCTCACCAAGATCAGCGAGCTCGTGCGCGAGCGCGAGATCGAGGGCATCGCCGACCTCAACGACGAGTCCTCGGGACGCACGGGCATGCGCATCGTCGTGAAGCTCAAGAAGGACGCGCCCGGCCTCGTCATCCTGAACAACCTCTACAAGCGCACGCCGCTGCAGACGAACTTCGCGGTCAACACCGTGGCGCTCGTCGACGGCGTGCCGCGCACGTTGAACCTCCGCGACGCGCTGGTCGCCTACGTCGACCACCAGAAGGAGGTCATCCGCCGGCGGTCCGAGTACCGCCTCGCGAAGGCGAAGGCCCGCGCCCACATCGTCGAGGGCCTGCTGAAGGCGCTCGACATGATCGACGCGATCATCGCGGCGATCCGCGCCTCCGAAGACAAGCCGGCGGCGCGCGATGCCCTCATCAACGCTCCGTTCGAGTTCAGCGAGATCCAGGCCGAGTACATCCTCGACATGCAGCTCTCGCGCCTGACCCGGCTGGGCCGCGCACAGCTCGAGACCGAGATGGAGGAGCTGCGGGCCACGATCGCCGAGCTCGAGGCGATCCTCGCCGACGAGGCGAAGCTGCTCTCGGTCATCAAGGACGAGCTGGGCGAGATCCGCGGCAAGTACGCCGACGAGCGTCGCAGCGAGATCACCTACGACATCGGCGACATGAACATCGAGGACCTCATCGACGACGAGGACCTCGTGGTCACGATGTCCGCGAAGGGCTACATCAAGACCATCGCGTCCGACGCGTTCAAGACCCAGGGCCGCGGCGGGCGTGGCGTCGCCGGCGCCAAGGTGCGCGACGAGGACTACATCAACCACATCATCCACACGAGCGCGCACGCGTACCTGCTCTTCTTCTCGAGCCGCGGCCGGGTCTACCGGTTGAAGGCCCACGAGATCCCCATGAAGGACCGCACGGCGCGGGGCACCGCGATCGTGAACCTGCTGCCCCTCCAGCCGGGCGAGACGATCGAGTCGATCATCGACACCCGCGACTACGAGACGAACCGCTACCTCTTCTTCTGCACGAAGAAGGGCCAGGTCAAGAAGACCAAGTTCACCGAGTACGACTCGTCGCTGCGGGCGGGGCTCATCGCGCTCGGCCTCAAGGACGACGACGAGCTCGTGCGCGTCATCCCGACCAACGGCGAGGACGACATCTTCATGGTGTCGAAGGGCGGCATGACCATCCGCTTCGCCGAGGACGAGGTGCGGGCGATGGGCCGCACCGCGGCCGGGGTGCGCGGCATGAAGCTCAAGGCCGACGACGAGGTCGTGTCGTGCGACGTCGCTCGCGACGACGCCGCCATCCTCATCGTCACCGAGAAGGGGTTCGGCAAGCGGACTCAGCTCGACAAGTTCAACCGCCAGGGTCGCGGCGGCCAGGGCGTCCGCGGCATGAAGATCACGCCGCAGCGTGGGCCGGTCGTGTCGGCGTTCATGGTCGGCCTCGACGACGAGATCTTCGTGATCGCCTCGGGCGGCGTGGTCATCCGCATGGGCGTGCGCGACATCTCCTCGCAGGGCCGTGACGCCACCGGCGTGCGGGTCATGAACCTCGACGCCGACCAGATCGTGGCGGCCGTCGCGCCGGTGCTCGATCGCAGCGACGAGGAGGAGTAGGCCGAGGCGGGCCTTGTGCGCGCCGCCGGCGCGCGCCAGGCTGACCCTCCGATCCGACGACGACCGCGGTCGCGGCGTGCCGGCTGCGGTTGCTCGGGCGCCGGCCCGCCGGCTCGACCAGCCCACCGCTTCCTCGCCTGATCCTCGGTGCCTCCCGGCGCCCTCGACCTGGACGCAGGGGCGCGCCCGGACGGGCGCCGGTGGAGGTGGTGGATCGATGCGAGGACGAACAGGCCGCGAGCGCAGGCGCGCCCCGGCACCCGTCGGGCGTGGAGCAGGTCGGGGGAAGCGGCGGTCGTGCGCTGCGCCCCGGCCATCGACGGGGCGCGGTCACGTCCGAGCGGTCGGGGCGACGAGCCGGCGCCGCGGCGGGGACGACCGAGGGCAGGCGACGATGCTGATGGTGCTGGTGCTCGCCGCCGCGATCGGTGGGGCGGCGCTGATCGTGCAGGTGGGTGCGGTCGCCGTCGACCGTGCGCAGGCGCGCACCGCCGCCGACGCCGCCGCGCTCGCAGCGGCCGCCGAGGGCACCCGCGCCGCCGCCGCGCTCGCGGCCACCCGCAACGGTGCCACCCTCGAGGGGTACCGGATCGTCGACGGCCAGACCGAGGTGACGGTGCGCGTCGGCCGCGCCCGGGCGACGTCGCGGGCGGTGGTGGGCCCCGTGCGGGCCCGCGCGCCGGTCCACGACGCGCCGCTGTTCGGCGGTGCCGCGAGGCGCGCGGGCGGCGCTCGACGGCCGCTCGCCGTGCCCTGACGGCTCGGTGATGTGTTCCTGACCCGGACCTCGCGTGCCGTCGACGGCGCCGCGAGAGGTGGCGGCCGCCGCGCAGGTGGGGTCCAGGCCGCATCGAACCTGCTCGTGGGCCTGCTCGTGGGCCTGCTCGTGGGCGACGGCCGCTGGTTCCCGTCGGGCGGGGTGCATCCCGTACACTCCTCGCAATGTCTTCGATCGAGCCTCGGCTCAATCCCTCTCAGGGACGCAACGGCGCGCCCGGCGATGCGTCGAGCGGCGCTGGCGGGAACGGCTCGACGAAGGCGGGCAACGGCGCCCCCGCGGCCCCGACGGTCACCGTCGCCGCCGGTGTGGAGAGCGCCCTCGCGGCGGTGCAGCAGCAACTGGCCCGCCAGGCCGCCACGATCACGCTCGAGCCGCCGGCGCCGGCTCCGGTCGCGGCCCCTGCTCCGGCCCCGGCTCCCCCGACCGCCCCCGCTCCGGTCGTCGTGCCCCGTCCGGTCCCGCCGGCCGTGGTGCCCGTCGCCCCCGCCCCGCCGCCCGCACCGGTCCCCGTGGCCGACGATCCGACGCTGGTGGTGGCGCCGGCGGTCGCGCGCCGCGCCCGCGACGTCCGCGACGACGAGGACCTGGACGACCTGTGGCTCGAGACCCGGCCGCGGCGGCCGCGGCCGATCGTCGATCCCGACGAGCTCACGAAGGACGAGCGCCGCGCGCTCGGCAAGTTGAAGGCGCGGAAGGTCCGCCGCATCATCCGCCACGTCTCGCCGTGGTCGGTGTTCAAGGTGTCGATCTTCTTCTACCTCTGCCTCTGGCTGATCCTGATGGTCGCCGGCGTCATCTTGTGGAAGGTCGGGCAGGAGGCCGGGGTCCTCACGAACGTGGAGAAGTTCTACGCCAAGGCGAGTGGCGAGAAGGTCTTCGAGATCGACGGGCGCCGCGTGTTCCGGGCGGCGTCGGCCGCGGGAGCGATCCTCGTGTTCGCCGGCACGGGCTTCACCGTGCTGCTGGCGGTCCTCTTCAACCTCATCACCGACCTGACCGGCGGCATCCGGGTGTCCGTGCTCGAGCTCGAGACCACCCGGCGGGTGCTGCGCCGCGGTGCGCGCGGGGAGAACCTGAAGGCCAAGGCCGAAGCGCAGGCGGAAGCCGACGCGCGGGAGGAAGGCCGCGAGGCCCTCGAGGGCGGCGACGAGGACGGTGAGGCGGTCGAGGCCGAGCGGGCAGACGGGCGGGTGCCCGCGGTGGCGCGGTCGCGCTCGACCGAGCGTCCGCCGATCGAGTTCGCGGCGGACGCGATCGTCGACGGTCGGGGCGAGCTCGACTCGTCGACGGGCCAGCCCCCTCGTGGGCGCGCGGGCGCAGGTGCGAGCAACCGCGCCGACGACGCCGACGCGGCCTTCGCCCCCGGCTCCTCCACCCACGACTGAGCCCTCGAAAGGCGGCCTGACCGGCCCGTTCGATCGGCTCGCATCGGGCTTCGCGGAGCCGCTAGGGTTCCGCTTCCGGTACGGGGCTATAGCTCAGTCGGTTAGAGCGCACCCCTGATAAGGGTGAGGTCGCTGGTTCGATTCCAGCTAGCCCCACTGCTGGGATCCGGGCACGACGACGGCAGCTGCCGGGTCGCCGCCCGTCCCGCCCGTGCCGTTCGATCGCACCGCACCCGCACCCGCACCTGAGGATCTAGGAGGGGCTCCGATGAAGATGGTTCGTCGGGCGCTCGTGGCCCTCGGTCTCGCCGGGCTCATCGCGGCGGTGCTGCGGGCCCGGGGATCCGGGGGCATCCCGCCCCAGGACGGCGGGTGGCGCGAGCTGTCCGGCCCCGAGTTCGAGTGAGCAGCGTGCGCGGGCCCCGCGTGTCACCGGTCGGGCCCGAGAGGTCCGACGACTTCTCCCGCGCGGCTTCGTTCGGGGATGCCCGACGAGCGCGGGCAGGCGCGCCCGAGGTGGACCGGTGAGCACCGTCGGCATCGTCGGGCTCGGGGCGGTCGGTACGCGGCTCGCGCGCCAACTGGTGTCCAACGACGCCCAGGTCGAGGTCGTGCTCCGGGACGAACGGCGCTCGAGGCTCGAGGCGATCGTCGCGTCGCTCGGTGAGCGCTCGCGCATCGACGATGCCCCCTACGACGCGCCGCTCGCGGCCGACGCCGTGGTGCTGGCCGGGCCGGCCGGCACCCACGGTCGCCTGGCCGCGCGCTTCCTCGCGGCGGGGAGCGCCGTGGTGTCCGTCTCCGATGCGATCGTCGACGTCCGTGCGCTGCTCGACCTCGACGCCGAGGCCCGCGAGCGCGGATCGTGGGTCGTCGCCGGCGCCGGCTTCGCCCCGGGTCTGACCTGCGTGCTGGCCCGTCACGCCGCGTCGCGGTTCGACGCCGTCGACGAGATCCACGTCGCGAAGGCGGGCACCGGGGGTCCGGCCTGCGCGCGCCACCACCACCAGGCGCTCGGCGCGGCCGCCCTCGACTGGCGCGACGGCGCCTGGCGCGAACGACCCGGGGGCTCGGGTCGTGAGCTGTGCTGGTTCCCCGATCCGCTCGGAGGCCTCGACTGCTACCGCGCGGCGCTGCCCGACGCGTTGCTGCTGGTGCCTGCGTTCGCCGGCGTGCAGCGAGTGACCGCTCGCGTCGCCGCGACCCGGCGCGACCGGCTCACGGCTCGGCTCCCCATGTTGTGGCCGACGCATCCCGAGGGCGGCCCCGGCGGCGTGCGGGTCGAGGTGCGGGGCCAGCGCGGCACGGCGCGCGATGTGGTCGTGTACGGCGCGATGGATCGACCGGCGGTCGCGGCAGGCGCCGTCGCGGCGATCGCCACCCAGTGGGCGCTGCGGGGCGACCTCGAGCGCACGGGCGCGGCGGGATTGGCCGAGCTGGTGGCGCCGGTTCCCTTCCTGGCCGAGCTGCGCCGCCGCGGCGTGCGGGCGGCCATCTTCCACGGCCACGCCCAGGACCACCCCGAGACCTCCGGCGCCACGACGGCCTGAGGGCGCCTCACCTCGCGGCGGCCGACGGGGGTGTCCACGGCCCGGCGTCGAGCGGCCGGCAGGGGCGCCGGCCCCCATGGGCCGCACTCGACCGCTCGTGGTGCGTGGGCACGACGCGGCGCCGGAGACCGACCGGCGTCCGCCCGCGCGACCCTCGCTCGTGGGGGTGCCGCTGCCCGCGCGGCGACGGCCGCGTCGCGGGTCGTCGGCCGGGCCGGGCCCCGCGACGGCGGGCGTCCGGGGCGCTCTCGGAGCGGTCCGCACATCGGATCCGGCCTGTGAGCTGCACCGTCGCCCGAGGCGCACCCCGTCAGGACCCGGCTCGAGCGCCGAGGACCGCCCGGGAATTACATCGGTGAAATTCACTCAGAAAGATCGAGAGTCCCCTAAAGTTCCGCCGGTTCGCTGACGATGAAGGTGCGCTTGCGATGGGCGTGCGCTCGGGGAGGACATGGTCGTGAATCGTGCCGAAAAAGGTGCACAAGGCGGAAACCCAGAGCTGTCGCGGCTGATCGAGCAGCACCTGCCCCTGGTGAAGCACATCGTCTTCCAGGTCGCGGTGCACTTCCCCCGGCACGTCGATCGCGACGAGCTGGCGCGAGCCGGCGCCCTCGGCCTGGTCGAGGCCGCGCGGCGGTACGACGAGTCCCGCGGCGTCCCCTTCGACCGCTTCGCCGCCCAGCGCATCCGCGGGGCGATCCTCGACGCCGTCCGGGCCGCCGACTGGGCCCCGCGCTCGGTGCGCACGCTCGCCCGCAAGCTCGAGATGGTCGAGCAGCGCCTGGCCAGCGAGCTGGGACGGGTGCCGAACTCGGTCGAGATGGCCGAGGCCCTCGGCATGACCCGCGACGAGCTGAGCCGCCTGCAGGACCGCTTGTTCCGCTCGGTCGTCCTCGCCCTCGAGCACGAGGTCAACGAGGACAGCGACGAGGACCTCACGCTCGTCGACGTGCTCTGCGACAAGAGCTCGATCGAGCCGCTCGAGCAGCTCGAGAGCCGGGAGCTGCACGCCTACCTCCGTGACGCCGTCAACCTGCTGCCCGAGCGCCATCGCCTCGTGATCGTGGGCTACTTCCTCGAGGGCCGCACGTCCCAGGAGCTCGCCCGCTTCCTCGGCGTCACCGAGTCCCGCGTGTCGCAGCTGCGCTCCGAAGCGCTCCAGATGCTGAAGGAAGGCATCGAGGCCCAGTACACGGGCCAGGCGACGCCGCCGCCGGACCAGCGGGTCGGTCGTGTGGCGCGCCGCAAGGCCACCTACGCCTCGGCGATCTCCGAGGCCAGCGCGTGGAAGAACCGGCTGGACCAGAACGAGATCGTCGCCCTGCCCCTCGGCCTCCAGCGCTGAGCCGCGCGGCGACGGCCGCGTACCCGCCGCGAGGGACGACCACCTCGCGACGCGCGTCGACGAGGTCGTGACGGCGCCGGCGTTTCTCCCGATCCGGGCGCGCGCACCGAAGCGGCCGCCGAGCTCGCCCGGCGGCGGGGCTCGTCGTCGTGGCCCGTCGAGCGGATCCCGGGGCTGATCGAAAGGCGCCGTGCTCGCGCTGGCCCCTTCGGTGGCGTCCCCGGGAAGCCACGCCGAAGGCCGCCGCGGGGCGGCGCAGGGCTCGGGGAATGCGGCGGGAAGGGCGCGAGGACGGCGATGAGCCGGGTGCGATCGCGGCGTCCGCTGCGCCCACCTCGCGCGGCTTCTGCCCGCCCCGAGGCTCGTCGCGCGTCGTTCGTCGTCGTCGAGTCCCGGCCCGACACCGGCGCCGGCATGGAGGTCTGTCGGCGCCTCGGCGCCGGGTCGCCGTGGCATCGAGCAGCCGCGGGGCGCCGAGGGGTTGGCAGTCGGCAGTAATCGTGTAATCATGTAATGCATGACGAAGAAGCAGGTGTGGACGAAGGCAGAGGTGCAGGCGTGGTTCGTGGGTCGCCTGCCGGAGAACTGGTTCCACGGCGCGCCCGCCGTGACCACCGACCGGGAGGAGATCCTCGTCGTGGGGGAGCTGGCGCCGCCCACGCTCGACGAGGGCGCCGAGGCCGACGCCCGCACGGTCGCCGAGCGCGCCCGGCTGCAGGGCTTCCGCGAGGACACGCGTGAGCGCAGGATGCGCATCGCCGACGAGGCCGAGCTGCTGTGGGGCCGGAAGGTGTCGTGGGGGGCGCGGTGCGGCGAGAGCGAGCAGCTCTTCACCACCCAGGCCGTGCCGGTGATGACTCGCCTGAGGATGGAGCAGCGGGCCGTGCTCGACACGCTCATCGACGCCGGTGTGGCCCGCAGCCGCAGCGAGGCCCTCGCCTGGTGCGTCCGGCTCGTGGGACAGCACCAGAGCGACTGGATCGGTCAGCTGCGCGATGCGGTCGAAGCGGTGGACCGCGTGCGGGCCGCGGGGCCGGACGCCGCGGGTGCCGGCGACGCCGAACCGGGAGACTGATCCCCGACGGTCCGACGGTCCGACGGGCCGACAACCGGTACCCGGCAAAGAGGTGGATGAAGATCTCGGTCTCGGGGTCGAGCGATCGGGGATCGGGATTCGACGCAGGATCGGGCGCCGAGGATCAGGTCGAGCGGCTGGTCGGCTGACGACGGCGCTCGCCGCCGGTCGCGGTCCTCAGAAGGACGTGACGGCCTGGTAGCGCTCGAGCAGGGCGACGTCGCCGAACGTGTCGAGCTGCTCGGGCCCGACGCGGCTCCAGAGGAACAGCAGCAGGTTGGACGCCTCGCCCCGGGCCGCCACGTCGCCCTTGGCGTGCTCGCGGGTGACGACGGGGCCGTCCGGGTCGAAGCGCACGAGCCACTCGCCGTCGATGTCGGTCGCGTGCAGGTGCATGGTCTGGCCGGTGCTGTCGAAGGCTTCCGGCTTGAAGCGGTGCACGAAGAACACGTCGAACATCTCGTCGATGCCATCGACCGCGAGCGCGGGCTCGATGGGCGTCGCGGCGCCGAGCGCGAGCTGGGCGTCCCACGCGTGCACGGCCGTCTCCTGCGCCTGGCGCCGCAGCCACCAGCGCGCGGGCTGCGGGCCGATGAAGGTGGGCACGGTGCGATCGAGGTCGGCCCCGCGGAGCGCAGCGACGAGGGCGGCGGCGTTGCGTGCGAACGTGGCCTCGAGCGCCGCGCCGGTGCCGACGTCGTCCTTCGGGAACCGCGGCCGCTCGTCGCCGGTCGACTGCACGTGCGCCGTGGCCCACTGGTGGATGCGCGTGGTGTGCTCGAGCAGGTCGGCGATCGACCACGGCGGGCAGCTCGGCACGGCACGATCGAGGTCGCCGCTCGGGACCGCCTCGAGGACCCCGATCGCGGCTTCGAGCGCGGCGAGCTGCGCGACGTCGCCGAGCGGGCGCGACCCCGAGCCGGATGCGGGCTCGGAGGGGGTGGCGTCGGCCGCGCTCATGAGCTCGGCTGCGACGGGCCCGAGGGGTCTCGAGCATCGGCGGGAGGAGAGGGGGCGCCCGGCCGCGGCGCGCGGTTCTGCAGGTACAGCAGCAGCGCCCCCCCGGCGATGATCAGCACGACCACGAAGAACACGACCGCGCCGATGGCCGAGCCCGCCGGCTCGCTGGGCACGGACGCGACGGTCGTCGGCGTGGTCACCTGGAGCGGCACGGCCGCAAAAAGGGCGTTCGGGAGGGCGTTCGGGAGGGGGGTCGGCAGGGTCATGTCACCTTGTCCTGGAACTCGACGCGCTCCTGGTCGAAGTCGGACACGCGCACGAGGAGCGTGACCTGCCAGTCGCCCGCGATCGAGAGGTCGTTGATGTTCTCGAGGATGAAGTGCCCGGTCCCCGCCTTGACGAACTCCCGGGTGAACGGACCCAGGTCCTTGGCGGGCAGCGCGAGCTCGAGGGTCACCTTCTGGGCGACGTCGCTCGGCCGTCCGTCCGGTCCGGTGAAGTCCAGGTGGATGTTGTTCGGCCCGGGCTGGTTCGGGGCGATGGTGATCGACACCTTCCCGTCGCGGAAGGGCTTGGTCGCCTGGTACGGCTCCTTGACCTCGGTCGAGACGCCGGGCGTGACGTTCACCAGCACCGCGGTGACGATCAGGATCGCGACGATGCCGACCGCCTCGAACACGAGGGTGCGCACGAGCGTGCGCCACCCGTCGGCGGCAGAGTCCTCGGCTGGTGCCGCCGCCGGGGCCTCGTCGACCGCGGCCGTGGCGCCGGGCGCCGGCGCCGTGGCGGCGACGTGATCGCCGTCGCCCGGGCCCTCGCCGTCGTCGCGGGCGACGGAGGTCGTGCCGGGGGAGGCGGGAGCAGCGGGAGCCGCACCCTCGGCGTTCGCGGCGTCGATGGCCGCATCCGGTGCGTCGAGCTCGTCCTCGGCGGGCAGCAGCCACGGCAGCAGGAAGTAGCGGTTGTACCCGGCCATGAACAGCACGATGGCCACGAGGGCGAGCTTCACGGTCAACGTCAGGCCGTAGGTCGTGGTCAGCAGGGCGGAGAACGACCCGAGCTCGGTGTAGGCCAGAGCGGTGCCGGCGATCACCAGCAGGATCACCGAGATCGCGGCCAGGGTGGAGAAGCGCAGGACGATGCGCACGGTGGACGCGAACGAACCCGGGTCCGGGCCGGGACCGCTCGCCCCGCCGGTCGGTGCGGACGACGGCGGGCCGGAAGCCCCGGCGGGAGCCCGATCGGGCGCGCTCGTCGGCGCGCCGCCCGCGGGTGCATCCGTCGCCGTGCTCGCGTCGCGGCCCTGCTCCGCCGTGGCCGGCGCCGCCTCGTCGGCCGGTCGGGTCAGCAGCGCCACGCCGCCGAGAGCACCTTCGCCGCCTGGGCCCTCCGCGGCCACGGCGTCGCCAGCCAGGTCGGCCGGGCGCGCTCCCGCGGAGAGCGTCGCGGCGCCGAGGTCGACCTGTGCGGTCGCGTCGCCGGCGGCGACCAGGCGCGGGCGGCGGGCGCGCAGGACGAACACGAGGCCGACGAGCCCGCCGAACCACGCCGCGGCGCACGCGACGTGCACGACGTCGGCAGGGATGGACACCCAGGGCATGTCGGCTTCGCTGGCGTGGCCCCACAGCACGAACGAGCCGGCGACCGCGAGCCCGCCGTAGAACGCGAGCGAGTGCGCGACGACGGGCTGCTTCATGTCCACCGAGAGGTGCACCACGGCCAGCCCGACGAGCAGGACCGCCGCGGACCACCCCAGCCCCTGGCGCAGGACCGGGCCGATCGTGCCCGACTGCAGCACCGACCCGACGCCGTTGCCGGTGGCGAGCGCGGCCTGCGCCACGATGGTCGTGGCGATGCCCACCGCGGCGACGATCGTCGACCAGCGCGTGATCGACTGCAGCCGGTGACGATCGGTGGCGCCGTCGTGGATGAAGGCGAGGAAGAACGCGAGGCCGGCGGCCAGCAGCGCGCCGAGGTAGGTCACGAACTGCCCGATCCGGCTGAGCACCTCCATGGCGGGGTCGTTCTTGGCCTCGAGGCTCGAGACGTCGCCGATCTTGGCGTTGCCGACGGCGAAGACGATCGCGCCGCTGATGGGGTGGCCGTCGGCCGACACGACCTTGTAGTTGGCGACGAAGGTGCCGTCGGCCAGGCCCGGGTTCAGCGACGTGCGCAACGAGCTCGGGGTGGGCTGCGAGCTGTCGTTCTTGTCGACGCGCTGGCCCGCGGCATCGAGCACCTTGAGGCCGCCGAGATCGGAGGAGATGTTCTCGCTGAAGTTGATCGTGACCTCGCTCGGCGCGGTCTTCAGCTGCTCCCCGTCAGCCGGCTTGGACGACGTGACCACGGCGTGGGCGCCGGCGCCCGCCATCCCGATCACCGAGGTGAGCACGAGCGCGACGCCCAGGATCGCCAGCGCCACGACCCCTCGGACGACCCGGGCAGGAGAGCCGACGGCGCCACGGGCGGTCGGGGTCACCACGGGGGAGGACCGCGCCGACGTCGGGCGCTGACGTGCCTGCATGATCCCGACGCTACCCGTGAGCGGCCGCGGGCGGGAACCGCGCGAACCCCGGGCGTGGTGCGTCCCCTCGCAGCGTCGGCGGTCGCGGTGGGCCGGATCGCGGGGCCTCGTCGGATCAGGGGTGCTCGAGCAACGACGCCAGCAGCTCGTCGTGCAACCGGCCGTTCGTGGCCAGGCCGCTGCCCCCGGCCGGGTCCTCGGTGCCGGCCCAGTTCGTGAAGCGGCCTCCTGCCTCACGCAGGATGATCGGCATGGGCGCGACGTCCCACAGCGCCACCTCGACGTCGACCATCGCCTCGATGCGACCCGTCGCCACGAGCGCGTAGCCGTACCCGTCGCCCCACGTCCGCAGGTGCGCGTGGGCCGCGCGCAGGCGCTGCAGCTGATCGTCGCGCCAGTTGCTGAAGCTCGAGCTCGAGATGTGGGCGCCGCCCAGGGCGTCGTGCTCGCTCACGCGCGTCGGCTCGCCGTTGAAGAAGCACCCGAGCCCGCGCCCGGCCCACACCGTCTCGCCCAGGGCCGGGATGTTGATGACGCCGATCGCCGGGCCGTGCTCGTCGTTGACCGCCAAGAGGTTGGTGTACAGGCCGACGCCGTGGGTGAAGGCCTTGGTCCCGTCGATCGGATCGATGATCCACGTCTGTGACGAGGTGCCGGTGCGCGTGGCCTCCTCCTCGCCCACCAGCGTGTCGTCGGGGTGGGACGCGGCGATCGCTTCGCGCAGGAAGCGCTCGGCGGCCTTGTCCGCCTGCGTCACCGGGGTGCCGTCGCCCTTGCGGTCGATGGTCAAGCTGGAGGACCGGAACCACTGCAGGGTGAGCTCGCCCGCCTGGCGCAACAGGTCGACCGCTTCGTCGAGGAGCGCCGCGTCGACCGGTGGAGGTGCGTTCATGCGGGCATTCTCGCATCCCGCCGGCGCGACGCCCGGCGCTCCGGCGCTCCGGCGCTCCGGCGGGTGCGCGGCGTCGCGAGGGGCGCGCCCCCGACCCGCCCGCGTCTCGTGCGCGAACATGGCGACCCCGGGCCCCGCACACGAACGGCGTGATGACGAAACCCTCGAACCCCGACTCGGTTGGTCGAGCCGCGGCCGGCGCCGGCGCGGCTGCGGGGTTCGACGCGTCGCGCTACGCGGTGCTCGTCGAGTCGGTCGCCGAAGGCGTGATCGTGTTCGACCCCCACGGCACGATCGTGCTCATCAACGAGCAGGCGCAGCTGCTGCTCGGGCTCGAGGCCGACGCCGAGGTGCTGGGCCACGCCGCGGACGAGCCGGGGACGACCGCGCTGACGATCGACGGCGATCCGATCGCGATGGAGGACCTGCCGGTGCCGAGCACGCTGCGCACCGGGGAGCCCGGCGACATGGTGCTGGGCGTGGATGCCGGTCGCGGCCGGTGCTCGTGGATCTCGGTGCGCTCGGCTCCCCTCGAGGGCGGGGGCGTCGTCGCGACGGTCCGCGACGCGACGCACCTGAAGCTGGCGCGCGACCTCGACCGCGCCGTGCTCGACCTCGCGACCACCACGGTCGAGGTGCCGGCCGGGCAGCTGACCGAGGTGCTCGATCACACCCTCGGGATCATGGGCCGGGTGACGGACGCGGACCGGGTCGTGTACGTCACCATCGATCGGGCCGAGGGTCGTGCCGTGGTGACCCACGACTGGTCCGCCGACGGCGAGCTCGTGCCCCGTCTCGGCGGCGTGCCCCTCGACCTGATCCCCACCTTGCTCGGGTTGCTGACGCGCCGCGAGACGATCGTGTCGCAGCGCTCGCGCCTCGAGCCCGAGCGGGACTACGCACACGGCATCCTCGAGATCTGGCAGGTCGAGGCGGCGGTGACGGTGCCGGTCATGGACGGCGGTCAGCTCGCCGGGTTCGTGGTCTTCGGGTGGCGGGCGCCGCAGGAGGTGCCGGCCGAGGTGCATCGCTTCGCGACCATCGCCGGCCAGCTGCTGGGATCGCTCCACGTGCGCAGCCGGGTCGACCGGGAGCTGCGCGAGCTCAACGCCTCTCTCGACGACCGCGTGCAGGCGCGGTCGCACGAGCTGGCGCTGGCGCAGGAACGCATGCAGGCCTTGATCGACGGGCTCCCCGACCTGATGTTCGAGCTGGATCCCGACGGCATCTTCGTCAACGTGCACGCGCCGGCCGACTCGGTGCTGCGCACGGCGCCCGAGGCGTTCCTCGGTCGACACATCCAGGAGATGATCGAGCCCGACATGGCGGCCGCGGTCGAGGCCGCCATGGAGCGCATCCGCTCGTCGCTCAAGTTCGAGGTCATCGAGTACCACGTCACGACCGACGAGGGCGTGGCGCTGACGCTCGAGTGCCGGCTCGTCCCGCGTCAGGACGGCGGGATCCTGGCGATCATCCGTGACGTCAGCGGCCCGGCCGAGCGGGCCCGCATGCAGCGGGAGCAGGCGGCGCAGCTGACGGCGGCCAACCGCGAGCTCGAGATGGCGGTCGAGGCCAAGGACGAGTTCCTCGCCAGCGTCAGCCACGAGCTGCGCACGCCGCTGGCCGCGATGCTCGGCCTGACCGAGATCCTCCTCGACGAACCGGGCGCGCTGACCGACCACCAGCGCACCTCGCTCGAGACCGTGCAGGTCAGCGGGCACCACCTGCTCGGGCTCATCAACGACCTGCTCGACATCGATCGGCTGCGCAAGGGCCACACGGTGCTGGACCGCTCGGCCGTCGTGGTGAGCGACGTCGCGCGCGAGGCCGTCGACCTTGTGCGCCCCCTGGCCGACGTCCGCGGCGTGCACCTCGAGCTCGTCCTCGCCCCGCCCTTGCGCGATCACGCGGCGGCCCCCGACCGGTCCGGGTCCGCCGAGCCCGCGAACGGGCCCGGCGGCGACCTCGGCGCCGCGGCGCTGACGGTGCGCGCCGATCGGCGGCGGGTGCGCCAGATCCTGGTCAGCCTGCTCGACAACGCGGTCAAGTTCACGAACCCCGGGGGCAGCGCCGGCGTGCAGGTGTGGGCGCCGGGCCACGACGAGGTGGCCGTGGCGGTCTGGGACACGGGCGTCGGCATCGCGGACGGCGACCGCGAGCGCATCTTCGAGCCCTTCACGCAGGTGGCGTCGGGACCGCCGCAGCGACGGGAGGGGCCCGGTCTGGGGTTGGCGCTCGTGGCGCACCTGGTCGCGTTGCACGGCGGTCGTCTCGACGTCGAGAGCGCTCCCGGTCGCGGCTCGCGCTTCACCGTGACGCTGCCCGTGGACGAGGCCGGGCTCGCGGACGGCGCCGCGGGGCCGCCGGACGAGGGGGTCGTGGCCGCGGGTGGGCAGGTCGATGCCCCCACGGACGCTCAAGTAGAGGTCTGACGGGCCGACAGGAGAACCGCAGCACTGTGGGATTGCACCCGGTCCGATCGGCCGGTGCGCCATCGCCTCGAGCTCGGCGTGCGCCGGGGTGGAGGGGGAGGGGTACCTGTCGATGCAGGGGACCGGGCCTATCCTTTCGTGCCGATCGGAAGTGCCGGGATCCTGCACCAGAACCGCAGGTCGAAGGGGCGCGGAAGATCGGCGCACCGGACCGCCGGCCGCGAGCACGGGTGGACCGAGGGCAGGACCGAGGATGAGGGGAGAGCCGGTGAGCGACCAGCGAGTCAGTGGCGGTGCCGCGAGCGGCGCCTTGGCGGACGCACTCGCGAAGCAAGCCCGCGCGCGCCAGATCCGCGATCGGGGTCTGGTGGAAGCGGCCCGCAGCGACGATCAGGCGGCGTTCGGGCAGCTGTACGACGCGTACGTCGACAGCGTGTACGACCGCGCGATCAACAGCGGGGCCAGCGCCGCCGAGGCCCGCGAGGTCACCGAGCAGACCTTCCTGGCCGTGCACCGTGACCTCGGCAAGCTCAAGCAACCCGCGGCCTTCGGGGCCAAGGTGCTGCAGGTCGCGCGGCGCGAGACCGCGGCTCGCGTGCACGGGGACCATCGTCCGTCCACCCACATCACCGGCCAGATCGGCGAGGCGGAGGACCGCCTCACGCGAGCCACCGACGTGAAGGCGACCGCCGCGGACCACGACGTGGCGATCGTGCTGCGCGAGGCGTCGAGCGCCCTCGACGAGAAGACGCGCGAGGTGCTCGACCTCCACTTCCGCCAGGGGCTCACGAACAACGAGACCGCGGCGGTGCTCGGCCTGACCCCGGAGAAGGCCGCCGAGACGATCGCCAAGTTGCCCCCGGCGCTGGCCGCGCTCACCCGCGCCCGCGTGCTGTGGCGCGGCGGCAAGCCCGAGGACGTCGAGCTGCGCGAAGAGCTCGCGAGCGAGAAGGTCACGTCGTTCGGCGCCTCCGCCGTGCGCATCATCGACAAGTTCGTGCGCAAGAACGATCGGGCCCGGGCACGGTCGCTGATCGGCATCGCTCCCATCGAGCTGTTCGCCGCCATCCCGCTGGTCGACGCCCCGGCCGGTCTCAAGACCGCCGTGGCCACGGTGCTCGTGACCGAGGCCGTGCCCATGGAGGGCTCCAAGTTCGTCAAGCGCGACGACAAGGGCGACATCGTCGACGCCCCGAAGGCGAAGGCCAAGGCCGAGCCCGCCAAGACCGAGTCCACCTCGGTCCGCCCGGGCATCGACCAGAAGGGCCCGACGCTCGACAAGGCGAAGGCCGCCCAGGTCGCGGCCGCGGCGCTGGCCGCCGAACGGGCGTCCGACTCCGCCGCCGCGGCGGGCGCGGCCGCGGCGGTCAAACCCGAGGCGAAGATGAGCCGCCGCGAGCGCAAGGCCAAGGAGGCGGCGGACAAGGAAGCCGCGGAGAAGGCGGCCGCGGAGAAGGCCGCGGCGGCGACCAAGGCGGCGGACACCGCGAAGGGACCGACCGCGACGGGACCGGTCGCGAAGGCCGCAGGCGCGGCGGCGGGCGCGACGGAGCTGGCGCGGCGCACCGCGGGCGAGAAGGACGCAGACGCGGCCACGGCCCCCGCCGCGAAGACCGCGGATGCGAAGACCGCGGATGCGAAGACCGCGGATGCGAAGACCTCTGGGGCCAAGACCGACGCGACGACGGAGGTGGCGAAGGCCGGCGCCGCCAAGACCGGCGCGAGCACGACCGGCGCCGCCAAGACCGACGCGCCGAAGACCGACGCGCCGAAGACCGGCGGGGCGGACACGGGGACCGACGGGAAGACCGGCGCCGACGGGAAGACCGGTACCGACCAGAAGGACGGCGGCGCGGCGGCGGGCGCCGCGGCCGGTGGCGCGGTCGCGGGCACGGAGAAGGCGGGCGCGAAGGGTGCCGCAGCGGGCGCGGCCGAGGGCGACGGGGCCGACGCGAAGACCTCGTCGAAGGGCAAGGCCATCGCCGGGGCGGCGGCGGGCGCCGCGGCCGTCGGGGCCGGTGCTGCCGCGCTGGCGCTCGGGGGCGACGACAAGAAGGCCGACGCGAAGTCCGGTGACGCGAAGGCCGGTGACGCGAAGGCCGGTGACGCGAAG
>CAYUOL010000038.1:23111-30761 GCA_964446345.1 uncultured Iamiaceae bacterium | reverse complement strand
GGCACCACCAAGTGGCGGACGCGACCCCCCCAAACGTTGCCGGTCGCGGCACTAGGCAGATGAGGTCGTATACGAGCCGGCGATCGGCGCGTTCGCGGGCCGCACCTATGCCCGCGCGTTCTGGGGCAGGCGCCCGCCGAACCGGGCCAACGCTAGGACGCGCGATCCTCTTGAAGGAAGCGCGAGTGTTGGGGGGGTGACGATGATGCCCAGCGAGAAGCCTTCAAGTCGGCTTGTCAGGCAACGGATCAGGAACCGGATCATCGACCAGCTCGAACTGGCGGCCTCACTCGATGATCAGCTGGCGCTCGAGACGGCGGTGCCCTTTGTGAACGTGCCTTACGAGGTGATCAACGGGTGGGAGGGCTGGGTTCGGCCAGGAGAGTGGCCCCTTTCGAGATCACCTGAGCCGCTGTCCAATGATGAAGTCGAGGCCGTGCGATCCTTCAACGCGGCGTTGGATGACGTTGCTGACAAGGTTCGCGATGGCTACCCGACTGTCGCCGAAGTTCAGGGCACCGCTGCATGGACTCGGCTGCGGGAAGCAGCTGAGGCGGCACTTGCTGTCTTCTCTCGCAGAGGACGGTTGCCAGAGGACGTTGAGGTGGAGCCCATCTGACACGGCTCCCCAGGCCGGCCGGTCGGGCGCGCGCACTCCCGGCGTCCGGCCCGCTCGCCTGGCGGTGATCTGGGACGCGAGCGCCGAGTGTTCTGAGACGGAACGATCGAGTTGATCCGACGAGGCGGTACCGAACGCAAGTCGAGTGTGGTCCAGCCGCTTCAGGCGTGCGCGAGGAAGGCACGGATCGCCACGAGATGTTCGCGAGTCAATCCCACGGACGCGTCGGGGCATATGAGTAGGAGGCGGTCGGTATCGACGAACCGGCCGACGCTCACCTGGACCTCGTCAGCGTACTGGTCGAGATCGTCGTCGAGCCACGCGACCCGGCCATAGGACGTGCAGGACAGGAACTCTTCGACGGCCACCAGCTTCCACCACCGGCGCACGGTCCGCTTCTCCAGGACACGCTTTGGCGGCCAGTCGATGAAAGGGCACAGCACCGTGTTAGCGGTCTGGGCCCACGATGTGAGCCAGTGAACATCGGCAGGCAGGGACTCGAGTGCCGCGACCATGTGGCGAGACGCGATCAGATCCTCGCGCACAGGATGACCGATCCAGTCGCCCCACTCCGCTGACGGCGGTCCGTACGGGATCAGGACGCCATCTACGTCGAGCAAAAGCGCGGCACCGCTCCCTCGATCAACCACCAAGGCCCCATTCTACCGGCGAGCCGCCACGTCCTGGTGTGCGCCTGCGCTCGCGAGGGCGCCGTGCCGGCGTTCGGGGATTGTCCTCGCGCATGAGCTGATCTGGTGGTCAGGCCACGCCGCCCCGAGTTCAACGTCGCGACGGAGGTGGTTGGACCCTGACTTTGAGGTTCGTTGATCGGAGCGCTTGCTCGAGTTGTGGCGACGACGCGCTCAAGAACACCTGGGCGTTGAGCCGCGCCGCCGCGGCAAGGGCCTCGATGCTCAAGATGTTCAGCTGATGTCGGCTGCGGAGCTCGGCGATGGTCGGTCCGAGTTCGCGGAGGCTGAGCATCCCGATCTCGTCGGGAAGTTCCAACACCGCGGCGAGCGCTCGTTGGCGAAGCTCTTCGGGAAGCTCGACGAACGGGCCCGACAGCACTCCGGTTCGTTCCTGTGCTCCGAGCGCTGCCTGGCACAACCGGACATACCAATAGCCCGTCGTGTAGATCTCCTTCGACGCCAGCACTCGTGGTCGCTGGCCCCGCAGGACCGCCCCGAGCATCTGGTCGTCGATCAGGGCAACCGTCACTCGCTGGCCAGTTCGTCGTCGCCGAACCCCTGCCGCGCCCGGTCCCAATCCTGGGCTGACACCGCGTCGAGCAGTTCGCGACGGAGCTTGGCGGTCCCGCCGGGGACGATGACTATCGCATCACCGAGGTCGAGATAGCCCACGTCGCCGCCGTCGTCGAGGCCCCAACGATGACGGGCCGTTGACGGGAGGCTCATCTGGCCCCGGGATGAAACACGAAGATCGCCTGTTGCTGTCATGGCCCCACTGTACAAGGCGTTCGATAACGGTGCCTTGTAGCCGGTGTCCCCTAATCCGTCCGGGACTCGCGATTTGCGCGCGCAGTAGGGCCGATGGGCGCCGCTTCATATCCAGACTGCTCGGGTCCCGGATCCGGTGATGGCGCGCGATCGCGTCGCCGACGACGTCCTGGGGAAGGGGCCGCCCCGATGGATCCATCGAACGAGTTGAGGTCTTGTGGCTTCGAGCTTCATCGATGATCGTGCTGGTCTTCGCTTCGAACATCGGAGACAACGCGTCGTGGACATGACCGCGCACTGCGGGGCGTCGATCGTCGAACGCCACCGTCGCGGTCGCGGCGCCTCCGCTCAACCTCGGCCCGGCATGCACCCGTGAGCGCCGACTGCGGCCGTCGCCCACCGAGCGGAGCCACACCGGGCCGAGGGACCTGACGCAGACGGCGCCACTGACGCCGCGTCATCAGGGCTCCACGAGCGTTCGGGAGGAGTCGACCGGCGGCCCGGGCTCCGCGGGTGGCTCCTCCGCGGCGGCGTCCTCCGTCGTGGGTTCCTCCGTCTCGAGCTGCGGCTTCCGGGGCGCCGCGGCGTCGACCGGGAACCACCGATCGGGGAGCGCTCGGCTCAACGTCGCCGAGCGGGCGGCGAGCACCGGGCTCGCCACGGCGAGGATCAGCACGTAGAGCGCCACGAACGGGGGCAAGCGCCGGTCGAGGCCGGCGGCCGCCGCGAGCGACACGAGGATGAGGGCGAACTCGCCCCGCGCCAGCACGGTGAGGCCGATGTTCGTGGCCGCGAGCCGGTCGAGGCGGTGCAGGCGGGCGGCGACCCCGCCCGCCACGATCGCCAGCGTGCACGAGAGCGCGACGGCCGCGAGCACGGGCCCGATCACCGTGGCGGCGTCGCCCGGGTCGATCGAGAGGCCGAAGGCGAAGAAGAACACCGCGGCGAACGTGTCGCGCAGCGGCAGCACGAGGCGCTCGACGCGCCTGGCCATGCGGGTGGCGCCGAGGATCAGCCCGGCCATGAAACCCCCGATGGCGTCGGAGACGCCCAGCGCGTGGGCCGTGCCCCCGATGAGAAGCGCGATGCCGACGAACGACACGACCAGCAGCTCGTCGTCGTCGGTCTTCACGAGCCTCGTCACGAAGCGTCCACCGAACTGGGCGACCAGGGCGAGGGCGACCAGGAACGCCACGGCACGACCGAACAGCAGCAGCGCCTCGCCGACCGATTCGGCCTGGCCCAGCACCGGCGCGAGCGCGGCGAGGTAGAGCGCGAGGAAGAGGTCTTCGATGACGATGATGCCGAGGATCAGCCGCGTCTCGGGGTTCGCGAGGCGGCGCAGCTCGACGAGCACCTTCGTGACGATGGCCGACGACGAGATGCCGACGACGCCGGCGATGACGAACGCCTCGCGCGTCCCCCAGCCGAGCGCGAACCCGAACGCGATGCCGCCGCCGATGTTGAGGGACAGGTAGACGATCGACGCGATCACGAGCTTGCGTCCGCCGCTCACGAGGTCGTCGACCGAGAACTCGAGGCCCAGGTAGAACATCAAGAAGATGAGGCCGAACGCGGCGAGCATCTCGAGGTCGCCCGGCGCGTCGAACAGGACGATGCCCGGGGTGTGCGGCCCGACGAGGATCCCGGCCGCCATGAACAGCGGGATGGTCGGCAGGCCGAAGCGGGCGCCGCCGCGCGCGAGCAGCGCGGCGAGCAGCAGCGCGGCGCCGATGACGATCAGCTCGTGGGCCATCAGCCGCCACCTCCGCAGGTCTCGACGAACCGCTCGACGTCGCGAGCACGCCCCACCACCACGAGCTCGTCGCCGGCGCGGAGCACCTCGTGCGGCTCCGGGGCCACGATCGGCAGCGAGCCGCGCAGCACGGCCACGATGGTGACGCCCGTGCGGCGCCGGATCCCTCCGTCCTCGATGGACGCGCCGGTGAAGGGGGAGCCGGGGCCGAGCCGCACCCAGTCGAAGGCGATGCCCCCGGTGACGTCGGACAGCCGCTCGACGAGGTCGGGGGCGATGGCGACGTGCCCGGCCAGGGCGGCGGCGAGCGCTCGCGTGGCGGCGGGCGAGAGGTGCACGCCCTCGCGGTCGGTGTGGTGGATCTCGCTGGTCCCGTTGTGCCGCACCAGGGCCGTCAGCGTGTGGCCGTCGTCGTCGACGAAGGTGTGCTGGAGGCCGACGCCGGGGACGTGGACGGGTCGGTGGTGCGCGGAAGCGCGGGCAGTTGGCATGGAGCTTCTCCGGAGATCGGGGGCGCGGGGATCGGGCGCGGGGACGAGTGCGTCGAGACCGGGTGCTGGTTCCTTCCCAGATCCGGGGCGTCGCATCGCTCGTGCCCGCGTCACTGATGATCAGGCGCCGTGGGGTGGGGCGACGGTCGTGGCGGGTCAGCGCGTGCGCGTGGGAGGCGCGCGCGGGTCCGTCGCCCGCAGGACCGCCGCCGGCTGCCGCGCGACGTCGGCTTCGCGCACCAGCCAGGTGGTGCGGCGGCCGAGCACGATGGCAACCGCAGCCGCGACGAGGGCCACCAGCAGGACCGGCCGCAGGCCGGCGACCTTGGTGGGCGCCAGCGACACCGTGGTGGCGTCGTGCACCGCGTCGGCCGCGGTCGTCAGGCCCGTGGTGGAGCCAGCGGACATGCGAGGCTCGATCCGGACGCCGGCGACGAACGCGAGCGTGGCGACGAGGAAGGCGGCGGCCACCCACCCGAGGGCGAGGGGGGCGGCACGACGACGCATCGTCCCAGCGTATCGGTCCTCCCGGCGCTTTCCGCCGGGGGCGGCGCCGCTCCCGCCGCGTCAGCCGAAGTGCTTCAGCGAGGGCCAGATCGTCGCCCACGGCGTGGCGCGCTCGCAGCGGTACATCGGGCGGCCGGCCTCCTGGTTCGCGAGGCCGACGTCGTTCGTGACGACGCCGACGGGGGTGATGGCGCGGCACAGCTGCTCGAGGTAGCGAGGCGAGTAGCCGATCGTCAGCACGGTCGTCGCGGACTCGGGGGGCGGGCCCTCCAGCCAGAGATCGTTGTGGGCGCTCACGACCGGGAGCTCGGGAGCCAGCCGGCGCAAGGCCGAGGCGCTGCCGTAGTTGCTGGTGAGGATCACGGCGTGCGCGCGCTCGGCGCTCGGCAGGGCGGCGAACGCGTCGCGGGCGGTCTTCGTCAGCTCGGGCCATCCGACCATCTCGCCCATCTCGGGGTTGATCGGTTCGATCGCACCCAGCGCGCCCGTCGGCAGCACCGGCAACGTGAGCGGGATCGTGAGCACCGCGGTGACGCTAAGCACCAAGAGGGCGGTGCGCCGCCGCGCCTGCGACCCTCGGTCCACGACGATGGCGCCGGCGGCGAGCAGGGGGACGATCAACGGCGCCGGGTAGTAGGGCTTGCCGCCCGCGAGGAAGACGACGAGCGTCACCACGATCGCCGCGATGGCGATCGGGCGGAAGCGCCCGCGGAACAACCACAACCAGCCCGGCAGCCACACGATGATCGGGGCCAGGCCGGCGAGCAGCAGCACGAGGGGGACGAAGAGCAGCCGCTTGTCGAGCGAGCCGTTGTCGGCGCCGACCTCGCGCTGGAACTCGAGGAACGCCCAGTCGTGCGTCGCGTTCCACCACAGGTTCGGGGCCCACAAGCCCAGTGCGATCATCCCGCCGGCGATGGTCCACGGGGACACGAGCAGGTCGCGGCGGTCGGTCAGCAGCAGGCCGGCAACGAGTGCGGCGATCAGCACACCGACCGACCACTTCGTCTCGAGCCCGATCCCCGCCACCAGCCCGATGGCGAGCCAGAGCCGCCGGTCCGACGTGCGCAGCAGCCGCGTCGCGAGCAACAGCACGAGGGCCCACACGGCGGCGTCGGCCACCGTGGTCCCGTACAGCACGGCCGGGCCGCGGGTGGCGGGCACGCACGCGGCGGCGAACGCCGCGATGATCTGCGCCCGCCGGCCGCCGCCCAGCTCGCGCGCGATCAGCGCGGCGGCGACGATCAGCCAGCCGGCCATCAGCGCCGCGAGGGTGCGCAGCGCCAGGAGCTCGTGGCCTCCGAACGCGTCGGCCGACCGGGCGAGGAGCGGCACGAGCGGGGGGTGGTCCACGTAGCCGGCGGCGGGGTGCTCGCCGCCCCACAGGTAGTAGAGCTCGTCCCGGTGGAAGCCGTAGCGCGTCGCCAGCGCGACGAGTGCCGCGACCACGACGGCGGCGATGCCGAGGACCGGCGCCGCCGCGAAGGGGGCCGGGGGCGCGGCGCCGTCGTCTGCGCGCGTCGCCCCGCTGGCGTCCGCGGCCTCGATCGCCGCCGGCGTCGCGTCGCACGCGGTGATGCTCATGGCACGAGCGCGTGCACGTAGGTATCGATGATGGCGGCCAGCGCCCGGTCGTCGTCGATGCCGGCGTCGGCGTCACCGCGCCGGTGCCACGCGAACCAGGCGCAGGCCTCGCGCAGCTGGACGGCGACGAGCTCCGGGTCGGGGACGACGCGGAACGAACCCTCCTCGCCCCGACGCTCGAGGTAGCGCGCGAGGTCGCGGGTGAAGCGGCGCCGCCCCTTGCGGAAGTAGGCGTCCTGGAGCTCGGGCAGGTCCTGCGCCGACGCCTCGACGAGGGCGAGGAGCTCCCAGTGCTCCTGCACCGACTGGTACTGCTCCTCGATCACGCCCGCGAGCTCGGCGGCGGGATCGTCCGTCGTCGTGCGCAACGCGGCCCGCAGGCGCGTCGATGGCAGGGCCTGCCCGAGGGCCGCCTTGATCGCGACGAGGGTCGCCCCCGGTTCGGGCGTCGGCAGGTAGCTGGACACGTCCGGGACCTCTGGCAGGAAGCAGAGGAGGAAGAGGGCCTCCTTGCTCTCGACGTGGCGGTAGAGCGCGGCCGGCGAGATGCCGACCTCCGCCGCGATGTCGGAGACCTGGGCTCGCTTGTACCCCTTGCGACGGAAGACCGCACGAGCGGTCCGAGCGAGGTCGTCCATGCGGGACGCCGGGAGGGTGCGGGGCATGCCGCTTATGATAACTGAATCAATCAGTTACTTACAAGAGGGTCAGTCGTTGAAGCCGATCCCGTTGTACGCCCGCAGCAGGCCGCGGAACGCCACGTCCTCACCGGTGAGCTGGTCCACCATGACCTCGTCCGTCTGCAGGTTCTCGATGACCTCGTCGATCGCCGTCCCGCTCAGCACCGCGACGATGGCGATCGAGCTTCGTTCGAGCATCATGCCCAGCTCGCGGATGTCGCCGTGGGTGAGCCCCCGGTGGAACCGGCCCTCGAGGCGCAACGCCTCCGTGGTGCGGTGCGAGGGGTGGTGGCCGAAGGTGCGCTGCGTGGACACGAAGCCCGCGGAGTCCTTCGCCACCAGGGCGGCGTAGATGACGTCGATGTCGTCGCTGCGCAGGTCACGGATCGCCCGCAGGTCGTGCCTCGCCGTCGCTCGATCCGGGTAGATCGCGACGACCAACGTGCCGGTGCTCGTGTGCATGTGGTGCCTCCTCGACAGGGTGGCCGATCCGACGTGCCGGTGCGATCCGGCGCTTCCTCGCCGTCAGCGTCGCTCGGCCGGGCGCGGCGGG
>CAYUOL010000038.1:0-23011 GCA_964446345.1 uncultured Iamiaceae bacterium | reverse complement strand
CCGGTCAGCGACGGCGGGTCGCGGAGGTCGACGGGCCGGGCGAAGCAGCTGGTGAACGCCCACTCCGGTGCTCCGAACGGCTCGTGCAGGCGGTCGGCGAACAGCTCGACCGAGCGATCGGCTCGAGTGTGCAGCACATGCACGACGAGATTGCGCTCTCCCACTCCCTCGACGCCGACGACCACCGCCTCTTCGTGCGCGACCATGGCGGCGAGGAAGCACCGTCCTTCTGGGGTGTCCTCGAACGGCTCCGCCGGGGCGACGCCGCAGCTCGGGACCGCAGCCAGCGAGCCCAACATCCCCCCTGGGGCGCTGTCCACCGACGCGCCTACGTTCACCAGGTCAGCCCGGAGGTCTCTGGGCATCGGACGGGCGACGTCGCCCGTCGGCGAGATGGTGGCCGTTGATGTCGAGCTCGAGTGGGACGTCGTCGACGATCCGGGCACCGTGGTGGTGGATGGCGGGGTGGCAGTCGGCGGTGTGGAGGTACTGGCGGTTGCCGGGTTCGTCGCGGCGGGCGACACGGTGGAAGGGGTAGGGGCTGGGCTGGCCGGCGTGGGGCGGGGCGACCCCAGGTGGTGCCCGTCGACCGTCATCGTGCGCAACACCGTCCGAGCGATGGTCGGGTCGGTGTTGATCGCCACGGCGACGAGCGTCTTGCCACCCTGAGCGGCAACCTCGACGTAGACGTGGTCAGCGCCGGAGTAGCGATCGACCAGCACGCGTGCGTTGCCGAGCTCGATCGGGTCGACACTCTGGCGATCCTCCTCGCTTCCTGCGTAGGACCGAAGCCACACCCCGTCCATCGGTGCCGGTGCAAGCGTCGCTGGTGGCGCCAGCGCGCACTGCGGCTCGCCACCCCCCTGACCACGGAGCACCGTTTCGGAATGCCCGACCAGGGGGCTGCCGCCGCAACTCGCGACGTTCGGGCTGCCCTGCTCGACCTCGGCCGTGGCCCACGTCGCCGGCACCCGCAGCGAGACCTCCCGCTCGGCCTCCTCACGCCACGATCGGACGTCAGCGGTCGGGCCGGCGGCGAGCGCTCGAGCGACGGGGGAAGGGGTCACCGTCGAGAGGATCTGCTCGAACGGCGAGGCGTTGGGCGGCATGTCGATCCGCAGCCCGAGCTCGGGCAACTCGAAGCGGATGGCGCACCCGTAGCACGTCGCGTGCGGTGGCATGTCGACCCGGAGGCCATTGACCGTCTGAGAGTTGCAGAGGGTGCAGCGCGTCGAGAGGGACGCCACCTGCATCATCGTCGTAGCGCCGGAGCACATGAACAACGTCGACGCCAGCTCGGCATCGCTGGGCGGCACCAGTGTCGTGAGTCCCCCACATCCG
Source organism: uncultured Iamiaceae bacterium (assembly GCA_964446345.1). Lineage (GTDB taxonomy): Bacteria > Actinomycetota > Acidimicrobiia > Acidimicrobiales > Acidimicrobilacustridaceae > CAYUOL01. The sequence goes on along the minus strand of CAYUOL010000038.1, from coordinate 21,670 downwards.
CTGTTGACCCAGGCGCTCGTCGCTCGGTAGTCAGCCGGCACGGAGAACGACGCGAGTCCGCGGTTGATGGTGCGCCAACCCTCGGGGATCACCGGTTGCGCAGCCAGCGCGTCGGGTGGGAGATCGAGCAGTGCTGGGCCGAGCAGTGGTGGCGGCGTTGGAACGGTCCCCGCGGTCGAGACGCTGGCATCGCCGGATCCGCGGGCCGCGAGCACACCGAGGACGCCCGCGATCACGAGCACACCACACCCGATCGTGACGAGCGCTCGACGTCGTCGGTTCCGTGCGGAGCCGACGGCTATCGCTCGCTGCGCGCCGTCTTCGGGGACGCGGACATCTTCGATGACGTCGAGGTGGTCGTCCATCACGCGCCGCCTTCCAGCAGTTCGGGGCTCACACGAAGGTCGCGCAGGGCGCGGCTGAGGAGCTGTCGGAAGTTGGCCGGTTGCATGCCGAGCAGCGCGGCAGCCCGGGGGCCGTCGAGGCCGAGCACGTGACGGGCGACGACAGCCTGTCGTTGTCGGATCGGCAGCGTGGCGAGCGCCCGTTCGAGCGCGACTCGGTCCGCGATGTCGGTGACCTCGCCGGGCCGAGGAACGGGCGCAGGCCGCTTCGCTTCGCGGGCCGAGCGCTTCCGGGCGATGCGGAACGCCGTCACGTAGACCCACCCCGCCCGATCCTCGAGCTCCGCCACCCGGTGCCACCGCATCCACGCGCGGGTCATCGCCTCCTGGGCCACCTCGTCTGCGGTCATCGCATCTCCACTCATCAACCGCAAGGTGCCCGCGAGTCGCCCCCACTCGGCGCGGTAGAACGTCTCGAACTCGGCGGCCCTGCGGGACTCGGTCATCTACCCGTGAACAGGCCTCGGCGAGACGAAGTGTGACAACCCATGCCCGCCACGGTGCCGGACACGGGTGACGGTGCGCTCAGCCCGCGCCGGCGACGTCGTCGGTGGCGACGTGGGGGAGCTCGGCGATCACGGCGTGGAGGTGCTTGTGCCACATCGCCTCGAGGTGCGTGATCGTCGGGGAGTCGGCCTCGACGCGGAACTCGCGCAGCGTCAGCGATCCGTCGTTCGGCAGCACGCCGCCGTCGTAGGGCGGGCCGACGGAGAGGTTGGCCCGGGCGGTGCTCATCATCGAGCCGACGGCGATCTTGACGGCGGTCTGCAGGTCGACCTGTGGCTGCACCATGAAGTCGAGGACGAACTTGCCGTACTTGCTCTCACCGATCTGCAGGAACGGCCGATCGTCCGAGGCGCGGATGTAGTTGCCCTCGGGGTACACGAGGAGGATGTCGGGGGCTTCGCCGGCGATCTGGCCCCCCAGGATGAAGGTCGCGGTGCCGTCGGCGCCCGTGGCCGAAAGCCCGTTGCGATGGTTCGCGGCGACGAGCTGGCTCAGACGGCCGATGTAGAGCGCGGCCTCGAACAGGTGGCTGATCGTCGCCAGGCTCTCGTGGTCGCCCGGCACGGCGAGATCCCGGTCGATCCGGTCGAGCACCTCCTGCGTGGTGGCCAGGTTGCCGGCCGACTCGATCACGAAGACGCGGTCGGGCGCCGGGCGCCGCACGTGCAGCTTGCGATACGTGCTGATGTTGTCGATGCCCGCGTTCGTGCGGGTGTCGGCGAGGAAGACGAGGCCCTCGTCGAGGCGGATCGCAAGGCAGTAGGTCATGGGTTCGTGGGGTCCGGTGGTCGGTTCGGCGGGGCGGCCGCGCTCAGTACGCCCGGTCGGCGTGCTCGGCGTCGGTGTAGATCTTCTCGGTGCCGTCCTGGTAGCGGGCGTGGGGCACGAGCATGCCGTCGGGCGCGTCGTGCAGGTACATCAGCGTCTCGCCGACGACCGCGTGGTCGTGGCCCTTGCCGTGCCAGGCGTCATCCCCGTGCTCGGCGTACCACGCGCTGACGGCCTCGGCCGCGCCCGGGGCCGCCGCCGCGGCGCGGATCTTGCCCACCATCTCGTCGACCGCCCGGGCCTCGAGCACGACGACCTCGACCTCGTCGTGGTCTTCGGGGGTTCCGGTCGTGGTGCCATCGGTCTCGTCAGGGGCGCCTTCGCTGGTCATCTCGGTAGCTTCCCATGCAGGGGAGCACGGCGAGAACCGGGTGTGACGGACATACAGTTGCATGATGCAACTTAGAGGCGCACACTGGGACCATGAAGCCACGTGAACACCACCACCGGCAGGTCCACCCCCTGCACGCGCTCGCGGGCTGGTGGGAGCACTGGGCGCACGCGCCCCGCGCCTTCGACCACCGCATGCACGAAGAGCTCCAGGTGATCGCCGATCGGCGAGACGCCGAAGGCTCGACCGCTCTGCCCCTCTGAACACAGCCCTCACGCCTGCGCCGGCGCGGCCACGTTCACCCGTGCGCGCGCGGGTGACGCGGCTCGTACAACCCGATCTGGCTCCCGCCGGGCAACGTCAGGTGCGTGAGCAGCCCCCAACGCTGCTCGCTGACCTCGGTGAACGCGACGCCCTTGGCCTCGAGGTCCGCCATGGTCGTGGCCAGGTCGTCGCACAGCAGGAACAGCTCGTGCGAGGAGCCCTCTGACGGGTGCACCGCGAGCTCGCTCGGCGGGAGGGCGAAGAGCAGCCACCCGCCGCCGGCGTCGACCGCCGGGAACCCGAGCACGTCGCGGAAGAACGCGCGATCCGCGTCGGCATCCTGACTGGAGACGACGGTGTGGGCGCCGTTGATCATGGGCTGGCTCCGTTCTCGACGGCCGCCGGCGCGTCGTCGCCGGCTCAGGTCTTGGCGGCAGCCTCGCGCAACGAGCGCATGATCAACATGGGGTCACCGAGGCGGCGGCGCAGCTCACGTTCGAGCCCGCCGATCGGGTAGAGGTTCTGGGGCGCGCGTGGGTCCTTCTCCTCGCACGATGCGAAGCGCGGCAGCGTCACCCCCAGGCGATCGGCCAGAGTCACGACGTCGGTGAACGGCTGGTCGGCGGTGGTCTCGAGCCGCACCACCCCGGCCCACCCGTGGCGCACGGGGCACGGCAGCCGGAAGTACCACGAGTAGCGGTTCTCCTTGCCCCCGAGCAGGAGGATCGGCGTGCGCTCGCCGACGCCCAGGCGTGTGACGGTCTCGCGCACCAGCGGCGGCCCGTAGGCGCTGCTGTGGGTCTTGATGTAGCCCACCTTGCCGGGTTGGGCCTGACCGAACTTGAGCGGGCCGTCGACCACGATGAGCCCCGCGTCGCCCACCGCCGCCGCGACCTGGCCCTCGAGCTCGCCCATCTTCTTCTGCAGCAGCAACGAGAGGTCGTCCGGCTCGTCGTTGACGGCCACGTGCGGCGTGAAGTGCACGTGACGGGTCGCGATCGGCGGCACGTCGGGCACGGGGCTGAAGAGCCCGTGGCGCACCTGGGGCTGCACCACCGTCGCCGCGCCGTTGCAGTGCACGCCGCCGGCCGCGTACGACGCGCAGATGCCCTGGTGCACCACGTCGTCATCGTCGGTGATCCACACGTGCGCCTCGACGCGGCGCACGCCGTCGACGAAGAGCACGTCGTCGAGCCCCTGGGTGCCCGCGGCGGGGGCCCGGGGTGCCCACTCGTCCGCCCCGGCCTCGACCCAGGCGTTGACCTCGGCCGTGCTCTCGACCAGGGCGTCGTCGCCCATTGGGGCCCCGTAGTCGGGGGACCACGACTCGACCGCGAACCTCATGGGGAGCCCCCCAGGACGTCGTTCTGGTCGCGGCACGGCGTCGGCGACGACGCCATGCCGCGACCACAAGGTCGGGGTTCGCGTGGGCGTGTCATCGCTCGACCCGTGTCACTGCTCGACCCTCGTGACGGTGGAGGCGTTGCCGAGCTTCGTGACCTCGTAGCGCACGGGGAGGCGATCGGCGAGGTCGCGCACGTGGCTGATGACGCCCACCATGCGCCCCCGGGCGCCGAGCTCTTCGATGGCGGAGGCGACCGTGTCGAGGGTGGCGGGATCGAGCGTGCCGAACCCCTCGTCGAGGAAGATCGACTCGAGGCGCACGCTGCCGGTCGCGGCGAGCTGCGCGATCTCGTCGGCGAGCGCGAGCGCCAGCGCCAGCGAGGCGAGGAACGTCTCGCCGCCGCTGAGCGTGCGGGCGGAGCGGGTGGCGTCGGCGTTGGCGTGGTCGATCACGCAGAAGGTCGACTTCGTGTCGAAGGTCAGCGAGTACACGCCGCCGCTGAGCTCGTGGAGGATCTCGGTGGCGGCCGAGACGAGGCGGTGCAGCACCTCGTCGAGCACCCACTTCTCGAAGTGCGTGGAGCGCAGGTGCGTGGCGAGGGCAGACGCGACCTGCTCCTGCTCGTGGATGCGGGCGTCGTCGGCGCGGAGCTCGTCGGCGCGCGCCAGCGCCTGATCGAGCTGATCGAGCGCCGCGCGCGCGGCGGACATGTGCTCGACCACGGCGTCGCGCACGGGGCGCGGGCCCGGATCGACGCCGCCGGCCCGGCACGCGGCGTCGAGCGCCTCGCGCTGCGCGGCATGCTCGTCGTCCGCCCGGGTCGCGGTCGCGAGGGCCTCGGCCGCGGCCGCTTCGTGCGCGGGCAGCTCGGCCGCGGCCCATTCGACGAGCGTGGTCCAGTCGGCGTGCAGGTCGTCGCGGGCGGCCGCCGGTGGCTGCAGGACGGCGACGCGATCGCGTGCGGCGTCGAAGTCGCGGCGCGCGGACTGCTCGTTGGCGCGCGCGGCCTGCACCTGCTGCTCGGCCGCCTGCCGCGCCTTGCGGGTGGCGGTCGCTTCGGTGCGCGCGGCCTTGGCGGCGGCCTCGACGGCCTCGAAGCTTGCGAGCTGGGTGCGGATCGCCTCGGCGTCGGGGTGGTCGACCAGCCGCTCGTCGAGCTCGGCGATGCGCCGGCGCACCTCGACCAGCAGGTCTTCCATGCGCACGCGGGTGGTGGTCATGCCCTGGAGCGCTTCGGTGGCCTCGGCCAGCGCCGTGGCCGTAGCCGCTTCGACGCGCGTCAGCGCGTCGAGGTCGCTCGGTTCGTGCTCGGGTGCGGCGTGCACCACCTGCCGGCACACCGGGCACGGATCACCGATGACCAGGGCGGCGACGAGCTCGTGGGCGCGGTTCGCCCGCCGCGCCGCCTCGAGGGCGCTCGCCGCCTCGACGTGCGCGGCTCGCGCGGCTTCGAGCTCGGCTTGGGCGGCCGCCTCGTTGTCGCGGGCGCCCGCCACGACCTGTTCGCCCTTGGTGATGCGCGCCGCTTCGGTGGCGCGGTCTTCGTGGTCGCGCAGCGCGCCGGTGAGCGCGGCTCGGTCGGGGAGGGCGTCGAGCGCAGCCTCGGCGGCGCTGAGCGCCTCGGCGGCGGTGTCCTCCGCCGCGGTCGCGAGCTCGACGGCGTGCAGCGAGCGGGTCAGCGCCGCGCCGAGGTCGGTCACGCCGGGCGGCACCTGCACCCCGGCGAGCAGGGCGACGTTGGCCCTGGCGGCGTCGGCGGCTCGTCGCGCGTCGGCCGCCTGTTGCGTCAGCGCGTCGAGCGCGGGCAGCGCCTCGTCGACGCGAGCCAGCAGCGCCTCGGCCTGCTTGACGGCCACCTCGTGGTCGGCCCGCTGCTCGGCCGTGACGCCGGCGAGCTCCCCGAGCTGCTGCGTGATCCACTCGCGCTGGTGCTGGGCGGCCTTGGCCCGGGCGGTCGCGGCCTGTGCCATCCGCCCGTAGATGCTGAGGTCGAGCAGCTCGACCAGCAGGTCTTGCCGGGCGGCGGGCTTCTGGTGCAGGAACCGCTGGAACTCGCCTTGCGGCAGGACCACGCAGGTCGTGAAGTGCTCGTAGCTGAGCCCGAGCAGCTGCTCGACCTCGAACGACAGCTCGGCGGCGGTGCCGGCGACGACCTCGACCGCACCCGACGCCGGATCGACGCGCTCGAGCCGTGCCTCGTCGGTGTTGACGGCGCCGGTCTTGCCCTTGCGGCGCACGATGCGCAGCGCCGTGTAGTGGTCGCCCGCCACGGAGAAGTCGAAGCGCACGCGCGCCTCGACCTTGCCCTCGCTGATCGACGCGCCCACCAGCCGCTTGTCGTCGTTGCGGGGGACGACGCCGTAGAGCGCGAACACGATGGCGTCGATGATCGTGGACTTGCCCGCGCCGGTCGGGCCGCTGAGCGCGAAGAGGTCGGTGCCGGTGAAGTCGATCTCGACGAGCTCGCGGAACACCCCGAACCCGGCCATCTCGAGGCGCTCAGGACGCATCGTCGCCGCCCCCTGGTGCGGCGGTGAGGGCATCGACCGCGTCCTGCCCGGTGGCCTCGTCGAGCAGCTCGTCGAACAGCGCCAGCAGGCGGGCGTCCTCGACGCCCTTCTCCTCGAGGTACGTGGCGAACAGCTCGTGGGGCGTGCGCTCGTGCCCCTCGTCGGTCACGCGGCGCTCCGCGGTGCCACCCGGCACCTCGATCTTGATGTCGACGGCGTCGGGCAGCAGCTCGCGCACCTCGTCGGCCAGCCCGACGCGCGCCTTCTCGTTGACCACGACCCGCACGAACGGGCCGCCCTCCTCGGTGGTGGCGGGTTCGAGCGCGCCGGCCTCGACCTGGGCCGTGAGCTCGGCGACCGTGCCCTTCAAGGTGACGAAGCGCCGCCCGCGCTGCAGCGGCACCTCGCGCACGGCGGCCGGCGCGCCGGGAGCCGCGTCGATGATGAGCACCGCCTTGCGGTCGCTCTCCTCGCCGAAGTCCATCGCCAGCGGCGACCCCGAGTACCAGAGCGGGCACGGCCCTTCGATCTTCTGCGGTCGGTGGAGGTGGCCGAGCGCGGTGTAGTGCGCCCCGGAGGGGAAGGCGTTGGGTGGCACCCAGTAGTCGAAGATCGTGTGCGCGCTGCGCTCGCCGCCGCCGAGCATCGCCCCGCTCACCATCACGTGGGCGAGCACCAGGTTCACGGTGTCGGGGGCGAACCCCGCTGTCATCACCTCGAGGATCTGGCCCAGGCGCGCCGCGTACTGGCCACCGGTCTCGGTGACGTCGAGCGCCATCAGCTCGGCGACGTGGAGCACGTGGCGCTGCGAGAGGAACGGGATGAGGGCGAGGCAGGCGCGCTCGCCGGTGCGATCGATCGTGAGCTCGAGCACGCCGCCGTCGGCCGGCGGGCGGATCGCTGTCTGCAGGTGCACGTTGGCGAGGTCGAACACGGGGGTGACCGCGCCGAGGCGGCGGGGGTTGTCGTGGTTGCCCGAGACGACGACGACCGGACGGGTGCCGCCGGCGCTGAGCGCGAGCAGCGCCTGGTAGACGATGCGCTCGCTCTCGGGGTTGGGCGCGGCGGTGTCGAACACGTCGCCGACCACGACGACGACATCGACGTCCTCGTCGTCCGCGAGCTGCGCGATCTCGGCGAGCACCGCGACGTGCTCGGCGGCGCGGCTGCGCCCCCGCACGGTCTTGCCCACGTGCCAGTCGGCGGTGTGCAGGATCCTCATGGCGCGATCCTCATGGCGCGACCCTCACGTCGGCAGCCCGGCGAACGGGTCGTCCGGCAGCGCCGCGGCGCCCGTGGCGGACGGGTTGGCACCCGCCTCGGACGCGCGGGTCGCCCAGGCGGGGAACGGGAACTGCACGACGAGCGGGATGGGCAGCTCGGGCTGGGCGATGAGCATCGTGCCGGGCTTGATGATCGTGGCGCGCTGGCGTTGGGTGGGCCCGAGGAACCCGTACTCGCCGCGTGCCGCCTCGGCCGCGTCGAGCCGGCCGACCACCCGGATGGCCGAGTTCGACACGATGCGGCGCTCGACCTCGCTCGCCGTCTGCTGCGCCCCGATGAGGATGATGCCCAGCGAGCGCCCGCGCTCGGCGACGTCGAGCAGGATCTCCTTGATCGGGCTCGAACCCTCACGGGGGGCGTACTTGTTGAGCTCGTCGAGCACGACGAACTGCAGCGGGCGCGCCTGACCCGAGCGCTCCTTGCGCTCGAACGCCTTGCGCAGCACGACCCCGACCACGAACCGCTTGGCGCGGTCGTTCAGGTTGTGGAGGTCGACCACCGTGACCTGTGCCCCGTCGAAGTCGATGCGGTGCTTGTCAGGATCCGCGATGTCGCCCCGCACCAGGTGCTCGACGTAGCGCCGCGAGGCGCCGAGCCGGCGCATGAACGCGTTGATCGACCCCTGCCCCATGCGGGGCCCGGCCCATTGGTCGGACTCGAAGGTGTCGCCGTCGGCTGTGGGGTTGACCTTCTCGTCGATGAGGTCGATGAGCTGGGAGAACGTGCGCACCGGGCGGCCGCCGATCGTGACCCCGCCGTCGGGCAGCGCCTGGGCCTCGGCCTTCAGCCGGGCGGCGACGTTGTGCACGATCATCGTGTACTGCTGGCGGTCGTCCTCGGCGTCGGCGAAGAGGAACGGCAGCAGCTCCTCGCGGCAGAACTCGTCGAGCGTCCACCAGAACGACGTGACCCCGACCGTGCGGCTCGCCACGTCGGGCGACCCCTTCGGGTCGTCGCGCCGGGGCGGCGCGAAGACGCCGACGCTCGAGAACGCCCCCGGCTGCAGACCGAGCTTGGCGTAGCGGGCCCGCTCGTCGTCGGAGAGCTGCGTGTTGGGGTGGTCGAGGAAGAGCAGGTCCTCGCCCTTCACGTTGAAGATGAGCGCCTTGGTGTTGAGCGCCTCGGCGCCGAGCACCCCGGAGCTGAACAGCGAGTAGAGCAGGAACGTGGCGTACGTCGTCTTCGTGGCGACGCCCGAGATGCCCGAGATGTTGACGTGGGCGCCGCGCGACCCGTCGATGAACTCGAGGTTGAGGAAGAGCGGCTCGTCGTCGCGCGAGAGGCCGGCGGGCAGCGGCCGATCCATCCCGTCGAAGAACAGCGCCTGGTCGCGCTCGGCGCCGACGGCCCGATCGACCTGCTGGCCGGGCTGCGGCGGCACGAACACCTCGGGCTCGAACCTGGTGGCCTGCACCAGCGCCGCCTCGCTGACCTCGGCCGGCAGCACGCCCTCGGCGATCAGGAAGACGTCGTTGTCGTAGCGAGCGCCGACGTGGCGGGCCCGCACCTGCGAGACGACGCCGTAGATGCGCACCGGCTCGTCGTGGCCGGGCAGCTCGCGCTCGAGCGCCACCACGTCGTCGAGCTGCAGGTACGCGTCGGGCGTGACCGCCACCCAGAACTCGAGCGGGGTGGCGTCGTCGGTGCCGATCACCCGCCCGACGAACCCTGCGCTCGGGCCGTCGCCACGCGCCGCCGGAAGGTCGGTCGAGCGCCCGTCGAGGGGTGGATCAGAGAGGTCGTCGCCGCCAGCAGCCATCGTTCGGACCTTAGCCAGCGGCTGTGACACCCCAAGTCGACCCGTTGGACGGCTGCCGCCCCGAACCGCGCCGTGGTGCGGGGCGGCGCGGGAGGGCGGGCGCGCCTGGCCAACGCGTCGGGCACGGTCGACGTGGTCTTCGACGTCGCCGGCTCCTTCGACGCGACCTGACGGCGTTCGTAGGATCGGCGCCGTGGCCCTCCATCGCGTGTCCGACCAGCTCACCTTGCACGTTCCGTACGCGTTCGCGTGGGGTGCGGTGCAGGAGGCGCTGCTGTGGCTCTCGCTGATCGTGGAGCCGGCGGATCCCGGCGTCGGGGACTTTCGCGCCCGGACGAGCATCACCCCCTACGCCTGGGGCGAGCGGATCCAGGTGCACCTGTGGGCCATCGCAGCGGATCGGACGGGGATGTCGGTCGAGTCCACGTCGTTGTTCGCGTTCCACGACTTCGGCCGGAACGCGAAGAACATCGCTCGGGTGATCGACGCCGTGCATCGGGCGATGAGCACCCCGCCGGCGACCCCATAGGCAGCCCCGCCGCACCCTGCGGGGTCGAGCGGCGCCTGGAACCGACCCGTCGATGGGGTTCACCGACGGGGTTTTTGGTCCCTCGGATTGGAAAGGGCGGCCGCGTGCGCCACACTTGATGACTCGGTGTTGGTGGTTTCCGTCCCGGTCTCGTCGTCCCGCGGCGGCGATGGCGCAGTGGTCGGGGCGGTGCCGCACTGGTTTCGTTGCGCACACTCGAGCCCATCTCGGAGGGTCACGTGAAGTACAAGGTCGGCAGTCGGGTCATCTACCCCGCCCATGGAACGGCCAAGATCGTCGGCCGCACCACCCGCACCTTCGACGGCGAGGAAGTCGCCTACCTCGAGCTGGTCGTCCCCGAACGCGGGTTCGGCACCTCGGGCGACATGACCGTGCTCGTGCCCGAGGCCAAGGCCGCCGAGCTCGGCGTGCGCGACGCGATCTCGGCCGACGAGGCCGACGAGGTGCTCGAGGTGCTCGCCGTCTCGAACGTGCGCATGCCCACGAACTGGTCGCGCCGATTCAAGAACCACCAGGAGAAGCTCAAGTCGGGCGACGTCTACGAGTGCGCCGAGGTCGTGCGCAACCTGACCCGCCGCGAGCAGAGCGGTTCGCTCTCCACCGCCGAGAAGTCGATGCAGGCGCGGGCGCGCCACATCCTGATCTCCGAGCTCTCGGTCTCGTGGGGCGTCGGGCCCGAGGCGGCCGAGAGCCGCATCGACCAGGTGCTGGCCGAGTCCGCTCCCGCCACCTGACGCGTCCCCCTCCGCGCCGACCCTCGCCGCCGTCACCGGCGGAACGGACCGCGCGCCCCGCTGACGGATCGAGCTCCGCCCCCGTCACACCCGTTCCGAGCCCGCCGCGCCCGGGCGGCGTCGCTCACTCGGTGACGCGGTGATCCCGGTGGTCGTCGAGGCGCTCGGCGGGCATCTGGCCCGACCACTCCTCGTCGAACGTCCAGTCGGGCTGCTTGTCGCGGTGGCGCTCGTCGTAGACCGCCACGCCGTCGGCGATGCCCACCATCTCGCTGATCAGCACGGCGGGCACCGCGTCCTTCTGCGGGCGCGCCCCCGGTGAAGCGGGGAGGTGCACCGAGATCTCCTCGGGGAACAGCTCGAACACGCTCTCGACCATCACCTGGTGCTGCGTCGCGAGGTAGCACCGCGCCCCGTCGGCGATCGTGCCGAGTCGGGACCGGATCTCGTCGACCTCGCGCTCGGTCGCGACCGAGTGGCAGACCTTGCGCAACAGGTCGGCGATCACCAACCCGTCCTGCTTGCACGGGACGCACTGCCCGCAGGACTCGACGGCGAGGAACCGGGACACGCCCGCGGCGACCGCGCTGAGGTCGTCCTCGTCGGCGTAGACGATGTAGCCGCCCGAGCCCAGGCCGGCACCGATCGCCGCCATGTCCTCGTAGGTGAGCGGCGTGTCGAGCGCCGACGCCGGGATGAGGGCGTTCGAGGTGCCGGACATGACGGCCTTGATGGCGTGGCCGGGCCGCACCCCGCCGCCGATGGCGTCGATCGCCGCCCGCAACGTCGTGCCCATCATCACCTCACCGACGGCGGTGTGCTCGACCGCGCCCGAGACCGTGACCACGATCGTGCCGGGCGACTGCTCGGTGCCCTCGGTGCGGAACCACTCCGCGCCCCGGGCGAAGATGTGCGCCACGTTCGCCAGCGTCTCGACGTTGTCGACGAGCGTCGGCGGGGCGTCGCTGTCGCCGCCGGCGCCCGCCATCTCGACGTGGGCCGACAGCCCGCTGCCGGTGTTCAGATCGTCGTCGGTCTCCACGACCTCGTGCACGCCCCGGCGGAACGGCGGCGCGATGCGCGGGAAGGGCGGGCGCCCGTCGATCGCCTCGAGCATCCCCGTCTCCTCGCCGTAGAGGTAGTGGTCGGGGCCTTCGAACACGACGATCGAGATGCCGTCGGTCCACCCCGCCGCCTCGATCTCCGCGACGGCCGCGTCGACCCGCTCGCCCTCGTCGGCGAACGCGGCCTTCAGCCCGAAGATGATCTCGTCGGCCCCCACGGCACGGGCGGCGATCAGCGCGCCCTCGATGACCTGGTACGGGTTGATCTGCAGGATCGTGCGGTCCTTGTACGTGCCCGGCTCGCCCTCCGCGGCGTTCACGACGACGCTGGTCGCCTCGGTCGCCGAGCGGTTGTCCGCCACGGTCCGCCACTTCACGCCGGTCGGGAACCCGGCGCCACCGCGGCCCCGCAGCCCCGAGGCGAGCAGCTCGTCGATGATCTCGTCGGGCGTCAGGGCTGCGACGGCCTCCCACCCGCGCCCGCCGCGGCGCACGAGGTACTCGTCGAACGAGGTGATGGGGTGGGGATGCAGGACACGATGGACGATCGTCATGGACGGCAGTCTGTCCGCTCGCCCACGGGCTCGCAGGCCGATCGAGCATGAATTCCGCGGCCGCGGCGACCGCCTACTGTCGACGGATGCTCCCGCTGCCCCGCGCCGCTGCCGCCGCCCGGTGGCGATCGATCGTGGTGCTGGCGGCGGTGCTCGCGGTGCTCGGGATGGCCTGCACGACGGACCCTGTGCTGCGGGGGCCCAACGACGCCGGCATGTTCGCCCCCGACATCGGCACCGTGCCGCACGGGGTGCTCGTGACCCCGACGGGTGTGATCGCCCCGATCCTGCAGGCCTTCCCCGGGGGCTGGTGGGTGCGCACGCCGTGCTACGGCATGGCCCGCGTGCGTGCCGGTCACGTCGTCGACCACGTCGACGTGCTGCTCGACCCCGGTCACGGTGGCCCGGAGAAGGGGGCGGTGGGCCCGACCGGGCTGCAGGAGCGCGAGCCGAACTTCGCGATCGCGTCGCTCGTGCAGCGCCGCCTGGCCGGCGGCGCGCTCGGCGGGGCGGGCTACTCGGTGATGCTGACCCACCCGGACGCGTACTTCGTGAAGCTGCACACCCGCGGCGAGATCGCCGTCGCGCTGCAGCCGCGGGCGTTCGTGGCGATCCACCACAACAGCGGGGGTGGCCCTCCCCAACGCGGCACGCCGAGCTCGGAGACCTTCTACCAGTACGCCTCGCCGGCCTCGAAGGTGCTCGCGCAGTACCTGTGGAACGAGGCGATCGCCAGCCTCAGCACGTACGACATCGAGTGGACCGACGGCGGCAAGCCGCTCGACGCGCCCGACCGCGGGCCCCGCTCGCGGGTGGGTGAGCACGGCGACTACTACGGGATCCTCCGGTACTCGGCCGGCGTCCCCGCCGTGATCATCGAGGCGTCGTTCACCAGCAACCCTGCGGAGGAGGCGCTGCAGCGCACGGCGCCGTACCGCGAGACCGAGGCCGCGGCCATCAGCCGTGCCCTCGAGCGCTACCTGGCGTCGGGCACGAACGTGGACACGCCGGCGCCGCCCGACGCCCCGCCGACCACGGTGTCGCCGAACGGGACCGAGCCGCCCGGCATCGCCGGCGACGAGGACCCCTGCACGGATCCCCCGCTCGAGTAACGCGAGGCCAGGCAGGGGCGCGCCGGACGGGGCGCTCGGCCGGCGCCGGCGGTGATGTCGGGGGCACGGAGCAGGCCCGTTAACGTGGTTTCGTGGGCCTGCAGGGATTCGAGCGGCGGTTGGAGCACATGGTCGAGGGCGTCTTTGCCCGCGTCTTCAAGAGCGGCCTGCGGCCGATCGAGCTCGGGCGCCGCCTCGTGCGCGAGATGGACAGCGGGCGCTCGATCGGGGTGCGGGGCCGGCCGCTGGCCCCGAACGCGTTCACGATCCACCTGAGCCAGGCCGACCACGACAAGTTCGCCGAGATCGGCGACGCCCTGACCCGCGAGCTCTGCGACGCCGCCCGCGAGCACGGTCACGACGAGGGCTACTCGTTCATGGGGCCGATCAGCGTCGAGCTGATCGTCGACCCGAAGGTGCACACCGGCGAGTTCCGGATCGTGGCCCGCATGCGCGAGGGCCCGGGCGGCGTGGGCGCCGGATCCCTGCTGCTGCCGAACAACGATCGCTACATCCTGGGCGACTCGATCGTGGTGCTCGGTCGCCTGCCCGACTGCGACATCACGCTCAACGACACGAACGTGAGCCGGCGCCACGCCGAGATCCGGCCCGTCGGCGACCGCTTCTACCTGGTCGACCTGGGCTCGACGAACGGGTCGAAGGTGAACGGCACGCGCGTCACCGAGCGCGAGCTCCACGACGGCGACGAGCTGAGCTTCGGCAGCATCCGCCTGGTGTTCCAGGCCTCCTGAGCACCGCCCGCGGGCGCCGTGACCGGTGACCAGCGGCGGGCCAGCCGCGGTTCGCGCACCCCCTACCGGTAATCTCCCTCGGGTGTCGGAGCAGCTGCTCACCATCCTCAAGTTCTGCCTGCTGGCGGTCGTCTACCTGTTCTTCTTCCGCGTGCTGCGGGCCGTGTGGGCCGAGATCACCCCGCCGAAGGGGGGCGCGGCGCGGGGCGACACCCCGGCCAAGGGTCGCAAGGGCAAGGGAGCGAAGCCCGCGAAGGCCCCCCGACCGGCGCGAGCGCCCGCGGGGGTGGCGCCGGCGGCGGCCGTTGCGGCTCCGGTGGCGCTCGCCGCGAAGGGCCAGTTGCTCGTCGTCGAGCCCCCCGAGCAGCGGGGACGCGCCTACTCGCTGGCCGACGAGCTCAGCATCGGACGAGCCCCCGGGTGCCAGTTGGTCGTCGACGACACGTACGTCTCCCAGGTGCATGCGCGGGTGTACGGCCGCGAGGGGAACTACGTTGTTGAGGACTTGGGATCGACCAATGGCACGTATCTCAACCGGAAGAAGGTCGCCGGTCCGATGACCATGCAGCGGGGGGACCGGTTGCAAGTCGGGAACACGGTGCTGGAGCTCGAATGACCACGTTCGCAAGCGGCGCCGCCACACACGTCGGCCAAGTCAGGCAGGTGAACCAGGACCACGTCCTCGATCTCGTGGACGATGGTCTGTTCGCCGTGGCCGACGGCATGGGCGGCCACCGCGGCGGCGAGGTCGCGTCCGAGGTCGCGATCGACGCGCTGAAGGAGAGCTTCACCGAGCGCACCACCGACGCCCTGGTCGACGCGGTCAAGAGCGCCAACCGGGCGATCGTCAGCCGCGCCAAGGACGATCCCGACCTGCGCGGCATGGGCACCACCATGTGCGCGCTCGCCAAGGTGCAGCTCGAAGACGGCGACGAGTGCCTCACCGTGGTGAACGTCGGCGACTCGCGCGCCTACCTGCTGAAGGCGGGCGAGCAGGAGCTGTGGCAGGTCAGCGAGGACCACAGCCTCGTGGCCACGCTGGTGCGCCAGGGTCAGCTGACCCCCGAGGAAGCCGCGATCCACCCGCAGCGCAACATCCTCACCCGGGCCCTCGGCATCGATCAGGAGGTGCTGCCCGACTCGTTCGCGCTGCTGCCGGTCAAGGGCGACCGGTACCTGCTGTGCAGCGACGGGCTGTTCAACGAGGTCGAAGAGACGACGATCGCGCAGATCATGCGGGAGATGAGCGATCCGACCGAGGCGGCCGAAGAGCTCGTGCGGCTGGCCAACGAGGGCGGCGGCCGCGACAACATCAGCGTCGTCATCGTCGACGTCACCGACGACGCCGGCCACCACATGCTGCTCGACGGCGCGTCCGAGGACCACCGCGTCTTCGAGGTCGTGCACGGCCCGGAACGGGTGGGCGAGCCGGCCGAAGACGAGCTGATCGGCGGCGGGGCGAGCGCGAACGGCGGCGCCCCGAGCGGCGCCCCCGAGGCGCCCGCGGCGACCGTCGTGGTCGGGGCGGCCGGTGCCGGTGCCGGTGCCGGTGCCGGTGGAGCGGCGGCGGTGGCCTCACCCGGGGCGCCCACGCAACCGGCGTTCGCCGGCGGCGGTGGCGTCGTGATCGAGGCGGGCTCGGCGCCGATCACCGAGGCGCCCGCGCCCGTGCCCCCACCGCAGTTCGCCACGGCGGCGGCCACCCCGAGCCGCCTCACGTGGCGCGTCGCGCTGTTCTTCGTCGCGTTCCTCGCGATCATCGGTGCCGGGTTCTTCACCGTCCACTACCTGGCGACCAACTCGTACTACGTGGGCGTCGACGGCAACGAGGTCGTGATCTACCAGGGCCGCCCCGGCGGGCTCGCCTGGTACCAGCCGGTCGTCGTGCAGCGCACGGGCATCGCCATCACCCAGGTGCCGGGCGAGTTCAACCAGGACGTCGTGAAGGGCCGCGAGCAGAGCACGCTGGCCGACGCCGAGGCCTACGTGGCGCGGTTGAAGGCGCGCATGAGCGAGGCGAACGCCCCGCCGGTAACGACGACCACGCAGCCACAGGGCACCACGACGACCACGTCCGGCCTCGGCGGGGCCATCTCGCCCGACGCCACCCCGCCGACCAGCGTCAGCTCGCTGCCGGCGCTGCCGCCGCCCACGGTCCCCTGACCTTCACCCGTCGAGGGTGGCCCGGTGACGTCGTGGCCGCAGCGCGCGGTCGCGCCCGACGGTCGCGGATGTGACATCTGCCTGCCACCAGCACCGCAGCCCGACGCCGTAGCGTGGAGCACTCCCCGCCGCCCCTCGACCCGCACCGCCCGACCAAGCGCGGGCGCCCTGCCCGCATCCTCCCCGCTGCCCGAGAGAGTCCGCCTTCATCGTGCGTTCGGCCCGTCGCAACACCGAGCTCGGCCTCATCATCCTCGTGGTGATGATCACCGGCGGCGCCTACGTGCTGGGCAGCTTGAGCAAGGACGCGGTGATCCCCCCGAACGTCGGACCGTTCCTCGGCGTGGTGCTCGCGCTGTTCCTGGTGGCCCACATCGTCGTGCGCCGCCTCGCCCCGAACGCCGACGGCACGCTGCTGCCGATCGCCGGCCTGCTCAACGGCCTCGGGTTCGTGATCATCGCCCGCATCAGCCCGAAGCTCGCCTGGCAGCAGGCTGCGTGGACGACGTTCGGCATCGTCGCGTTCTGCCTCACGCTGATGGTGATCAAGCGCGCCCGCGACCTCGACCGGTACCGCTGGACCCTCGCCCTGCTCGGCATCATCCTGCTGCTCATGCCCCTCATCCCCGGCCTGGGCGAGGAGCACGGCTCGGGGTCGCGCATCTGGATCAGCCTGCCCGGGGGCATGAGCTTCCAACCGGGCGAGATGGCCAAGATCGTGCTCGCCATCTTCTTCGCCTCGTACCTGGTCGAGAAGCGCGAGCTGCTCGCCATGGGCAACCGCCAGATCGGCCCGATCTCGCTGCCCGACCTCAAGCACTTCGGGCCGGTGATCCTGGCCTGGGTCGCCTCGCTCGTCGTGCTCGTGTACCAGAAGGACCTCGGTTCGTCCCTGCTGTTCTTCGCGATGTTCATCGTGATGCTGTGGGTCGCGACCGAGCGCTTCTCGTTCGTCGTCATCGGCCTCAGCCTCTTCAGCGCCGGCGCGTTCTTCGCCTACCACTCGTTCAGCCACGTGCAGGAGCGCGTGGCGATGTGGATCGACCCGTGGCAGGACCCCCAGGGCAAGGGGTTCCAGGTCGTGCAGTCGGCCTTCGAGATGGCGTCGGGCGGCATCGGCGGCACCGGCATCGGCCTCGACGGCGTGATCAACATCCCCGAAGCCGAGAGCGACTTCATCTTCGCCATCATCGCCGGCGAGCTCGGGCTGCTCGGCGCGCTGATCGTGCTCGTGGCGTTCCTGCTCATCGTCGGCGCGGGCCTGCGCATCGCGGTGCGCGCCGAGAACGCCTTCGACAAGCTGCTGGCCACCGGCCTGACGGCCCTCATCGGCGTGCAGGCGTTCGTGATCATCGGCGGCGTCACCCGGGTGCTGCCGCTCACCGGTGTCACGTTGCCGTTCGTGTCGTACGGCGGGTCGTCGCTGATCGCGAACTACATCCTGATCGCGTTGCTCATGCGCATCTCGGACGAGACGCCGCTGCTGGCCAACACGGCTGCGAGCGAGCGGGAGCTGGTGCTGCGATGAACAAGCGCATCCAGCGCTTCGGCGTGTTCATCATGCTCTGCTACCTGGCGCTGTTCGTGAAGCTCAACCAGGTGCAGATCTTCCAGGCCGACGACCTCAACAACAACCCCCTGAACTCCCGGGTCGTCCAGCGCGAGTTCAACCGCCCGCGCGGGGCGATCACCTCCGCGGACCAGGTCGTGCTCGCCGAGAGCGTCGATGTCGACGACGCCACGATCAAGCGCTACCGCCGGTACCCCGAGAAGGACCTGTTCGGCCAGATCACCGGGTACTTCTCGTTCACGTTCGGTGCCGCAGGCGTGGAGAAGCAGTACTCCGAGGAGCTCTCGGGCAACACCACGATC
Source organism: uncultured Iamiaceae bacterium (assembly GCA_964446345.1). Classification (GTDB taxonomy): domain Bacteria; phylum Actinomycetota; class Acidimicrobiia; order Acidimicrobiales; family Acidimicrobilacustridaceae; genus CAYUOL01. Next base: position 3,637 of record CAYUOL010000038.1, on the reverse strand, counting down.
CAGCAGATCCGTGGGATCGCCGACATGTTCTCCAACCAGCAGACGGTGGGCAACGTGCAGGTGACGGTGCGCAAGGACCTGCAGCAGGTGGCGCGCGATGCGCTCAAGGACCCCCGCACCGGGGCGGATCGCGAGGGCTCCGTGGTGCTGACCGATCCCCGCACCGGCGAGATCCTGGCGTTCTGGAGCTACCCGTCGTACGACCCGAACCTGTTGAGCGGCGTCGACGACAAGGCGACGCGTGAGGCGTTCAAGCTGCTGAACGGGGCGCCGGGCAAGCCCATGCAGGCCAAGCAGTACCAGGAGCGCTACTTCCCGGGCTCCACCTTCAAGGTCGTCACGTCCGGCGTGGGCCTGCAGACCGGCAAGGTCACCGTGGACGAGCCGAACTTCCCCGCGGCGTCGCAGTACCAGCCGCCCGTGGGCAAGCCCATCCAGAACTTCGGCGGCGAGGTGTGCGGCGGCACGCTCTTCACGATCCTCCAGCAGTCGTGCAACTCGGCCTACGCCGAGATGGGCCAGAAGGTCATCGGAGCGAAGGACATGCTCGACGGCGCGCAGAACTTCGGCTTCAACACCCCGACCCCGATCGACCTGCCGGCGCCGGGCACGTCGACCTTCCCGGCCGAGATGACGAAGGACCCGGCCAAGCTGGCCCAGGCGTCGATCGGGCAGAACGACGTGCAGGCCACGCCCCTCGAGATGGCGCTCGTCGCCGGGGCGCCCGCCAACAAGGGCCGGATCATGAAGCCGCACGTGCTCAAGCAGGTCACCGACAGCGACGGGCGCGTCATCAAGACGGCCGACCCCGAGGTGTGGCAGACCCCGATGGACGAGGCGAACGCCGAGACGTTGCGCCAGGCGATGCTGGGCGTGGTCACCGGGGGCACGGGCACCCCGGCGCAGATCCCGGGCTACGAGGTGGGCGGCAAGACCGGTACCGCCCAGGTCGGCGACGGATCGGTGCACACGTGGTTCATGGGCTTCGCGGGCCTGCCCGGCGCCGAGCCCACGGTCGCCGTCTCGGTCGTGGTGCTGAACCAGAAGGCGGCGAACAACGACAACACGGGCGGCGTGATCGCCGGCCCGATCGCGAAGACGGTCATGCAGAAGGCGCTGCAGATCCAGGCGACCGGCGGCGCCGGCACCACCCCGACGACGGCCCCGGCGCCGACCGCGCCCACCCGCCCCGGCAACGGCGTGCCGCCGGGCAACGGCCAGGGGAACGGCCAGGGCAACGGGGCCAACGGGCAGGGCAACGGGGGCGCCAACCTCAACACGACCACCGTCGCTCCGCCGACGACGAAGAAGCCGGCCGCGGTCACCACGCCCTCGAGCGCCCCGGTGACGGTGGCGCCGCCGACGACGGCGCCGCCCACGACCAGCGCGGTCGTCACGGTCGCTCCGCCGACCACGGCGGGCGCGTCACCCCCGACCACGAAGCCCTGAGCGCGCCCCTGATCACCTGAGCACGCCCCCGGATCGTCGGGGCCCGACCGGGTCGCGACCGAGGTGCGGCCGGGTCCCGAGCGGGCTTCGACAGCGATGCAACGGGGATGCGACGGGGATGCGACGGGGATCGGTGACATCCCTGCGGCCGGGCCGCGGCCGGCTTCTCGCTGCCACGGGACGGCACGGTGGGGTCACTAGGCTGGTGAGCCGTATGTCCGACCAGGGCCCCACCGTCTTCAAAGGCCGCTACGAGCTGCATCGCAAGCTCGCTCGCGGTGGCATGTCCGACGTGTACCTCGCACGTGACCAGGTGCTCGACCGCCCCGTCGCGGTCAAGGTCATGTTCCCCGAGTACGCGAAGGACCCGACCTTCGTCGAGCGCTTCCGGCGCGAGGCGCAGGCCGCGGCCCGCCTGAACCACCCCAACGTCGTGTCGATCTACGACTGGGGTGAGGAGCTGGGCACGTACTTCATCGCCATGGAGTACGTGGAGGGCCAGTCGCTCTCCGAGATCATCCGCAGCGAGGGCCCCCTGCAGCCGCGGCGGGTCGCCGAGATCACGACCGACGTCGCCGCCGCGCTCGGGTTCGCGCACCGCAATGGCGTGGTGCACCGCGACGTGAAGCCCGGCAACGTCATCATCGAGACCAGCGGCCAGGTCAAGGTGGCCGACTTCGGCATCGCCCAGGCGATGTCGGGGGGCGAGGAGGCCGCGCTCACCCGCGCCGGCGCCGTCATGGGCACCGCCACCTACTTCTCGCCCGAGCAGGCCCAGGGCAAGCCCGTCGATCCCCGCAGCGACCTCTACTCGCTGGGCTGCGTCATGTACGAGATGCTCACGACGCGCCCGCCCTTCAGCGGCGACACCCCCGTCGCGATCGCCTACAAGCACGTGCAGGAGGCGCCCGTCCCGCCGAGCCAGATGGGCGTGGCCGTGCCGGCGCCACTCGAAGCGATCGTCATGAAGCTGCTGGCGAAGAACCGCGACGACCGCTACCCCTCGGCCGAAGACCTCCGCGCCGACCTCAAGCGCTACCTCGACGGGCAGCCGGTGAGCGCCGCGCCCTACCTCGCCGGCGCGGCGGCCGCCGGCGCCGTGGGCGCCGCGGCGCTGGCCGGATCCCCCGCCACGATGGCGATGCCGGCCACGAGCGCGGTCGGCACCGTGCCACCGGGCGGGCAGTACGTCCCGCCGGAAGACGTCTACGACCAACCGCGCCGGCGCGGCGCCGGAGTCATCATTGGCATCCTCGTGCTGCTCCTCATCGCCCTCGCGGTCGGGCTGGTGTTCTGGGCCTCGAACATCTCCAAGACGGGGGCCAAGAAGACCGTCACCGTGCCGACGGTCGTCAACCTCCCCGTCGACCAGGCCACGACCAACCTCACGAACGCCGGCTTCAAGGTCAACGCGCAGCTCGTCCCGAACGACAAGGTGCAGACCGGCATCGTCTTCGACCAGGACCCGAAGGGCCAGGCGCAGGCCGAGGACGGCACCACGGTCAACATCAGCGTGAGCCAGGGCATCGGGCAGGGTGAGGTGCCGAGCGTGGTCGGGCAGGCCGAGTCGTCCGCGCTGGCCCAGCTGCAGAACGCCGGGTTCGTCGCCGTGCCCCAGCAGCAGGCGGACGACACGGTGCAGAAGGGGCTCGTCATCTCGCAGACGCCCAACGGTGGCACGAAGCTCGACAAGGGCTCGAAGGTCACCATCGTCGTGTCGACGGGCAAGGCCGCCGTCGAGATCCCCGACGTGACGGGGCAGACGTCGACCAACGCCGCCAACAAGCTCGGCCAGCTCGGCTTCAAGACCTCGCAGCGGAGCGAGACGAGCAACGACGTGCCCCGCGACCGCGTCATCCGCACCGACCCGGGCGCCGGGACGAAGGCGGACCCGAGCTCGACCACCGTGCTGCTCATCGTGTCGTCCGGCCCCGAGCCGACGACCACGACGCTCCCGCCGACCACGACCACCACCAAGCCACCCACCACCACGGCCACGACGGCCGCGCCGACCACGACGACGACGTCGGCCGCGCCGACCACCACGACCACCGCCCCCTGATCACCGGCCCCTGATCACCGCCCCCTGATTGCGTCCCCTGACCACGGTCGCCTGACTCGTGGCGCCCTCACGGACGTCGTGACCGCACCCCGTCGAACGGCGGTCGGCTCACCGTCGGCCCGTCAG
>CAYUOL010000037.1:0-30913 GCA_964446345.1 uncultured Iamiaceae bacterium | reverse complement strand
ATCGCGGAGCTCATCGACGACGCGCTCGCCGTGTTCACCATCGCCGTCCCTTAGGAGCCTGGCGCCGAAGGGGAGGCTGCGATGCGTCGCCGTCCTGGCGCCGCTCCGCTCGGCACCCGCCTCCTGAAGCGACGTCCCGGTGCGACCGGTCAGAGGCGGGCCTCGCAGGGGCCCGCGCCGAGGCGGGCCAGCCCGGCTCGGTCGCCGGCGCCGAACGCCGTCAGGCCGACGTTGTCGTCGAACATCAGCTCGCGGTCGTCCTTCACGTGGTCCAGTCCCACGAGGTGCCCGAGCTCGTGCTGGATGATCGCCCGAGCCAGGGCGGTCCCGTTCGACTGGGCGAGCGCCGCGGCGAGGTCCGGGCCGTCGAGCACGATCTGCCCGGTCACGTAGGTGTGGTGGTCGTCGACGAGGATGGGCGTGCTGCCGCCGATGCCCGCGGTGTCGACGGCGAGGCGCGGCGTCTCAGCGTGGTCGGACCACGCGATGAGCACCGGGGCCCAGCGCCTCCCGTACCGCTCCGGTTGGTACGCCTTGCGCTCGACCGAGGGAGCCTCGTCGGTCGAGCCTTCGCGGACGAACTGCAGCCCGGTCAACCGGCTCACCTCCGCGATCGCTTGGTCCAGCGCGACCGCGCCGCCCGCCGGCGCCGTCCGCGTGTTGACCACCACGGGGATCGGGCGGCACGGGTCGTACGCGGTGGGCTCCCCGTTGGGTCCTGTGTCCAGGAACGCGTGCGCGCCGTCGGCTCCGCCGGTCGGCGCCGGCCGACCGAGCGGCGTGTCGCTGCTCGCGGGCTGCGCCGGCGGGCGCTCGAGCGGCTGGGGCGATCGGATGACCGCATCACCGATCGCCCCCTTGACCGATGGATGTGCCTTCAACCACCACGTCAGCCCGCCGGTGATGAGGACGATCGTGCCGAGGAACGCCACGACGCGCAGGCGTTGCCGGCGCTTCGCTCGCCGCGGGGCGGCGGCCTCGGCCTTGCGCTGGGAGGTGAGCTGGGCGTGCGCTGCGCGCGCCCGGGCCGCCGCGGTGTGCCGCTGCTCGGCGCTGGCCTCCGCCTTGTTCGCGCCCCGGATGAAGTCGTCGTCCAGCACGAGGCCGTCGAAGGGATCGTCGCCCGCGTCATCCGTGCCGTCGCGCAGATCGGTCACGAGCGCGCCCCGAGTCCGGCGGACGCCCTGGCGCCCGATCGCGCCCCGTCGGCGGCGTCGCGAGCTCGGCCCCGCTCGTCGCGAAGCGACGGACCACAGGACGATGTCGTGCGCCTGCTCATGTGCTCCCGCTCCGTCCCGCCGTCATGCCAGGGCCAGTGGCGCCGTGGTCGCCGGGACCCTACCGGACCGCTCCGCCGTCGCTCGATCACGCCAGTGCGGGGCGACGGTCTCGGGTGCGGGATGCCCCGGTGAGGGCCTCGGCCGCAGTGGATCATCCGTGGCTTGCTGATCCACTGCGGCCGAGGTTGCTCTGCTTGCCTTCCCGCCAACCCGCCTTCCCGTCAGGCAAGCAGAGAGCGCACCGCGCCGTCGGCGCGGTGGAGGAACCCGGTGCAGGAAACGAGGTCAGGGGGATCCTCGTTTCCTGCACCCTGCAGGGCCCCGCCGGGCCTGGGAACCGGTGCGGCCGCGCGGGCCGCGGAGATCGAGCACGTTCGGTCGAGCGCGGTGTCGTCGAGGGCGGGCGTCATGAGGCGGCCGCTCCCACGCCGGCGATCCCGAAGGACCGGGCCCACGGCTGCCCGTCGTGCCACCAGGTCGAGAGCACCGCGCCGTCGCTCGCGACCCAGCACAGGTCGAGGTGCCCGTTGAGCCGCGCCACCGCGCTCAGGGACCGGCCCTCGGCCACGCCAAAGCCGGTGAGGCGAAAGGGCGCAGACCAGGCCTCCCCCACCTGGCGCTCGTGCGTCGTGTCCGGGGTGCCGTCGTGATCGGGATTCTCGGCGCGCACCGGGCCCCCGGGCCGCTCGTGCCACCACGCCGACATGATGGCGCCGTCGGGTGACAACCAGAAGAGGTCGAGGTGGTTGCTCTGGCGGGCGGTGGCCACGATGCCCGCGCCGCGCGCCGAGCTGTTGGGTGGCGCGATCGTCGTCGGGGTGCCCCAGGTCGCACCGTCGGGGCAGGAGGCGGTGGCGATCTCGCCCCGGGCCGTGGTCCAGAAGACGTCCATGCAGTCGTCCTTCCGGGCGACGCCGCCGATCGCCCCCGGCTCGGCCATCGCGGGGCCGGTGATCGGCGCTGCGGCCGACCACGTCCCGCCGTCGTGCCACGTGGCGGTCGCGAGCCGGTGATCCTGCGTGACCCAGAAGACGTCGAGACGGTTGCTCGCCCGCACGATCGCGTGGACGGCGCCGAGCTCGGCCGCGTCGGGTTCGGCGATCTCGACCGCCGGCGCCCACCCGTCGCCGTCGTGCCACGGCATCGTGCGGACCGAGCCGTCGGCGCTGACCCAGAAGACATCGACCCGGTCGGTCTGCCGAGCGACAGCGGCGATCGCTCCCGGATCGGCGCTGCCGGCGGGCGCGATCGCGTGCGGTCCCGACCAGTCGATCCCCTCGTGCCACCACGCCGAGCGCACCGAGCCGTCGGGCGCCACCCAGAACACGTCGAGGTGGCCCGACTCGCGGGCGACAGCCGCGATGGCGCCGATGTGGGCGCTGCCCGGGCCGGCGATGGCGCGCGGCGCCGACCACGGCCCCTCGCCACCGAACGACGACCGCAGGACCGAGCCGTCCGGAGCGATCCAGAACAGGTCGAGGTGCTGGGACGTGCGTGCCACGAGGGCGCTGTGCGCCACGCCGAGGTCGACGTGCGGGTGCGGGTACCAGGTCATCGCGACCAGGTCGCGATCGGCTTGCGACAGCTCCGCGTTCGCCTCGACGTGGAAGCCGCCGACGGTCAGCGCCTCGGGGATCGCGTACTCCATGATCGAATCGGGATCGAACGCCGTGAAGTTCGTGCGGTTGCGCTCGTGCGGTGCGATCACCTTCGCGTCCACCGTCGCTTCGTCCCACGACGGGTCGAGCGCCTCCCGGTAGTAGGCGTAGACCTTCGGCTTGTCCCACGGCACGCCCCCGGACGGGTTCTGGTGCTCGTGGTGCAGGCCGATCGCGTGGCCGAACTCGTGCAGCACGATCCGGCGGTACTCGACCAGGTCGGTCGTGGGGGTGAGCCACCCGAGCTGCATCGTCGCGAGCTTGCGCGGGACGCCCAGGGCGTCGGTGCCGATGTACGACCACGATCCGCCGTTGGCGAAGGTGATCCGGATCTCCGCTGCGGGGCTCTGGTCGAACGTGAAGCGGATGTCGGCGTAGCGCTCCCACTCACGGGCGATGCGCTCGACGTTGGCGTGGATCGCCGCGTCGCCGTCGAGGAAGAGCACGTGCAGCTCTCGCCCCGGGGCCCACTTCTTCGAGATGCGGCTGACGGCCTCGACGGCATCGAGCATCGCCACCTCGTGCGGGATGTTGCTCGGGTTCTCGTCCTGGGCGAGGGCGTAGGAGCCGGGCGCGTGCTCGAGCGCCCGCTCGGTGCACACGCGGATCTCGTCGCTCGCCGCACCGCCGGCGCCCTCGTGACCACCGCGCCCATCAGCCGAAGGGGCACCTGCGCCCAGACCACCGACGGGACCACCGACCCGACCACCGACGGGACCACCGACCGGGCGACCCAGGGCCACCGCGCGTGCCGCTCGTTCGCCGGACGGCGCGAACCGAGCGACGAAGGCGCTCGGCGTCTCGCTGGTCTCGGTGGACGACGACATCGGGGCTCCGGTGGGGCGGCGGGGCGAGGACCGGGGCCGCCGCAGCGACCCCTCCGAGACCTTCGCCGATCCCGCTTGCCTCCTCCTTGCCGATCGCTTGCGGGCCGCCGTCGCCCGGTCCCGTCGCCCGGTCCCGTCGTGCGGTCCCCTGCGGCCCCGCGCGACGGGACGCGATGCGTCAGGTGGGATCGGGGCCGGGCTGGGGACGCGTCGTCGCCGTGGCCAGCAGGTGCCCGGCGAGCAGAGCCGCCGTCTCCGCGGCGTCGAAGGGCTCGGCGAAGAGCGGCTGGTGGTTCTGCCGCGACCGCATCAGGTTCGTGATGTAGTTCATGCGCTGGGGGAACCAGATCCAGTTGTACGCCCGCCGCTTCGCGGCGACGCCGTCGGACAGGTCGTAGATCGTGAGCAGCGCCTGCAGCAGCGGCTCGCGGATGACCGTCAGCTCGGGCGGGAACGGCGCGGCGGGGGTGGCGCCGGCGAGCACCGGCAGCGGGCGGCCGATGTGCAGCACGGCGTCGCGCAGCTCGAGGCACAGCACGTATTGCGTCATGACCTGCGAGTACACCGCGGAGACCCAGCGGCGGTACCGGTCCCGGAAGGCGCCGGTGCGGCGCAGCACGAGGTGGCGCATGGCCCGCTCGGTGAACAGGGACAGCGAGACCGCGAGGTAGCCGTCGACGCGCTGCTGCTCGTACGCGCTCACGAGCAGGTTGCCGGCCAGCACGAGCTCGGCCCGGCGTTGCGGGTCGGCCTCGAGCATCGCGTCGAAGTAGCAGCGCAGGCCCGTGCGCAGGTGCCGGCGATCGGGCTCGGTCGTCGACACCCAGCTCGGATCGAGCTGGGTGAGCTCCTCGAGCACCTCCTCGAGCCCCGCCCAGTACGCGCCCCACCCGTCTTCGGTGCGCGCGTGCACCGGGGTGAACGCATCGAGGAAGCGGGCGACCGCCATGCCGATCTCGAGGAACACGAACCGGTTGCCGGCGGCGAGGCTGCGGAAGATCGCGCCGTGCCCGCGGCTGAGCAGGTGCCCGCTCAGGTACAGCACCGCCTTGCGCGCCGTCGGCGACATCCCCTGCAGGTCCAGGCCGACCGGTGCGGGCTCCTTCTCGATGCTGGCGCCGATCGTGCGCGAGGACCACGTCGCGAACGTGCACCAGTTGGCGTGCAGCGCGCCGTCGGGCCGCGGCCCGACCAGGTGGGCGAGCCGGCGCGACAGGTCGCTGTAGGCGAGCGTGATGCGGCGGTTGCGCAGCTGCATCACCTCGATCGGCTCCCACAGCGGGTAGCCGCGGCTGGCGATCAGCCGCACCTCTTGCTCGCTGATGGGCATCGTCACGGGGGCCGCCGCCGTGGCGGCCGCCGCGTGGGGGTGCCGCACGGCGTGGTTCTGCTCCCGCTTGCTCAACGTGCCCTCCACCCGGAGGGCTCCACCGGTGATCATCGTTCCATCCTCCCGCCTCGAGGTGCGCCCTGCTGACTCCGCGCCGATCCCGAGCGTCAATGGCTGCGGCTCATGAGGCACACCGGATCGGGCTTTCCCGCCCGACCGGACCACCACCGCAGGGGCACCGAGCGCCACCCTAGATCTGTTGCCCTCGCGGCCCAAGAGATCGCAACAGGGCCGGTGGACGGCTCGCGCGTGGCTGAGGCTGAGGCTGAGGCTGCGGAGGCGTCAGCCGCGGCCGAGCCAGTTCGAGAACGTCGCCTCGAGGTCGCCCAGCGTCGCCCAGGACACGACCAGATCGTCGGGTAGGACGGCCCCGACCGCGTCCTCTGTCGCGGCCACCAGCTCGAGCCTCGTCAACGAGTCCGCCACCTCGTCGATCGACGCGCTCTGGTCGAACGTAGCGAGCTGGAGGATGTCGCACACCGTCTGGTGGAACGATGCAAGGTCCTCTCCGGGAGCCGGCGCAGGATGTGGCTCGACTCCGCGGCACGTGAAGCGCCCCGCGAGCGATGCCCACGCGTCGCGCGAGATCGCTCCGACGATCAGATCCTCGAACCGTCCGTCGAGGTAGCGAGCCGACGGCACCGTCATCGTGGGCATCGAGAAGTACTCGACGGCCGACGACAGCAGACCGAACGACGTGGCGGACACCTCAAGAGTCAGGTGCTGCAGATCGAGCTTGTCGAACGCGAGGTCCACGACGCCGGCCACCCCTTCGATCGCCAGGCCCGCCTCGGCCGGATCGAGCAGCACGGAGAGGGCGGCGCGGCGTTGCACGGGCTCTTCGTGCAGCAACTGCACGAAGCCGATGCGCGCGCCACCTTCGATGCGGCGCACGACGAAGTTGGCGCGCACGCCGACACTGACGAGGTCCGTGAAATCGCGCGGCGAGAGCGAGCGGCCCCCGAGACGCCACGTGTGCACGGTGTCGTCGCGATGCGCCAACTCGTACAGCCAGGGCAGGTCCGCATCGGCGAGCGGCTCGATGCCGACGTGCCGACCGAAGAGCGCAACCCCGCGGGTTGCCGTCATGGGAGGACCTCGAACGGCGCCGTGCGCAAATTGCGGACGGCGAAGCGGAGGTCCGCCCACGCATCGCCGACGCGCTCGAACGCCGGGAAGCATCCGCCCGGCTGGAAGTGCTCGTCGACGAGCTCGGCGAGCGGACCGGCCTGCGCAGCCGTGTGCGGAAGCACGAGCGCGTGCAGATCGAGCGAGCGCAGCGCACGCGTCATCACCACCCGAGCGGCCCGCGCCAGCTCGACGCCGTCGCCAGCGGGGGAAGAGGTCATGAAGGTCAGCCTGCCCACACGCGCCCGGATGTCGACATCGTGGAGCTGGAACAGCATGAGCCTTCGACCCGCGAGCTGGACGACGCTCTGGGTGTAGACGTTGTCCCACAGCAGACCCGCGGCCCGCTCCTCGTCGAGCACGAGACCAGTCGGGTTCCACCGCGGCGCGACGTCGGAGCGGTGCGCAGCGGGCACGAGCCACTCGACGTCGTGCGGGCGCGGCGGCCGCCACGCCGCCGTGTGCACGAGCCCCGGCACAGGTCAGCGACCGGTGCTGCCGTCGACCGGGAACGACGAGACCTGCGCGATGCGCCAGTGCCCATCGACCCGGACGAGGTCGACATCGTACTGCTTCTGGTCCCCGGTCACCCACGACGCCGGCTCGGGCAGGATCGGGTTGGGGAGGCGCAAGACCTTCTCGACACCGATGAGGCTCACCTGCGCGGTGTCACCCTTGACCACCGTCCCGAGGTACTTGTGCACCTCGAAGTCGCTGTCTGCGAAGCCAGAGAAGTTCGGGTCGTTCACGACTGCGTTCATCTGGGCCCTCACGCGCTTGATGGCCTCGTCACGAGCGATCGGTGCGTACGCCCGCGTCGCGGTGTCGACCAGCGAGGTCTCCTGCGCCGCGTCGGCGAAGGCCACGCCCCGAGCCTTGTCCGCAGTGGCATTGAGCACCTTCACACTGGGCTTACCGCTGTCGATGTCGGCGAGAACCTGGCGAGCGTGGGCTTGTCGGCCCGGTGCGTCGACCGGCACGCGCAGCACGGCGGAGCGTTGCACCAGCAGCTGGCGCACCTCCTCCTTCGCGAGGGCGACGCTCGGTTCATCGCCTGCATCGGCGACCGCCGGGCGCGGGGCGTTCTGCTTCGCGGCGGCGGGGGGCTGCGTGGTGGCCGGACCGGGAACCTCCGGGCCGAGCGCCAGAGCCGTCGTCACCGTCACGTCGGCGCCGACGCGCGCCACGGTGGTGGGGATGCTGGAGCCGTTCGCGGGCGCGCCCTGCGTGGTCACGCTCTGTCCTCCGCAGCCGGCGAGAGCGCCGACGGCGAGAGCACCGAGCGTCAGCAAGACCAGAGATTGCCTCGTGCGATTCACGTGATCGTCCTCGTTCTCTTCAGGGTTCGTAGATGTGCTCGTGCGTGTGCGGGATCGATCACTCAGGTGTTGACGTGCACGACCTTGAACAACATCCCGTCTGCGGTCGCCGCGTCTCCGTCGCGGTACTTCTTCTGGAGGTACCCGAAGTTCCATGGGGCACCGTGGCGGTTCGCCGTGTGCTGGTTGATGCCCGTGAAGACCCCGCCGAGGATGTACTTGCGGTTGCCGTCGTGCGTGTCGACGTAGCCGTCCGGGAAGGTGACTCCACCCATGTCCATCGCCAGGTGGTCGGTCTGCGAACCGCCGTCGTTCCAGTTGTAGAGGATCAGATCGCCGCCGACGCTGCCTGCGATCTGGTTCGAGACGGTCGTCGCACGGCGACTCGAGAACAGCGAGCCGTTGTTCCAGTGCTGGGTGCGGTGGTAGATCTCGAAGTTCTCGACGGCGGACCACGTGAGCGACCAGTCGCGAAAGTCGCTCAGCACCGCGGTGGGGTTGTTGCGGATGAACCAGGCGTTGTTCTGCGCAACGCCGCCGCCCAGCTCCCAGGAGTAGCTGGAGAAGTTCGTGCAGTCGCTGCCGAAGGGCTGGCGCGGCCGCCCGGGGTCGCTGTTCCAGAACTGGTTCGACGTGTTGATCGCTCCTTGCCGGTTGAAGATGACGCCGGCGTGGGCCTCCGGAGCAGCGGTGTTCACCGCGACCATCGATGCCATGACGCTCATCGGCAAGGCCGCGGCAACTGTGCCGCGCACCCGCTTGTGCGACTTCGTGCTCATGCGGACCCTCTTCTTCTTCGGTCAGGCGGCCGGGCACGACTGGTGTTCCGACTGCGGAGAGCGGCAACGTAGCCCTGCTTGATGAAGCAGTGCAATTGCACGATGCACTTTCTCCTAGATTTTGTCAGTAGATAGCTTCACGGCGGTTGATCTTCCAGCAGCGCAGGGCTCCGCCAAGGTGGCGCACGGGCTCAGGCGCAGGTCGGGGTGCGATCGCTGGTCACCACAGCGACCACGCCGCCGACTTCGATCGGAGCGGATCGCCCACCGGACCGGCCCACCAACGAAACCACCCAGAGCCGGGCCCCGGTCGCATCGACGGCCTCGAGCGCGTCGCCCACGACGTTGTACGCCGCTGGCTTCGCGCCGGGCATCACCGTGGAAACAGTGGCGGGAGCCGCCTGCTCGTCGGAGCCTGAGGTGACACCGGTGCGCGGATCGAGAGCGAGCGCGCCGCGGCCGGGCATCACCTCGAGCCACAGCCGCCCGTCGCGGCCGCTGACCGTGCCGGCCGCGACGACAGGGAGGTCGTCTCGCCTCCATCGAGTGCTGCCCGTCACCGCGTCGACGCCGATCGCCGTGCTGTGCAGCGCGCCGAGGTCGTTGCCGCAACCATCTGTCGTCTTCGAGGCGAGGCTGGCGACGGATCCATCCCCGGCCGTGACCGTGCCGCGGCTCGAGGCGCGAACCACCACGAGCAGCCCGCAGAGCACCGCGATCGCAGCGGCCACGGCCGCTGCGACCCGGAACGAACGCGCCCGATGGCCCTGATCGGGCGGGCCATCGCCGTCGACGCGTGCACGAGTCACTTCGTCGAACGCCGGCGGACTCGGCGCTTCCGCAACAAGCCGGTTGGCGACGTCGCGCAGCCGGTCATCGAGTGGGTCATCCATCGAGCACCCTCCGCAGTCGCTCCCGGGCTCGTGCGAGATGCCGGCGCACCGAGCCTTCCGAGATCCCGAGCAGCAATGCGATCCCGGCAGGATCGAGGTCCGCCCAGTACGTCAGGAGCACGACCGAGCGCTGGCGCACGCTCAGGGCGTCCACGGCGGCCCGCACCTCGGGATCGATTGCGGGCATCGAGACCTCGTCCCGCAGCACCGCGCGCACCTCCCGCTCGGAGCGCTGCCGGTTGCGCCGGACGAGGGAGCTGGCCTCGTTGCACACGACCCGGTACAGGTAGGCGCGACGGTTCGCGACGGTCGACCATGCCGGCGACGACATCGCTCGCATCATCGCCGACGACAGCACGTCGGCTGCGTCGGAGGGACCTACCAGACCGGTGGCGAAACGGATGAGCTCGGGCGCGAAGCGCTCGTAGGTCTCCGCGTCTGAGCTGGGTCGCAGCACGCCGGTCATCCTCCATGAGACTCACGACGGCGCTGTCCGGGTGACAGCACGACCCGGAACCTCTCGGCCGAGGATCATCGCGCGGCCTCGAACCCGTGCGACGAGGTGGGTGTCGGCGATCGGACCGCGCCGCGGCACGTTCCCCGCCCGTCAGCGGCTCAAGGCGCCGCGCCCCACGGTTGCAGCACCGGCATGGCCGCCTCGCGGTGCGCCCGCTCGATGACGGACCGCACCGGCGGCAGGGTGGCCACCGGGGTGCCCTGCAGCGGGGCCGCCACCGCCTGGCGCGCCGTGCGCTTCGTCCGTGCGACCGTGCGGCGACACTGCCGGCGGGTGTGGCGCATCGCCTGCGCCACCGGCGTGCCCGCCAGGTCGAGCTGGTCGATCGAGGGCACGTCGACGCGGAAGGGCGGCTGGTCGCCGCGCAACGACCGATCGAGGTACATGCGGATCATCGAGCGGCCGACGACCTCGGACGACAGCTGCAGCACCGACGGGCCGAAGGGCAGGTGCGACAGGACGTTGTCGAACGTGGTGGCCTGCGCGATCACGCGGGACCACACCCACGCCCGCGGCACGTGCAGCATGTCGGCGATGTCGTCGTCGAGCAGGCGGCGGACGAGCGCGCGCGGGAACGTGCGCATGCCCCACGGCATCGACTGCTCCATCTCGTGCAGCAACGCCGCCATGAGCTGGTCACCGGCGGCGCTCTGGTGCTGCTGGCGCGCGGCGATGGTCCACATGAGGTCTTCGGCCGCGCTTCGGTCGAGCGGCAGCAGGTCGTCGTCTATGCCGAGCAGGTGCCCGATCACGCACCACGTGAACAGGTAGTCGTCGGCGGCATCCGAGTCGAACGGCAGCTGCAGCCGCTCCAGCCCGCGGAACACCACGGTCGTGAACGTGAGCAGCGTGCCGAGCAGGTCCTCCTGGTTGATCGGCTCCCCGTGCGCCGCAGCATCCCAGGTGCCTGATGCATCGATCGTGTTGCGGATGACCGCGTGCAGCAGCCGCACGCCGCGCGCGGACGCGTACCCGCGGCCGCCGGGTTGCAGGGAGGCCGGTGGTCCGGAGGCCAGGCTCATCACGTCGAGCAGCATCTGACCGGTCTCGGCGACGCGCCGGTTCACGTTCGAGCCCGCCAGCTCGGAGGTGCGCTGCAGCACGAGCACGCCGTTGCGGGCGGCGTAGGCGGCGGGCAGCGACCCGCAGAACAACGTCGCGGCGATGGGCATCGACCAGTCCTCGAAGAAGCGCTGCCCCCGCTCGATCCGCGCGAGCGCCTCGGGTGACGTCGCCCAGGACGGCAGCGCCGTCGTGTCGGCGAACCAGTCGACGACCTCCTGGCGCGCGCCGGAGGGCTCGGCGAGGCCCATGCAGGCCGCCCGTTCGGCCTGCGTCTGGCGCAGCAACGACGGCAGGAGCTCGCGGTCAGGCGTGTCGGGGTCCGCGGCGCGGATCACGTCGACCAACCGGTCGGCGGGTCCGTCCCGCTGCGCCCGCAGGGCGTCGAGGGCTGGTGGGGTCATGTCGAGCACGATCATCCCGCTCCGTGAAGGCTCGTTCGCAGGTGCGGAGGATGGTTGTGGGTGCGGGTCCCTTCGTCAAGGACCGTCCGGCCCATTCCCGACCAGCCGCTCGAGCTCGGATGCCACCAGGGCGATCAACTCGACCGGTTCGAGGCCGATCCCCTGCGCCCGCGCCTCCTGGTACACCTGCGGACCCAGGCGCTCGCCCGCGAGGCGGTCGACGACCCGGCACGACGCCGTGAACCCCCACGGCGTCTGGCTCAACGCGCCGCAGATCACGACGACGAGGCGCAGCGCGTCCATCGCCAGCAGCGAGTCGAGCATGCCGAGGATCGTGCGCAGCTGCTGGTGCACGTCCCCCGCGCGCTCGAACTGCAGCAGCACCGCGCGCAGCGACGCGAGGGCCGTTGCTTGATCGCCTTGGTGCGAGCGGGTCTCGACGATCGCCCGCGTCGCCTCGTTGACGAGCAGCGTGTTGCCGACCGACGACGCGAGGTCGAGCCCTTCGAAGAGCAGCGGCGGCACCGCGGCCGGGTCCTCGCCGGCGAGGGCCCGCGCGCGCGACAGCAGCCCCATCGCCCGCATCGTCGGGTTGTTCCAGCGCTCCGCGAGTGCGAGCAGCTCGTCGGCCGCCACGCCGCCGCGCTCGGGATGGCCCATGAGCGTGCTGATGAGCACGCGGTCGTAGAGCGCCACGGCGCGGCCCATGGGGTCGCCGGAGAGATCCGCGATCCTCGCCATGGCGTCGAGGTGCTCCTCCCACCGGTCCGTCACGATGCCCGCGACGCTGAGCAGCGCCATGGTGTTGCGCCCGACCCAGGTGGTCACCGCCGCCGGTCCGACCTCGACCCCTGCGGTGCCCACCCCGGCCGGGTCGGACGCGCGGGTGGGTGGGGGGACGACGGGGTGCGTCGAGGCCGTCGAAGGTGGAGGGAGCGGCGGAGGCACCGCCGGCTCCAGAGAGGATGGCGTGGAGGAGGACGGGGTGGAGGAGGAGAGGGTGGATGACGAGCGGAGGCCGACGACGTCACCCGCCAGCGTCGCCGCTTCCTCGATCTCGCGCGGCGCCGCGCCCACCGCCGCCGGCTCGAGCTCGATCGACGCCCGCCCGTAGCGCGTGGCGTCGTCGAGGCGACCCTCGATCATCGCGGCGTTGGACGCGATCGCGAGCGCGATCCCGCGCTGGGGCAGGCGCTCGCCGTCGGGGCGGGCGCACAGCTCGAGCGCCCAGCGGGTCACCTCTTGGCGCTCGCGCAGGATCACCTCGTCGACCAGCGCCAGCAGCAGCCGGGACGCGTCGGCGAGCCGGCCGTCGTCCATGAGCGACCGGAACGCGACGCGCAGGTTGTCGAACTCGGACTCGATCACCGCGACCCACGCGCCCTCGCCCGGACCACGCCGCTCGCGGGCCGCGTGCTCGGCCAGGCCGACGAAGTGCTCGGCGTGGGCGGCGAGCACCGCCGGCCGGCGCCCGCTCGCCTCGAGGCGCTCGGCGCCGTACGCCCGCACGGTCTCGAGCATCGAGTAGCGCCCGCGGCGCACCGTCGAGGTGTCGAGCTGCACCATCGACATGTCGACGAGGTGCGCCAGCACCATGGCGGCCGACGGCGCCGCGAGACCGACCGAGGGCGCGATCGCTTCCGCCGTCTCGAGCGTCCATCCCCCGGCGCACACCGCGAG
Organism: uncultured Iamiaceae bacterium; assembly: GCA_964446345.1. Lineage (GTDB taxonomy): Bacteria > Actinomycetota > Acidimicrobiia > Acidimicrobiales > Acidimicrobilacustridaceae > CAYUOL01. Next base: position 17,976 of record CAYUOL010000037.1, on the reverse strand, counting down.
CGCGTTGTAGAGGTCGCGCGACGCGGGCGTCAGCAACCCGAGCGACCAGTCCAGCGTCGCGCGCAGGGCCCGCTGCCGTTCCGGCCCGCCGCCCACGTCGCGGGTCAGCAGGTCGAAGCGCTTGTCGAGGCGGGCGACGAGCGCATCCGGCGTCATCGTGGCGAGCCGGGGGGCCGCCAGCTCGAGCGCGAGCGGCACGCCGTCGAGCCGCCGCGCGATCTCGTCCAGGGCCGGGTCGCCGTCGTGCACCACGGCGCCGGCCGCGCGGGCCCGCTCGACGAGCAGCGTGACCGCCGGCGACACCTCGGTGGCAGGAGCCGGGCCCAACGCCGGGAGCCCGCTCGGCACGAGCTCGGGCGCCTCGTGCTCGCGAGGGGGCAGGGCGAGGGGTCGCACGGCGAAGAGGTGCTCGCCGTCGACGCGCAGCGGCGCCCGGCTCGTGGCCAGGATCGTCACGTCGGTGGTCGCGCGCAGGATCTCGTCGACCAGCTCGCCCACCTCGGCGCGCAGCTGCTCGCAGTTGTCGAGCACGAGCAGCAGCGAGGCCGAGCGCAGCGATGTCACGAGCTCGTGCCGCAGGTCTCCGGCCCCGGCCGGGGCCAGGCCCAGGCAGAGCGCGACCTGCTCGACGAGCCCGCTCGCGTCGACGACCTCGGAGAGGTCGCAGAACCACACGCCGTTCGGCGAGCGCTCCGCGTGATCGCCGGCCACGGCGATCGCCAGGCGGGTCTTGCCGATGCCGCCCTCGCCCAGCAACGTCACCAGCGGGTGCGCGCGCAGCAGGTCACCGATCGCCGCCCGGTCGGCGTCGCGGCCGATGAAGCTGGTCGTGCGCCGCGGCAGTCGCCCCGCCTCCGACCGCCCCGAGCGCAGCCGCGGGAACGTGGACGGCAGCTCGGGCCGCAGCACCTGGTACACCCGCTCCGCCCGGCTGACGCCGTCGAACAGCCACGACCCGAGGTCCTTGAAGTGCTGCTCGTCCCAGCGCCGTGCCCCCGCACCGCCGGCGCCGGCGTCGAGCACCACCTGGCGGGCGGTCTCCGACACCAGGATCTGCCCACCGTGACCGGCGTCGCGCAGCCGAGCCGTGCGGTTGAGCGTCGGCCCGAAGTAGTTGCCGGCCCGCTCGTCCGCCTCGCCGGTGTGCAGCGCCATGCGCACGCGCAACGGCTCGATCTCGTCCCAGTCCGCGTCGAGCAGGAGCTGCTGGGCCTCGACGGCCGCTTCGAGCGCGTCGCGCGACCTCGCGAAGACGGCGCCGACACCGTCGCCGGCGTGGCTGAAGACGTAGCCGTGATGGGCCTCGACCGTACCGAAGAGCAGATCGTCGTGCTGCTGCAGCGCCCGAGCCATCGCCTTCGGCGCCTGATCCCACAGGAACGTGCTGCGCTCGATGTCGGTGAACAGGAACGTGACGGTGCCTGTCGGGCGCAGCGCAGCGGCGCCGTCGGTCGTGGCGAGGAGGGGGCCCTCCTCCGGGGCCGGTGCGGCCTCCCGTCCCGCCCGCGCGGCGTCGAGCCCCGGCTCCTGGCTGAGGATCGCCTGCTCGATCTCGCGCAGCTCGGGCCCGGGTTCGATGCCGAGCTCCTCGACGAGCCGGCGCCGCGTCTGCTGGTACGCGCGCAGCGCGTCGGCCTGGCGCCCGAGTCGGTACAAGGCGATCAGGTGCTGGCCGGCCAACCGCTCGTCGAACGGGTGGGCCTCGGCCAACGCAGCCAGCTCGGCCACGATCTCGCGCTCGCGGCCCAGGGCCAGGTCGACCTCGATGCGCTCGCGCAGCAGACCGAGGCGCAGGTCTTCGAGGCGCGTCGCCTCCCGCTCGGCGAACGCGAAGTCGGCGAGGTCCTCGAGCGGCCGGCCGCGCCACAGCGCGAGCGCGTCCTGCAGGTGCTGCGCCGCCTCGGCCGCGTCACCGGCGGCCCACGCGGCGCGGCCGAGCGCAGCGAGCCGCTCGCAGCGCACGAGGTCGATGGCCTCCGGGTCGACGCGCAGGACGTAGCCGGGGGGCTGCGCCTCGATGGCCGGCGCGTCGCGACCGAGGGTGCGACGCAGGTGCGAGACGTGCGCTTGCAGCGTGCTCGCCGCCTGCTTCGGTGGCTCGGGCCCCCACAGCTCCTCGATCAGCACGTCGGTCGCCACGGGTCGGCCGTGGTTCAGGAGGAGCAGCGCGAGCAGGGCGCGTCGCTTCGAGGCGGTGACGCCCACCTCGCCCGCACCGGCCCGGACCCGCACGGGGCCGAGGATCGCGAAGTCGATGAGCCCCACCTCTCCTGTTCGAGCAGCTGACCAACCGCAAGGACGCAAAGGCGGGCGGCATCGGGGTGCCGCGCGCACATCGTGCGCCAGTCTCGCAGACCCTGCGGCGGGGGTTCCACCAACGGCGTCGCGCCGTGGCGCCCAGGTAGGGTCTCGCGGATGAAGACGTCACTGGGCCTCCTGTTCTGCGGCGCCGCGGCGCTGGCGACGGCGGCGGGCTGCGCCTCCGCTCCCGCTCCCGACGCGTCGTTGGTGTCGACGACGTCGACCATCGGCACCGTCCCGCCCGACCTGACGGCGGGCGCGCCCTCTGGGTCCATCAAGGTCAACCTGCCGTCGGGGCCCGTGTGGGTCGACGGCGCCAACGTCTACGCCGAAGGCTGCAAGGCCAAGGGCCTGACCGATGCGACCGTCACCGAGCAGCTGAAGGCGGCCAACACGAGCCCACCGTCCGGCAAGACCTTCAACCTCATCTGCAAGACGGGCACCAACTGAACCTCCCGGGAGGGCCACGCACGCCCGCCCGCCGAGGGACGACCCTCGGCGCGAACGCGGCCGGGTCCACCGTGCTCGGAGCGCTGACCGCCGCCGGGGTCGACCGCGGTGACCTGGTCGCGCTGGCCATCGCCCCGGTCACGGGGCTGGCCGTCGCATGGGGGGCGCACCCGACCGCTCCCGGATCCGCGGCGCACGCAGGGGGCGAGGCTGGCTTCGCCGTGACGGCCGCGTCCCCGGCCGCCGCCGAACGGTCGCGAGCACTCGCCGCGATCGTGCGAGAGATCGAGGACGAGCTGCAGCCACGATGGGTGTGGTGGTCCCGCTCGACCGCCGACGTCCTGGTCGCTGCCGGCCTGCGCGTGGCCCGGTGCTGGGACGTCGCCGCGGTCCACCGCCTGCTCTTCGGGGGGTGGAAGACCGATCCCGCTCGGGCCTGGGCCGCGGTGCACGGCCTGCCCCTCGACGCCCGCCCGACCGAGCGGGCGCCGGACCTCTTCAGCCACCTCGACCACGACCTCGGCGACCCCGACGATCCTGTGCGCCCGGACGGGTACCTGCGCCCCGACTGGGTCGGCGGCGAGTGGGCCCGCGACCCGGCGCGCCTCGTGCGGTGGGCGACGCGGGCGCTCGACGTCGCCACTCGCCAGCGGCTCCTGCTCGACGAGATCCCCGACCGTCCCCACGCGCCCGCCACGGCGCGGTCCGAATCCGCGGCCGAGCTGCTGTGCGCCGAGATGTCGGTCGACGGCCTCCCGATGGACCGGGCGGTGGCCGAGCGCACGATCGCCGCGCTCGTCGGGCCCCGGCCGCGGGATGAGGCGGAGGCCGCGGCCGCGCGCGACCGGCGCGACGCCGAGGTGCTGCGCCACGCGCCGGCGGACGCGCGCTTCGACCTGCGCAGCCCCGGGCAGGTGCGATCGTTGCTGCGTCGGGTCGGCATCGAGGTGCCCGACACGCGGGCGGGGCGGCTGCGCGAGCTGCGCGACGTGCACCCGATCGTCGAAGCGCTGCTGACGTGGCGCAAGGCGGAGCGGGTCGCGACGACCTACGGCTACGCGTGGCTCGACGAGCACCTCGGCACCGACGGCCGCTTGCGGGGCGCGTGGTCCGCCTCCGACGGGGCCGCCGGCCGCATGACGGCATCCGCGGGGCTGCACAACCTGCCGGCGGACATGCGCGTCGCGGTGCTGGCCGAGCCGGGCCACGTGTTCGTGCGCGCCGATCTCGGGCAGATCGAACCGCGTGTGCTCGCCGCGGTCGCCGGCGACGCCGCGCTCGCACGGGCGACGCTCGAACCCGACCTGTACGCGCCGGTCGCCGCCGCGCTCGGGGTCGACCGGGCGACGGCGAAGGTCGCGGTGCTCGGGGCGATGTACGGGCAGACCACCGGCCACGGTGCGACCGCTCTGCGAGGGCTGCGCGCGGCCTACCCCGTCGCCATGGGCTACCTGGAGGAGGCGGACCGCCGGGCCCAGGTCGGGCAGGACCTCCGCACCGACGGCGGACGGCTCGTCGCGATGGGCTCCACCAACACGAGCGGGATGACCGAGCGCGACGCGCGCTCGCGTGCGGCGGCTCGCGGCCGCTACGGGCGCAACGCGATGGTCCAGGGCGCGGCCGCCGAGCTGTTCAAGGTGTGGGCGGTCACGGTGCGGGCGCGGGCGGCGGCCCTGGATGCGCGCATCGTGCTGTGCCTGCACGACGAGCTGCTCGTGCACGCACCGGTCGAGCACGGCGAGGCGACAGCGGCGCTCGTGGACGCCTGCTTGCAGGAGGCCGCGGCCCGCTGGGCCCCCGCGACCCCGGTGCGCTTCGTCGCCGACACCAGCATCATCACCAGCTGGGCCGACGCGCACTGAGCCCGGGTGGTCGCGGGCTACTCCTCGGGAGAAGCGGGCGAGGCGGGCGCCGCCTCGTTCCGGCGGCGCAGCGCGACCGCGCCACCGACCGCCGCCGCACCGACGACCACGGCGGCGCCGGCCCCGACCACGAGCCCGGTGTTGCTCGACGACGATGCGGCCGCCGGTGCCCCCGCCGCGTTCGTCGCCGCGGTCCCGGGCACCGCGGTGCCACCAGCGGTCGAGGCGGCGCCGGTGATCCCGGCCTTCTTCAGGTCGAACGGCGCCTTGAGCGCGAGCTCGACGTTGAGGGCCTCGACCGGGCCGAGGTGCGCCTTCTGGTCGACGCCGACGTCGTTGGCCGAGAGCTCGCGCGAGATCGACGCGAGGCCCAGCAGGCTGCGGTCGTCGTACTTGGGGGTCACCGGCGCCGCGTGCTCGAGGATCGTGCACACGAGCGAGATCGTGGCGTCGCCGTTGTCCACGACCTCGATGATGCGCGCCTGCTCCGGGTAGTCGACGTGCGACGCGGTCGTGATCTCCCAGAACCCGCCCGTGCGGCCCGACGGGTCGGGGACGGGGGTGATCGTGTTGGTGTGGGTGTGGCCGTTGACCCACCCGATGATGTTCGGCCACTGGTGCAGGTAGGCCACGAGCTCGTCGCTCAGGTAGCGCTTCTCCCCCGGGTGCGCCGGGTCGGGGATCGCCCCCTTCATCGTGCCGATGGTGAAGTGGCTGAAGAGCAGGACCAGCTGGTCGGTCCCCCCCGTGCTGATCTTGTTGCCGGCCGCGTCGAACGCGCTCGAGTGCGCCTTCTTCAGCTCGTTGGTCATCCAGTCCAGCTGGATCTGCCCGATCGACCCCGAGTTGTAGCCGCCCGTGTCCATGCTGATGCCGAGCACCCCGGGCGCGATCTGGAACGAGTAGTAGAGCGCGGGTGCCTCGAGGTGCGCCTCGGTGTAGCCGTGGCCCTTCGGCCCGACCTTGCCCGGCCGATCGAGGTGCGCCTGCACCCACTCCTTGGTCTTGATCGTGCGCCGCTTCTCGTCTGCGGTGATCGTGCGGTTCGGGACCTGACCGGCATCGAGGGACGTCTTCACCGCGGCGATCTGCCCGAGCATGTCGCCGATGAACTTCAGCGGAGGGGTGCCGGGGGCGAGGTCGGTGATCTTGCGGTTGCCGACGAAGATCTCGTCGGCGGTCTCGCTCGTGGGCAGGTTGCCCTGGATGAGCCCGTCGTGGTTGCCGTAGCACGAGTACCACGGGATGTTGAGCCCCTGGGAGTCGTAGGGCGCGATCGCCGACTCGAGCAGCCCGGGGATCATCGGGAAGCCCTTGGTGCCGTACTCCCCGCTCGCCACGCCGGGATCGGGGTGCCAGTAGTTCGTGTCGTTCCAGCCGAGCGCCTGCACGCCCTCGTACTCGCCGAGCTTCCCGCTGTCGGCGGTGACCTTGCCGCCGTTGAGCACCGCCATGAACCACTCGAGCTCGTTCGTCTGCTGGTTGTCGATGTTGTCGCCCGTGGAGACCGCGCAGTCGAGCGCGCGCCCCGTGATGGGGCCGCGCGCCACCTGGTTGATCCGCTGCACCATGCTGGCCTGCACCTGCGTGGTCAGCGTCTCCTGCGGGCGGAACGCCCCCGTGTACGGGTCGCCGTAGCGGTCGAGGAACTCGACGCGGCCCGGGCTCTGGGCGTCGACGATGTGGACGTCGGTCAGCTGCACGATGGCCGCCAGCCCCACCCGCGCCCCGGCGCGCGCCGGCTGCAGGGCGGCCAGCTCGGTGCGCTCGAGCGTCGGCCACCCCGGACCCTCCTTCAGCGCCACGTACCCGGAGCCCGTCCCCAGCACGATCGTCGACTCGAGCGTCGTGCCCGCGGGGTTGGCGGCGGTGCCGGCGACGGCCTGCAGGGCCTTCGCCCGCGCGGGGTTCCAGAGGTCGGGTGTCCAGAGCACCGCGCCGGCCGCCGCTCCGAGCGATCCACCGATGAACGCGCGTCGCGAAAGCGATCCGCCGTTGGTTCTCCCCATCCGGCCACCTTATGTTCAGCTGCCGTTCAGCTCACGTCGGGCGGGCGCGCCCAGCCGAGGATCACCCAGGAAACAGGTCAGACGGACCACGCGGAGCCACGCTGCGTTCGCTAGCGTCTGACCGTCGCCGCCCTCACCGCCCTTCCCGCCGGGCCTGGGGGCGGCGACGCTCGTCTTCGCCCTCGTCCCCCCGCAGGGCCGGTGACCACGAGCCCGGCGCGGCGATCAGCGGGTCAGGCGCGTGAGGATCGTGCGGGTGATCTGCTCGATCTGGGGGCTGCGCCCGGTCAGGCCGTGGGCCCAATCGGTCGACCCCGACGTCACGACCGTGCCACCCGCGTCCGAGGTGTAGCTGCCGAGCACGGCGTGGCCATGGGCGATGCGTTCGGCGTCCGCCGGATCGCGCGTGCCGAACAGTCGTGACGCGATGAACTCGAGCTCGGACGGCTCGTTCGGCGCCGGCGGGCGCTGGGCGGTCTCGCGCGTGAAGTGGGCGGCGGGCGCCGTGCCCAGGATCTCGAAGGACGCGGGGGTGCCGTCGTCGCCGGTCGGCACCGGGAGCCCGTCGCGATAGGTGAAGTCACAGCCGTCGCACTCGTAGCCGACCACCGTCGCGTCCGCGCCGAGCAGGTCGCCGTAGCTGACGTCGGCGCCCTCGAAGATCCAGTGATCGGGCCGGTGCACGGTGTACCCACCCGCGCCGCGCGCGACCACCTTGCCGATGCGGTGGTAGCCGCCGCGCGAGAAGCTCACCCCCGTCATGTGGTTCTCGGGGCGCTCGGTCTCGTGGTCCGACCAGATGCTCGTCAGCTCGCTGCTGCGATCGGTGCCGTAGACGGGGTCGCGCTTGAACAGCGCCTTGTAGCCGACCATCGACGCCGCCGGCCCCTGCTCGGTGTGGTCCTCGAGCCGCACCTGCCAGAACGCCGTGTTGCCGGAGAAGAAGGCGGCGTTGCCGCCGGCGGCGATGAAGTCCTCCACGGTGTCGCGCATCGGTGCCGACCAGTACTCGTCGTGGCCGACCGACAGGTAGAGCTTGTGGCCGCCGTCGCGGGGAGCCGCGAGCAGGCCGGGGTGGTCCTCGAGGTCGGCGTTCGTGACCACGTCGACCTCGTAGCCCTCGCGCTCGGCCCACTGCAGGAACGGCAGCTCCCAGTCGGGCCACCCGGCCGAGCCCGCCCAGGGCGACAGGTGGTTGAGCATGAGGTAGCCCACGTGCGCGGTCATCTGGTGGTCGGGTGGGTGCAGCACCGTCACGCGGCGACCCTGGCCCGGTGGCTTGTGCAGGTAGCCCGGTGACATCGGCCGCTGCAGCGACACCGTGGTGCCGCCGTTGTAGAGGTTCTTCCCGCCGAAGTCGTTGTACGCGTGCCACGTGTTCGTGGCGAGCGCCAGCAGGATCGGCGCCGTGGCGGCGTCGGTGGGCGGGCGCACCACGAAGAACGCGTGGCCGCGGCGCCGCTTCCCGTCGACGTCGATCTCGAGCGTGACCTCGTAGTACCCCGAGCGCCAGGACGGGTCGACGTCGATCGTGCACGCGGCCGGCCAGCCGCACCCGGCGCTCGAGGCGTCGGTCGGGGTCGGGTGGTCGCCCGCCGGCACGTGGTCGTCGCGGAACACGACCGTGCGCTCGGCGCCGACGCGCGCCACCTCGATCGCGACGGGCCGCTCCCCTGCCGACGACAGGTGGACCGAGACCCACTCGCCCCCGACGACGGATTGCGGCCAGCAGTACCCCGTGACGGTTGCAAAGGCCATGGCGGCGGACCCTACCCGTCGGCCGCCGCCCGCGGGCGGGCTGGCGGGCGCGCTGCTACTTCGCGGCCGGCGGCGTGAACGTGTGGCCCAGCGCGGTCGACAGCGCGACGAACATGCGGGTGGCCGGAGCCGAGCACGGGATGTCGCCCGGGTCGTCCGTCAGCGTCGGCGACTCCTCGCACTTGCCCGAGGCGATGTCGCTGTTGACCTGGACGATGACCGTCGTGTCGGTCGTCGTGTCGTAGAAGACGCTCGTGTTGTAGCCGGGCAGCTCACCGGTGTGGCCGACCCAGCCGTCGACGCACCCCATGGCGAGGCCGTAACCCACCTCTCCGGGGAACGAGGTGAGGCGGGTCTTCTGCGTCGGGGCGTCGAGCATCCCCTGACCTGTGCCGAGGGCCCGCCCGTAGGTGAGCAGGTCGCCCATGTTCGAGATCATCTCGCCGGCGGTCCAGCCCCAGGCCGGGTTCCAGTTGGTGGCGTTGCTCGGAGCGTCGGGCTTGGCCGTGTCGCCCTGCAGCGTGAAGCCCTGCGCGTACGGCGTCGGGATCGCGGTCGACTCGCCCGGCCAGCTGGTGTTGGTCAGCTTCAGCGGCTCGAGGATCTGCTTGTTGAACACCTCGGCGACGGACTGCCCCGTGATCTTCTCGACGACCTTGCCCAGCAGCAGGGTGTTCGTGTTCGAGTAGTTGAACTTCTCGCCCGGCTCGAAGATGGGCGAGCCGGCGAGGCCGACGGCGATCAGCTCGTCGGGCTTGAACACCGTCTCGGGCTTGGCGAAGTAGATGTCGGTGAACTTGGTGTCGGCGGTGTAGCTCTTGACGCCGCTCGTCATGTCGGCGAGCTGGCGGATCGTGATGCGGTCGCCGTTCGGCACGTCGGGCACGTACTTGTCGATCGTGTCGTCGAGCGAGAGCTTGCCCTGTTGCACGAGCTGCAGGATGAGCGTGCCGGTGAACGTCTTCGTGACGGAGCCGATGCGGGTGTGCATCCCGACCTCCATCGGCGTCTTCTTGTCGGGGTCGGCTTCGCCGTAGGCCTTCGTGAAGGTGCCCTGCGGCGTGCGCACACCGACGATCGCCCCGGGGGTGGCGGCTTCCTTGAAGGACGACTGCGCCGCCGCGTCGAGCTTGCTCACGAGGTCGGCCGGCAGCTCGGCGGTGGTCGAGGCGGCGGTGGGCTGCGTCGCGATCACCTTGTCGGGATCCTTCACGCAGGTCGACGCCGGCCGCACCGGGGCGGTCCCCGGGGTGGAGCCCTTCGTGGTGCCGGGCGTCGAACCGGGGGTCGACCCCGGCGTGCTGCCGCCGGTCTTCGCGGTGGTGGACGATCCGGGCTGGGTCGTGCCGGGCGCCGCGGTGGTCGACGAGGTCGAGGACGACGAGCTGCACGCGGCCGCGCCGACGATGGTCAGGGCGGCGAGGGGCACCGCCAGCGATCGTCCGATCCGCGCGCGCGACATCTGGTGGTTTCGCAACTGCCGTCTCCTCTGTCCCCGATGCTGGAAGCGCGCCAACGTACCGCATGGCCTTCACGGTGATGACGCGCCGCTCCGTCGTCGCACCGGCGCGCGACTGGCCGGGATCGCGCCGGGAAGGTACGAACGCACCGGGCCGACACCCCCCCACGGGTCCGGGCCGCGAACCTCGACCCGATGGAGCAGCCGAACCGTGCATGCGTTCTTCAAGGATGACGACCTCAACTTCCTCAGCCTCATCGCCCTCGGCGCTTCGGCGTACGGCGCGGCCGACGCCGGCGAGGTGCTCGCGGCGATCGACCAGGTGAACGCGCACAAGCCCGCCTCGTGGGTGGCGGCGTGGACGAGCACCGCAACTCGCATCCAGGCCGGCGCCGACGAGAGCGCGGCAGCCGGGCACACGGTCAGCGCCGCCGAGGCGTACCTCCGCGCCTCCACCTACTTCAGCATCGCGTCGTACCAGGCCGACGCCGCCGAGCAGCCGCCGTCCTTCGCCGAGCTGTGGGAGCAGAGCCGCTCGTGCTGGGACCGCTTCTGCGAGCTGCACGAGCCGGGCGGCGAGCCGGTCGAGATCCCGTACGAGGGCACCACGTTGCCCGGGTGGTTCTTCCGATCGGGGGCCGTGGGCGAACCCCGCCGCACCTTGATCTTCAACAACGGCAGCGACGGCGGCCCCTTCGCGGCCTGGGTGCAGGGCGTGGCGGCGGCGCTCGAGCGTGGGTGGAACGCGCTGGTCTTCGACGGCCCGGGCCAGAACGCCGCGATGGTGCGCCAGCAGCTCTGGTTCCGCGCCGACTGGGAGAAGGTCATCACCCCCGTCGTCGATCACCTCCTGACGCGCGACGACGTCCGCGCCGATGGCATCGCGCTGCTCGGCGTCAGCCAAGGCGGGTACTGGGTGCCGCGGGCGGTCGCCTTCGAGCATCGCATCGCGGCGGCCGTCGCCGACCCGGGTGTGCTCGACGTCGGCACGACGATGCTCGACCACCTGCCCCACAGCATGGTCAAGCTGCTCGACGCCGGCGACCAGGCCAAGTTCGATCGCAACATGCACATGAGCGAGCGCGTGTCGCGCCAGTTGCGGGCGATGGCGGCACTGCGGTTCCGCCCCTACGGCACCGACTCGGCGTTCGAGGTCTTCACCCGCGCCCAGCAGATGTCGCTCACCGACGAGGTGATCGCCGCCATCGAGTGCCCCGTGCTCGTCACCGACCCCGACCACGAGCAGTTCTGGCCCGGTCAGCCGAAGGAGCTCTACGAGAAGCTGCCCGGCCCGAAGGCGATCGTCTCCTTCACGACGGACGAGGGCGCCGACGGGCACTGCGAGCCGGCCGCCAACCGCCTGCGCGCCCAGCGCATCTTCGACTGGCTCGACGAGCAGATCCCCGTGACGCCCTGACGCGCCGCCGGAACGGCGCTACCGGGGCCAGTCGCGGCCCTCGTAGACGCCGGCCGCCGTGAGCATCAGGTTGCCGAGCCCCCGCTCCGCGTGCTCGATCCGCCAGTTCAGCATGCGGTCCTTCATGGCGAGGACGTCGTCGCGGTAGCGCGCCTCGGTGCTGACGTCGCGTCGCTCCTGCGGATCCTCGACGAGGTCCTCGAGCACCATCGGCAGGGTCGGGAAGTGGACGTACTTCCGGTCGGCCGTGCGCACCACCGAGAGGTTGGCCTGGTCCATGCGCATGCCCATCGGGTGCGGGCGCAGCTGCGGGATGCGGAAGTCGAACTCCCACCGGACCTCGTCGCGCCAGTGGGTCGGCGGCTCGCCGCGGACGAACGGCAGCAGGCTGCGCCCGTCGCACTGCAGCGGCAGGTCGTCGACGCCGAGCCAGTCGAGCAACGTCGGCATCACGTCGACGTTCTCGGTGAACGCGTCGACGACGGTGCCCCGGGTCGCGACGGCTTCGGGTCGCGGGTCGCAGACGATCAGCGGGATGCGGTACGACTCGTCGAACCACCCGAGCTTCTCCTGCAGCCAATGGTCCCCGAGCTGCTCGCCGTGGTCGCAGGTGAGCAGCACGAGCGTGTCGTCGCGGTGGCCGCTCGCGTCGAGCCAGTCGAGGACGCGCCCGATCTCGTCGTCGACCTCGTTCATGAGCGCGAAGTACGTGGCCACGTTCTGCCGCTGCTCGCGCTCGTCCTCGGGCGCGCGCACGAAGCCGAGCCGCAGCACCGACGCCAGGAAGGGGTGCCGCGCCGCCTCGTCCCAGGACGTCGGCAGCCGGTTGGGCATCGGCATGTCCGCCGCGTCGTAGCGGTCGTGGTGGGCGCGCGTCGCGCGCCAGGGCCGATGGGGCCGGAGGTAGCTCGCGTGCACGAACCACCCGTCCTCGGCGCCCTCGAGGTGCGCCAGCATCGTGTCGGTCAGGAAGGCGCTGATGCTGTGCTCGGCGGCGAACTGCGCCGGGGCCCACGTCGATCCGTGCGCGTCGTCGACGAACGCCGGATCGGGGGCGAACGCCGCCTCGTGCCCCTCCCCCACCTCGTAGCCGTTGGCTCGCAGGTGCTCGAGCCAGGGGACGAACGGCTCGGGCATCGTGAGCCCCTCGCTGAACCCCGGCAGCACGCCCTCGTAGGTGCGCAGCTTCGGGTCGTCGGGGTCGTCGAAGGTCCGCGGGTCGAGGCTCGTGTCGGTGTAGCCGAACAAGATCGGGTCGTACCCGAGCTGACGTGCCTCCCGAGCGATGTTCGTGAAGCGATCGTCGAGCGGCGTGCCGTTCAACCCCGAGCGGTGGTTCATGAGGTACTGCCCCGTGAGCAGCGACGCCCGGCTCGGACCGCACGGCGCGCAGTTGGCGAAGTGCTGCGAGAAGCGCACGCCCCGGGCGGCGAGGCGATCGAGGTTCGGCGTCTGCACGATCGGGTGCCCGGCCACCGACAGGCACTCGGCACGCCACTGGTCGACGGTGATGAACAGGACGTTCGGTCGGGCCATGGCGCCATCATGTCCGATGCGCCCCACCGTCGTTCGGCCGGCCTCCTAACCTGGCGAGGTCGAACGTTCCCGGGGGGCCCGGGGGATGGGGAGCAGCCACGCAATGAGCGACACCACGATCGCCACCGACGTCACCGCCGACGAAGCGCTGGTGCGCGAGCGCACCGAGCAGCTGCTGCGCGAGAACGACCCGAAGGGCGACGCCGTCGCGTTCCTCGGGGCGCAGTACGACCTCGGCCTCGCCTGGGTGAACTTCCCCGAGGGGTGCGGCGGGTTGGGGCTGAGCCCGAAGCTGCAGCGCACCGTCCAGGGGATGGTCGCCGACGCCGGCGGCCCCCATCCCTACGCCCGCAACCCGATCGGCTACGGCATGGGGGCGCCCACCATCGTCACCCACGGCAGCGACGAGCAGAAGGCCCGCCTGCTCCGGCCCCTCTTCACCGGCGAAGAGGTGTGGTGCCAGATGTTCAGCGAACCCGGTGCCGGTTCCGACGTCGCGGCGCTCGGCACCAGTGCCGTGCGCGACGGCGACGAGTGGGTCGTGAACGGGCAGAAGGTCTGGCCCACGCTGGCCCACCTCGCGCGCTGGGGCATGCTCGTCGCCCGCACGGACCCGTCGCAGCCCAAGCACAAGGGCATGACCTACTTCGTCATCGACATGCACTCGCCGGGCGTCGAGGTGCGCCCGCTCTACCAGATCACCGGCGAGGCCGAGTTCAACGAGGTGTTCTTCACCGACGCGCGGGTGCCCGACAGCGGCCGGCTGAGCGAGCCGGGCGACGGGTGGCGCGTCGTGCTCACGACGCTCATGAACGAGCGCGTCAGCATCGGGGGCCAGACGCCGCCGCGGGGCGGTGGCTTCATCGGCGAGGCCGTGAAGGTGTGGAAGGCGTCCGAACGCACCGACCCGGTGCAGCGCGATCGGTTGACCGATCTGGATCAAGGCCGAGGTGCTGCGCCTCACGAACATCCGCGCCGGCCAGTTGCGAGCGAAGGGCACCCCCGGACCCGAGGGATCGATCGGCAAGATCCTCTCGGCCGACCTCAACAAGGCGATCAGCGAGCTGACCGTCGACATCCTCGGCGCCGAAGGCATGCTCAAGCCCAGCGGCTACCCGATGGAGCGACCCCAGCGGGCGATGATGTGGGGCGACCCGACCCAGGCGTTCCTGCGGGCCCGGGCCAACTCGATCGAGGGCGGCACGACCGAGATCGCGAAGAACATCCTCGGCGAGCGCGTCCTCGGGCTGCCGGGCGACGTGCGCGTCGACAAGGTCCTCCCGTGGAGCGAGGTCCCGCGCTCCTGACCGCGCCCTGCTGCCGACGGCCAGCCCGAGTCCGATCCGAGGAGCCAGCATGACTGCGACCGACACCGCCGACGACCTGCGCCAGCGCCGCCTCGCGCGACTGGAGGAGCACTTCCGCTCCGAGGTCGAGCAGCACTTCGACGTCACGTTGGCGACGTTCGCGGGGCACCCGCGCTACGAGATCATGGCGACCGGGCAGGTCTACGACGGCGACGAGGAGGTGCTCGCGTACCACCGCCGGCAGCGCACGGCGTTCCCCGACCAGCGGCACGAGAACGTGCGCTACCACTTCGCCGACGACTCGGTCGTCACCGAGTTCGACCTGCTGGGCACGAACCTCGGCGAGCTCTACGGCATGGCCCCGACCGGCAAGAGCTTCCGGGTGCCCGTGATCGCGGTGTTCTTCTTCGACGGCGACCGCATCACGAACGAGCGCATCTACCTCGACACGGCCAGCCTCCTCACCCAGATCGGCCGCGGCGACATCCTCGCCTTCGCCGGCGGCGAGCCGGCCTGAGCCGTCTGTCCGGCCGATGCCGGCGCGTCAGGGCGTCGCGCCCTGGAGCGCCTGCGCGAAGACCTCGCGAGCCCGGGCGTAGGACCGTTCCGCCGCGGCCTCGTGGTAGCTCGCGCCCGGCACGGCGAACCCGTGGTTGGCTCCCGCGAGGATCTCGGCCTCGCCGTGGGCGAGTGCGTTCGTCGCGTCGATGAGCGCCGTGTTGTCGGCCGGCGGTTGGATGGTGTCGTCGGCGCCGAACGCGACGTAGAGCCACCCGTCGTAGCTCGGCACGTCGAGATGGGGCGAGTCCACCTCTTCCGTGGTGCAGCGCGACGGGTGCAGCGCCACCCCGGCGCGGAAGCGCGCAGGGTCGGCAGCCAGCGCGCGGAGCACCGATCGGGCGCCGATGCAGTAGCCGATCGCTCCCATCGGCGCGGGGCGAGCGGCCGGATCGGCGTCGACATGCGCCAGCACGGCGGCGAGGTCGGCCGCCACCATCTCGTCGGTCGTGCCGACGAAGATCTCGAAGAAGCGCTTCTGGTCCTCCGCCGACGCCGTCGCGCGGTCGATCACCAGCCACTCGGCGTCGCGGTGGTAGCGGTCGTGGCACACCACGTAGTAGCCCCACTCGGCGATCCGCTTCATCGCCTGCTTCGACCCCTCGTCCAGACCGGGGCCGTGGTGGAACGAGACGACGACGGGGAAGGGCCCGGGCCCGTCGGGCCGCACGGTGGCGATGCCCAGCGGGCCGTCCGCGGTGTCGATGCGGTCCTGCACTTCGATCATGACGTCCTCCGTCGGCTCCGGCCCCTGGCGCTCGTCACCGTGCCACACGCAACGAGGCGCGTGCCGGAGCCGCACCGACCGCACGCGTCGATCGGTGACGGTCCCCGCCCATCGATGTGCGCAGCGAGAGAAGCGGCGCTACCCGATGAACGTGCGGCACTGCGGGCACACGGTTGCCTTGTCGCTGATCGGCGTCTGGCATGCGGGGCACGGTCGCTTCCCCGCGCGCAGCACGAGCGCGATCACCGCGACCGTCCCGACCGCGATCAGGAAGATGATGAGCAGGATGAGCAGCTCTGTCGGGCCCACGTTCACGTCGATCACTCCCACCTGGGCCCGCTGGCCCACGACGCCGACGCTAGCCCGACCGGCCAGGGGCCGGGCACCCGTCGCGATCCTGGTTCCGTCAGGCGACCATGCGTCGCGCCAGCAGCAGAACGGCTTCGTCGTCCCACACGACGTTGCTCTTCTCGCTGAAGCGTTCGGGCGCGTTGGGGCGGCGGGCGAGCCCGATGATCTGCTCGAGCAAAGCCGTGACCTCAGGGGGCGCGTGCCCGGCCGCGGAGGCAATCCGTTCGATCACCTCGACGGAACGGCGCTGCAACGCCGGTCGCCTCGCCGCTTCGAGCAGCGTCTCGTACGCCGGTCCCGGGTCGCCCGTGATCCTCCACCGAGCGAGTGCGCCATCAGGGTGAGGGAAGTCGTCCAGCCGGCTGACGACGTACGGCACGTACGGCAAGGCCGACGACCCGAGTGCACCGAGGATGTCGAACACGGCGAAATGGCGGTCGGCGATGAGAGCGTCGATCACGTTCGGGGTGACGACGCTCGCATCGCCGCCGATCTGGAGCCACGATCGAACTGCGATGCCGGCCAGGAGCAGTGGGAAGCGGTCGTCCATCGCGACGTCGCGGTCGAACGGATCTCGGAACCACCGGTGCAGTTCGTGGACCGCCGGCCTGGCGGTTTCGCCGATGCTCCCCAGCGCCTCGATGGCCGCTCGCACGTGTTCGACGCGGTCGGAGAACAGCCGGCTCGCGATCAAGTCGACGTGACGCGCCGACCGCGGGCCCGCACGACCGAGCGCGCGCAATGCGAGATCGCTCGTTGTGTCGATCCGAAACGGCTCGTCGCCCGGGTCGAGCTCGGCGCGGCCGTCGACCAGCAGCGCGACGAGGTCGAGCAACTCATCGTCCAGTGCCAGAGCGGGGAGCGCCGAGCGGACCGACTCCAGTGCGCGGTTGTCGACTGCGTCGATGAACAGCCGCGCCGCCCGTGGGTCCTCCAATCGGCAAAGGGATCTCAGGGCCGCCGCGGCGACATTCTCCTCAGCGCAGCACATCGGGACCAACGCGTCAGCAACGGAGCGCGCGCCAGCACCCCACGATCCGAGGAACGTCGCCGCCCGCCAGCGATCGAGCCGAGCATGACTGCCGTCGTCCTGGCAGAAGGATGCGACGCCGGCGACGAGGTCGTCGCCCACATCGCGCCACGTGCAATGGTGGTGGAGCGCGTCGATGATCGACCGCGACTCACCGGCATCCATCAATCGTCGCAGCACGTTCGACTGCGCTCGCCGGTCGCCAGCGAGCGCCGAACGGTCGTTCCAGTCCTCCTCATGGCTCCATGGCGATGCCTCCCACCGCCCTACCGTCATCGCGAGGTCGTCGGTGAACACTTCGACGTCCCGAACCTCGCCGGCGTCGATTCGGTGTCGGGCATAGCCCTGCAAGCAGATGACCCGTACCAGAGGGTCGGGGTCGTCGTTCGCCGCCTGTGCGAGGGCGTCGATGGCGTCCGCGCGCGCGGCGCCCTCCAGCCCCTCGATGACCTCGGCATGCGCCGCCCACAGGGAGGCTCGGAGGTCGGGATCGTCCTCTCGATCGATGAGTGCGCCCACCCTCGGTACGACGGAACGAGCCCCACGGTGGCAGCGGGCGATGACGAGCGTGACTGCCATCTGCGCCTCGGCTGCGCTCAGACGGAGGTAGAGATCCAGGAGCTGCTCCGAGCATGCGCTCAGCGCGTCCTGTACGGCGTAGGCGTTCAACTCCCAGACACGTTGGAGCTCATCGAGCGCCGACTCGTTGCGGCCCGGATCAGCCGACCGGTGAGCTCGCCGACGCAACTCGATGTGTGCTGGCGTCGGCGGCCGAGCCATGCCGATCGACCGGAGCAGCCCGAGCACCTCCATGATCAGAGCGAGATCGGTCGCCTCCTCGAGGATCTCGACCAGGAACGGAACCGCCGGCGCCGTCGAGTCGTAGACCGACCCCTGGTGGTTGATCGACATCTCCAGCCAGCCGACGACGTCGACGTCGCCGGCCGCCAGCTTGCGCAGGCCGTCAGGCACCGTTGCCGCGGAGCCGTACGCGTGTGACAGCGCTGCCCAGTCCACGTCGTCCAATCCGTCGAGCACTGCCGGATGCTCGCACATGGGCGCCCCGAATGGGTCGGTCCTGCGCTGACCCCGGTCAGCGACACGCGCCATCACGGGCCCGAGGGGACGCATCGAGGTCCGACGCCGCAACAGCGACTCTTGGTACCCCCAACGGGATTCGAACCCGTGCCGCCACCTTGAGAGGGTGGTGT